>JANDJC010000097.1 GCA_024331045.1 Nitrospira sp.
ATCTTACAGTGGGGCTGGTCACGCATGACCTCAATGTGGCAAGCCTGCTTTGCGACCGGGTTGTGATGATGAGAGAGGGGACCGTTCGGGCGATCGGAACGCCGGCGGAGATCCTTCGGCAGGACATCCTGCACGATGTCTATGGGTGCGACGTGATGATCGATCGGCATCCGCAGACAGGGAGGCCGCGCGTCACCCTGCCGATACAGGCTCCACAAGATGAGCATCGCATAAGAGCCGGCACATGAAAGTGGGAACGATCGCGCTCCTGCACCTCGACATCGTTCCCGGCGCCGTCGCTCGTAATCAGGCGATGGTGGCGGAGGCCGTGACCAGGGCGGCCTCATCCGGCGCCAGGTGGATCGTGACGCCCGAACTGGTGTCATGCGGCCTTCAGTTTCCTCGGCTCCTGGGCACTGACTGGATCAGGCCACAGCCGGACGTTTGGATGACACGGTTTTGCCGACTGGTTCGGAAATTGGGCGTCACGGTCTTTTTCGCTGCTCCAGAACGGGAGGGGAACCGGCTCTATAACTCAGTGTTTGTGATCGGTCCCCGCGGTGACATCCTGGGCAAACATCAAAAGATCAATACCAAGAGCGATTCGCTGTCCTGGTCCAGCCCAGGGGACAGGGCACAACCGGTTCGATGTGATGGCATCACCGTTGGACTCTTGGTGTGCGCCGATGCTTTTACACCTGGTATCGCCGGGTCGTTGAAACGAAGCGGCGCGCAATTGCTCATCTCGCCCTCGTCGTGGGGACCGGGGCTTCATGGACCCAATGGCGAATGGGAGGATCGTTCAAGAGAAACCGGATTGCCGCTGATCGTCTGTAACCGAACCGGGACGGAACGCACACTGGATTTTCGGAAAGCCCAGAGTCTGGTGGTGAAAAACGGAGAACGGCTGCTGACCCATTCATCGGAACGATCGGCCGTTCTGACGCTCGATTGGGATTTCAGCGCCATGGCTCCGATGACAGCCGCTTTTCAGATGATGCCGTTGTCCAACTGAGATGAAGCCAAAGGCCGGTGGGAAGAGCCCATCCCCTGTTCTCGCCGGAGAGTCGATCAGGGATGGTCGTTCATTGTCGGAAAGGGGAGTCGAACTTGATCATCCGTCAGCGCCGGGGAAGATGGTGCAAAGCCATCACGGTGCCGCCACTGTAAGCGGGGAGCGACGCTGCACGATGCCACTGTGCGGGTTCACGCATGGGAAGGCGCAGGGGAGCGACGAGCCGCGAGTCAGGAGACCCGTCTGACGGACCAACTCAACCCTCTTCGAGCCAAAGGGAGGTTGCCATGATTCGTGTCCGTCCGCGCCTGGGGCGCGGTGTTCTCAGTGCATTGTTTGTCACGTCCGTCTCTGTTTCTTCGGCCCATTCGCAGGATCTGGCGATGGCGAGCCGGTCGGAGCCGCTGGAAGCTCCCGCTGTCGTCGTGAGCGCGACGAAAACGGAAGTTCCGGCCAGGCAAGTCACCAGCGCCGTCGAGGTGATCAGCGGCGAGGAATTGGAACAAAAGGGCATCAAAACCGTCATCGACGGATTGCGCCTGGCGCAGGGCGTCTTCGCCACGTCGAGCGGCGGCCCCGGCACCGAGGCCACGGTCAAAATGAGAGGGGCATTCGCGAGGCATACCTTGGTGCTGATCGACGGGGTGATCGTCAACAGTCCCACGACCGGAGCCTATGACTTCTCCAGCTTGACGGTGGACAATATCGATCGGATCGAGATTCTACGCGGCGCGCAAGGCATGTTGTACGGCTCGGACGCCATCGGCGGCGTGATCAACATCTATACGAAGAAAGGAACCGGCACGCCGAACATCGGCGCCTTCTTCGAGTATGGCTCGTTTGCGACCTTTCGAGAAGGTGGACACCTGTCCGGAGCGAAGGGGCCCTTTGATTTTTCCCTGTCCGTCTCACGGTGGGACACCAGCAGTTTTTCAGCCATCAACTATCGGAGGGGCGCGTTCGAAAACGACGGGTTCCACAATACCCAGGTGTCGGCCAAGATCGGCACGGAGTTACCGAAGGATGGCCGCCTCGAGTTCAACATGCGCTGGTATGATTCGCGGCTCAGTTTCGACGGATTTGCGGACAGCGGTGCCCCGGCCGATGTCTTCGGTGCGCGGTCAACGAACCGGAATCTGATCCTCAACGGCACCTGGCGCCAGCCGATTACGTCGTGGTGGACCAGTCTGTTGACCTTGTCACAATCCAATCAACGATTAAAGAGTGAGAGCGGCAACGTCGGCTTCAATCTCAACACCAGACAGTTCATCACGGCCAGCCCGACGTCGTGCTTTCCGAATTTCGATGCCTGCTTTACTCCCTTTTCAAGCGATCTGGAAATTTTAAATCGCCGACTGGAATGGCAGAACGACTTCCGGATCGGTGAGTGGGTGCTCCTCACCGCCGGCTATCAATTGCGCAGGGATGAAGGCGATGCCCCCGCTTTCTATGGAGCGACGGAACCGGCTCGGATTATCTCGTCCAACGCCGGATTCGCCCAGGTGCAGGTCAACCTGTGGGATCGATTGTTTTTCACGGCCGGCGGGCGGCATGACAATTACAACCGGTTTGAAGACGCGACCACCTATCGCGTGACCGGCGGCTACCATCTGAAAGAAACCGGCACCAGGTTTCGAGGGAGCTATGGCACCGGCTTCAAGGCGCCGACGTTGAACGATCTGTTCTTCCGGGGATTTGGCAATCCTGATCTGAAACCGGAGAAAAGCCTTGGTTTGGACGCGGCGGTGGAGCAGAGTCTCTTCAATGATCGGCTGCACGTGAGCGCGGGGTATTTTTGGAATCGGTTTCAGAACTTGATTCAATTCGCCTCGGGCGGTCCTCTCTGCCCGCCTGGGTCATTCGGATTCTGTCCGATCAACATCGCCAATGCGAAGACACAGGGATGGGAGTTTTCGTTTCGCCTGGCCCTCTTCAAGGGGTTAGAGGTGCGAGGGCAATATACCTATACCCTGACCCGTGCGTTCGACAGCCCCACGCTGGGACTGGGAGGCGATAAGCGACTCCCCCGATGGCCGGTCGATCAGGGGACGGTCGGATTCTCCTATTCGCCGATCGAGGCCTTGCGACTTGATATCGACTATCGGTTTGTGGGCAATCGCCATGACAATCTGGGCAATACCCCTGCTCGGGCCCTTGGCACGTTTAACGTGGTCAATCTGGCGGCTTCCTACAACGTGACGAAAAACTGGCAGGCCTACGTGCGGGTCGATAACCTCTTTAACGAAACGTATGAGGAAATTTTCCCGTATGGGACGCCGATCCGTTCCATTTACGGCGGCGTGCGGATGAATTATGACCTGCCGCTATAAATCACATGGCGGCGTATGACACAAGAGCGGTGAGGGTTGTCGGTTGTCAGTCGGTCATTGATGATGAGTCAGTGACAGTGAGTCAGTGAGGGGCTGCCCGGTCCCTCGCCGTTGTGTGGGGTGAAACAACGAAGGTCTCTGTTGGAGATGAGGGGACCGATAGAGAAAACCTGCGAACACTGTGGCGAGCCATTTCAATGCCAGGGCTATCGCTGTTGGTGCGAATCCGTCTGCATCACCGACTCCCAAATGGATTGGATCGCGGCCAGGTATCAGGATTGTCTCTGTCCTTCCTGTCTCGGCCAGGTGGCGCAGGAGACCATCAGTCGGCAGTCTGATCCGGCTTGATCATCAGTGAAAGAGAGGAAACACGATGCGGATCACCAAGGTCTATACAAAAACCGGCGACAAGGGGAAGACCAGGCTGGCCGGTGGCCAGGAGGTGTGGAAGGACAGTCTCAGGGTTGAGGCCTATGGGACGATCGATGAGCTGAACGCAACGATTGGCGTGGTCCGCGCCCTGAATGCCGAGGTGTCGGGCAATCCTTCCGCCAAGGAACGGCTGGAAGAGGAGCTGCGCTGGATTCAGAACAAACTGTTCGATGTCGGGAGCCTCTTGGCCACCGCGCCCGGTCAGACCTTCAAACACATGCCGCAGGTGACGGAGCGGGATGTCGAGCGGCTCGAACAGGTGATCGACCGGTGCCAAGAAGATCTGGCGCCGCTCAAAGAGTTCATCCTGCCAGGGGGCGGCAAGGTGTCCGCCTTTCTCCATCAGGCCAGAACCGTCTGCCGTCGCGCCGAACGGGTCTGTGTGGCCCTCTCGAA
>JANDJC010000098.1 GCA_024331045.1 Nitrospira sp.
CTCCCTCTATCACAATTTCTATGCGAGTGGAGTCAGCGACGGTTGTTTCGAACCTTAGGCGACACGTTACGGTCTTCTCCACTGGTCCTCCCAATAGCGAAGCCATGTGGCTGGCAATGGCACGGATGACGAGTCGGCTCGGTTCCAAGAGCAAAGGTTTCTTGCCACCACGCCAGGGCTCATTGAGGGGACAATGGGGAGCACGGCCAATTGCCGGCACCTGGTTGGTGCTGCGACGAGCGCGGCGGTAGTCCACCGGAGTGCTTGGCGCAGGGATGGAAGAGCTTCTACAATATAGAAAAGGACTGCACATTGACGCTTATGGCGTCCACTGTAACAAAACCTTCGAAGATCGAAGATAAGGAGCATGACCATGTTGAGATGGACGACGACAAAGCCTACTGTGCCTGGTTGGTATTGGTTTCGTGGCGAGGCACATGAAGCTGATCCGTTTATCGTGCTAGTTGATGCGTCGGGTGAATTTCAGTGGCCTGATGGGGGTTATCAAGAAGTGGCCCTTGCGAAGGGTGAATGGGCTGGGCCGATTGAGGAGCCAGTTGAATAACTAGGACTCTTGCCAGCTCGTCCTGTTTCTGTGACTGCTCTCCACTGAATCCGCTGCAGCGGAAGAAGGTTTTTCATCTGTGTATAATTCCTCATGGCGTGAAAACGGAGCTTTGCAGGCATTCTATCTTCTGATGCACGGTTCGCAGTGGATTGTTGTGATAGTTGGATCACCAATAGTGCTGAGCGAACCAGCAGGGAAATGGCATTTGGCAAAGAAAACGATCATTCCGAATTGGCGGCATTACTCTTCATCCATGTTTTTGTTTGGTGTTGTGCGTTGGTGAGTTGTGTGACTGTCATCTGACGGGCAAGGCGGTCCCGTTGTCGTGCCCCTTCTTCCAGGCCACGGGCGGCAGCCAGGTTGTACCACAGGTAAGCCTGTCCATGATCTTTCGTAACACCGTGCCCTTGCTCAAAAAATCTTCCGAGAACCACCATTGCTTTCGCATGTCCAGCTTCAGCGGCCTGGCGACACCACTGCGCGGCCTCTTCAAAGTCTTGAGGGGTCCCAAGGCCGCGATCGGTGAGCACGCAGAGGCGATATAAGGCGTCAAGGTGACGTTGTTGAGCGGCTAATCGATACCATCGGACGGCTTCTGGCCAGTCGAGGGTAAAGTGTTCGTGGCGGCGGCCTAATTGGTAGAGGTCTTCAGAGGAATACGCTGTAGCAGGTGGGAGGGGGTGGCTTGATGGGACAACGAGGTCGTGAACATCGACATACGGTGATTTGGGAGGATCAATACAGCCGGCAAGGATGCTCAACAACACGATGGTCCATAGCCTCAAGACAGTTGACATAGTTGCTCCTTTTTTTAGCAAGCTTCTTTCAGCAAGAGCGAGAACCACTTTGAAGGGTCAAACTGCGACGGTCATAGGAGGCCCTTTGGTTTTCTGTATCTCCCTTCATCCTAGGGGAGGGGAACTAGCCACATGATCGTGTCTTTTTTTGTCATGACACCTTCTCGTAGGTCGAAGCGAGCCTGTCGGTCCTATACTTCGCAAAACAAATTAAATCGAGATGGTCATAGTGGTCGGGCAGGAGAGATTCTGCTTTATACCCCAGACCGAGAAAAAACAGAATGTTTCGGGGGATGCGCAGCATTGTGCAGGCGTAGAGCTTGTGGGCCTCCACCGCTCGGCGCTCGACTTCTCGTATCAATTCTTTTCCAATGCCCTTGCCTTGATAGTGTGGATGCACCGATAGTAATCGGATGATGCACACTCCACCTACAATCCAGAAACGGACCGAGCCGACAATTGCTCCCTCCAATTCAGCGACGATGATGTGTTTGGTCTTGGCATCCTCCTGGAGCTCATTGAGGGTTTCCATTATCCAACTGGAGACCGGGAAAATGGAAGCATAGGCTCCAAAGGCGGCTTGTTGAACTTGCAAGAGAGCCCCAAAGTCATTCTCGGTAGCTGGACGGATATTAACCATCATAGGATCTGAAGAACCTTTTGCAGAACCTTGTTGCGATGAGACGGAAACGACAGGTGGAGTGATCCTTGGAAGCCCCAATCAGAAGTGCCCAGGAGGACCAGAATGGTGCTGATTTTCGCAACCGGTGAAAGCCATGGTTGGTTCGTCAATGAAGAAGACTCCGTCATCATCCGTTTTGATCAGTTGCTGTATTCAGATGTTGAACAACGCGGAGATCTGTTTTCCTCGGTCAACTGGCATTCATCTCCGTGATTGCGAAACCGGTGGGGCGCCAGCCCCTGTTTCAGGCTCGCCCTGTCAAAAAGAGGCATTTGAACTTCCAAACTGAAGCCACTGGGACCCAGGCCTATCGAGGAATGTTAACAAGGCGATGAGGAGCAATCCGCAAAATAGCCAGATGAGCCCGTGCTTCCATTTTCTCTGTGAGAAAGAAAAGAGGCTCATGAGGAGGACAATGCCCCCGATCAATCCCGCTATGCCTGTTCCGAACGCGCTCACACCAGCCTCGAGACGGTGACACATTCAGGGGACAGGACCCCGCCATTCCTTCTGGCATTCATTACCGTTATGTCTTCCCACTAGGCGCTCTGGCCTGTAAGCGATAACAATATTGTACCGGGAACGATCGGCTGATCACCAGGGTAGCAAGAGAGTATGGTGCGGCAGGAGTTTGCCTAAGCGTGTGCGTGGTGCTTCCTTGGGAAAGGCGGCGGCTTCCGCTGTGCGGGAAGCCGCCGCCGAGGCAATGGTCCACGTGGCTAGTTAACATTCGCGCTTGGCGGGATAGAGGAGTCGCGCCGGATTGCCCCTTTGGGCGGCTTAACACTGACCAAGTTACGGATTTTGTCGTAAGTCTTCCCCTTCACGATGTTGCGGGTCCTTAAATCATCGATGGAAGTGTAAGGACGTCCCTCGACGATTTTTTGAGCGGTCACGATCCCCACGCCAGGGAGTGATTGTAAGTCAGCAAGCGTGGCTGAATTGATGTCGATGGGATTGGAGGAGAGGGATTGTTCCACAGCCGCAGATGGCTTGCCCTTCGTGCTTGGTGTGGCGTTGACGACGGGTGGTGCACTCACGAGAAGTGCAAGAATGAACAGCAACGGCATGAAAAGATTGGTATGCGATAACATGGCACTGCCTCCTCTCAGTTTATGGTTCGTTGATGACAAACGAATGGAATTGGCACCGAGCGCGTCGGTTTTTCTCTGCCGGCACTGAACTGCTAGCGAGATCTGTTCCACTCATGAAGCACCACCAATATCATCAACATAGCCATGATCATCCGGATGCTGTCCCAAGGTGACGTATCTGGTAGGTTCACGGCGTATCGCGTGGGATACACAGGAGGAAAATGACCAGGGAGCTTATGAGAGAAGCATTGGCGAAACGAAAGAGAGGACAAGAAACCATCCTGTTGTCTTTTCTAACGAAAAGAACTCAGGGAGCTCATCAAGCGCACGGAGATCGTGATATTGAATCAGTGAAGAGAGACTGTGTTCCGCTGTCAACTCCTTGCCTGGCGAGGGGAGGATGCTCGTTGCTCTGCCAGTGAGCGCAAGGTTTGGCCGGCGACGGACTCTGCCACCGCTTCATCACGCCGCCGGAGTAAGGTTTCGAGAGGGTCGTCTGGTGATTGGCTACGAGGTGCTGTTGTTAGATGACCGTCCCACACAATGTCGAAGATTTCTTTGATCGTGATCAGTTCCGGTGGCTTGATCAAACTGATGCCTTCTGGTTCCTTGACCAAACCGACTAGCTCAGCCTGAATCAGTCGGTCCAATTCTTCAGCCACCAATTCATCAGGGAGGTTTAGCTTCATGGCAAGGTCAGAAAGGCGGAGCGGAGGACGTCCTTGAAGGTACTGGCACGCCAGCGTCAGCAAAAGGTTCAAGGTGACACGCTCGCGAAAAGCCGGTGTGCCCTGTTGCCAGAGCTGTCGTGATAGATATGCAGTCGGATGTTGGTGAAAAAATGAAAACTGAGCACCAATTAAAATGATCATCCACCCTGTGTACAACCAGAGCAGGAATAGGATTAATACGGCAAAACTAGAATAGATGGCACTGTATTTTGCCGAGGCCGCGACGAATTTGGCAAAGACTTCGCCAGCAATACCCCACAGAACAGCG
>JANDJC010000099.1 GCA_024331045.1 Nitrospira sp.
GCACCCTCCCCCCGGCACCTCCCGTCTCCTTCACCCTCGGGGCCGGGGAAGTGGTCCGGGGGTGGGACGAGGGGATTCGGGGGATGCGGGTGGGAGGGATTCGGCGGCTGGTCCTGCCTCCCCGTTTGGGATACGGGAGCGATGGGGTCCCAGGCGTGGTTCCCCCGAACTCGCCTCTCCTGTTCCAAATCCAGTTGGTGGGGGTGTTGCCCGATCCGGTCAAGCCCATTTCGGCAACCATGGCCGAAAACGGACAGCCACTGGTCGTCTTCTCTCCTCCACTCGACACTCCGGTAGCACCCACCGGCTTGACCTTCTGAATTTTGTCAGCCAGGGACGAGAGGGTTGGATCCGCCGACTCGGCACGGGCGCCTAATTTGAGCCCCAACACATTCATCATGTTGGTTTCGCCGGCATTGGTCACCATCGAGAACCTGGCATGGCAGGAGGGACAAACAAAAAAGACACCTAGCGACCCCTCTTCTGGCTTTTCGACTTTTTCGAGCGTCATATACGTTTCACAGGCCAGGCAAACAAATTTCATCGCTTGCTCCTTTGCTCACATCTCGAGCGAGGATTCATTTCAATTGTTCTTTACGCCAACCTCTCTCCGATTTCTGTCCACCCTCTCTTTAGGCTCTCCACAAGCGTTCGATGACGCTATGGTGTGGGCTCTGTTACGGTAACACGGGGATTTTCGGTGAGTCAAACCAGCCGACTCAGAAACAGAGGCGCAATCTCCATGACGTGACGACCCTCGTCTCCTGCCTTCAGAATCAGGCCTGTCCAGTCGGGGGTACCAGCCTTTCACGCTGTCTGCCTGCAACGGGAACTCCTACGAGGCGGGTCAGCGCCAGATCGACTGAGAAAAAAATCCGCTACAGTTTTCTCCCCCGCCACCCGATAACAAACGAGAGGTGATCCCAAGCGAAGCAGGTGCCGACTGTTTGCGGCAACAATCAAAGACGTCTTCCAAGGAGGTCTTCCCCATGCCGCCGGCAGAAGAACTAGTCCAGTCCTGCCCCTCGATCCCGACTCTACCCGAACTCTACACTCACGTACAGATCATGGTGGAGGCTCCTGACTCGACCAGCGAACCCATCGCCGCCTGCATCAAGCAAGATCCGGCCCTCTCGGCCGCCTTGCTCCGGGCTGCCAACAATCCCCTCTATGGATGCCCCTCGCAAGTTGAAACGATCTCGGACGCTATCCGACTCCTTGGCCCCCAAACAGCGACGGTGGTTGCCACCGCCACCGTTGGACGCACGTTTTCGGGAATACCGGTCTCTTTAATGGATGTCGCTAAATTCTGGCGGAAAAGTCTGTTGTGCGCCCTGCTCGCCGGGAAAATTGCCGCAGCCTCAGGCATCGATCAGAGCGAGCGTCTCTACGTCGCGGGGTTGTTCCGCGACATCGGCCATGCCGTTCTTTATCAGACTGTTCCCCAACGGGTCCACTCCGCTTTGATCGAGGCCAGCTATCTGGAAGCCTCCTTGGCCGATGTCGAACAGTCCAACATCGGCTGCGACTTTGCCGAGGTGGGAGGCGAATGGCTTCGATGGTGGGGGTTACCGCTTGCGCTTGAGCAGGCGATCCGCTGGCAACTGGATCCCGACAAGGCCGGCGCATTCGTTCTCCAGGCCTCGATCGTTCATCTAGCCGGCGCGATTGTCGATTATCACGAAGAGATGAAGCCGCCTCGCCGGCCCCCCGCCTTGTTTCTCCACCCTGGCGCCGTCGCCGCTGTTCGTTTCGTCCCCTCTGCTATCCCAACCTTGCTCGCGGAGGCCCAAGCTGAGTTGCAACAGACCTTGCACAGTATCTCGCCCTTGGCTCAGGCCGCCTAAATATCTAAAACTAGCCCGTCAAGCCCTCGAACAAGGGTCGTGGGCCGATCATGAGCCTGTAACACGGATCGACCTGACAGAACCCGCCGACAGACCTCAGAGCCCCGCCCATTCCATGACAAGGAAGTGACGGGCGAGGGAGTTAAGGTGAGGGAGTTAAATGGAATATTGTGGGGTCGGTTTGGCTCCCAGCGATTCATCCAATACTCCCCGACGTTTGAGTGCCTCCATGACCTGCTTGATCGCCGCGTCGAGATCAACCGGTCCGCTCAGCACGACATCAGTGTCAGGCGGAGGTTCCTCGGCGGTTTTGCTTACATGCACAGCAATCACTGGAGCGGGATGCACGAGCGTCCTGATGGCCCCCAATGCTTCCCTGTACGCCAACCCAAAGGGATTCGTGGTGGAAACCACGATCAATCCGGTATCAATCAACAGTCTGGCGACTTCGCCGTATCGACGAGCCATTTCGGCGGTCAGTCCTTTTTCCTCTTCACTCAAATCGGCATCGAGCCCTCGGCGCAGATTTTCTCCGTCCAATAGATAGGCGTGACATCCGTCCGCAACCAACCGCCCTTCCAATTTTCTAGCCAACAGTGACTTGCCCGCGTGCCTTCCCCCGGTAAAGAGCACGACCGCAGACCGGTGTCCGTACTGTTTAGCTCGGTCTTCTATGCTGACTTCTCCCTTGACCCAGGCAAAATCCCGCCGGCGTGCCTCTTCCCTCAACGACTCCTGCTCATCGGGCACCATTTCCGTCACGATGCCACCGCCCGAAATGTCATACTCGTCAACCAGGACGAATCGGCCGGTCGCCTCGAACAAGGACGACACGTCGAAGGCGATCGGAGATTTGGTCCTGATGGTCAGCTCAGCCACTTGGTTCCGGCTCACCGCTGTCCCACCCTGTTGTTGAGTCAAATCCGCCGTGTCAATGATGCGATGAATCGCGGCCACTTCACATTCGACCTCCTTGGTGGCAAGCCGCAGCCCATATTTTCGTCTCCGTTCCAGCGGCCGCTTGCCCAGCCAAAAGAGGTTGGCTTTAAACGACGTGGAGACATGCGGCAGGTTGTCGGGGTGGGTCGCGATTTCTCCCCGCTCCACAAAAATCTGTTCGTCAAGGGTGATTCCAATGGATTGGCCTGCCTCGGCGCTCATCGGAGGTGGTTCGACGTTGAACGCCTCGATCGATTTGACATTGGCCCGTTTGTTAGAAGGAGAAAAAATGATGGGATCGCCGACCCGCAACCGACCAGCGGTTACGCGGCCTGCGATGATGCGGCGCGCATCGAACTTGTAGACGTCCTGTACGGGAAATCGCAGGGGCTGATCGGCGGAAGCCGTCTCCTTCTTGAACGAACTGAGCAGATCCAGGACGGTTGGCCCGTCATACCACGGCATGGCCTGGCTCTGATGGGCGATATTATCGCCGAGCTTGGCGCTGACCGGAATGACTCGTTCCGGCACCGCGCCGAATTGTTGTAAGAACTCTCGATATTCCTTCTCGATCCCAGCAAAGACGTCCTGCCGATAGCCGACTAAATCCATCTTGTTCACAACCACCGCAAACTGACGGACACCCAGGAGCGAGAGCAGATAGCCGTGTTTTTTGGATTGTTCCTTGACCCCTTCCAGCGCGTCGATCACCAGAAGCGCCGCCTCAGCCCTTGCCGCCCCTGTGATCATGTTCTTGAGAAATTCCTTATGGCCCGGCGCATCAATGATGATGTATTGCCGTCCCTTCCAGGTGAAAAACGTCCGCGCCGTGTCGATCGTGATGCCCTGTTC
>JANDJC010000100.1 GCA_024331045.1 Nitrospira sp.
CGGGCGGCGCAAGAGGAGCGACAGCTCTCGGTAGGCCTGTGCGTGGGTGGTCAGGTCGTCGAAGACCACCAACGTATCTTTTCCCTGCCACATCCAAGCCTCAGCCAGGGCGCAGCCGGCGAACGGAGCCAGATACTTGAGACCAGGTAACGCCGTGGCGTCGGCGACGACGACCGTCGTGTGGGCCATCGCATCATGGGCACGGAGCGTCTCGATGACCTGCACCGCCGTCGATCGTTTCTGGCCGATCAACACGTACACGCAGAGCACGTTTTTCCCCCGCTGATGGATCACCGTGTCCAACGCGAGCGATGTTTTCCCCACGCCGTTGTCGCCGATGATGAGTTGCCGTTGCCCCTTCCCGATCGGAATCAACGTGTCCACCACCTTGTTGCCTGTATAGAGGGGCTGATGCACAAAATCCCGCGCGATGATCGGCGGAGCGGGAGTGAAGAGGGGGCGACGCTTCATCGATTGGGGAATCGGTTGTCCGTCCAGCGGACGTCCAAGCGGATCAACCACCCGTCCGAGCCATGCGTCTCCAACCGGAATGCTGAGCGGCCGGCCGAGTCGATAGGCGATGGTCTCCGAGGTCAGGTTGTCCGCCCGTTCCAATAGGATCGCGCCCACCAGTTGCCGTCCCAAGTGAAAGACCAGCGCTAGACTTCCACCATCGAACATCAATAGTTCATCCATCGCGACGGAAGGAAGCCCGTCCACCCAGACGATCCCATCCCCGACCGAGCGCACGACGCCCCGCTCCGCCACGCGCAAGGCGAATCGGTACTGCTCCAGCCAAGCGGCCTGCCGGGCGATCGGCGAAGCGGCTTCAGAGTACGGCGTCAACAGCATGGGCGGCCTCGGTAAATCCTTTCAACTCTTCCCGGAGATTGGCGGCAAAGATCCACGGCCCGACACTGACCTGCACCCCCGCAAACAGCGAAGTATCTTCGGTCCAAATACAAGTCACCGTTCTTCCCGCCAACTCTCCCAACACAGCCGACAAGGCTTCCCGCTGAGACTCATCCAATTGATGGGCGGAGGACACGGAGGCGACCGCGTCTCCGTTCCGGCAGATGGCATGGATCGTCTGACGCCGTTCCTCAGGCAGGGCCCGCAGTTCTTCGATAGCCAGGGCGACCAATTGCGTCGTCAAGTGTGGATGCGCCAATCGTTCCAACAGGCGAGCGGCAAACCGAGCGCCCAGCGCCAGCCCCGCCTCTTCCGCCTGCTGCCGGAGTTCTTGGCGATGCCGTTCCTCCAACGTTTTGGCCTTTTCCCGTTCTTGTGCCACCGAACGGTGCACCTCTTCCAGTAGACGTGCTCGTTCTTTGTTGAGCTCTTCGTGAAGGCGGGCTCGGGCCTGTTGCTTCTCCTGTTCCCATTCGGCCAACCGGCCTTCATACCGTTGTTTGAGAGTTTCTCCTTCGGCTCGCAAGCGTTCCGCCTCGGCCCGCAATCGCTCCATGGCCGCCCGGCGGTCGGCGATGACCGTGAAGACCGGTTTGTACAAAAACCGCTTGAGCAGCCAGACGAGGATCAGGAAGTTCAACACCTGAAGGCCAAACGTCGACCAATCAAGCTCCATGCGCAGCTCCCCTCGAATGTCTCCGCCCGCCAAGGACTGGAATCCGTCCGCGGGCCCATTCAGCCGCCTGTCGCTCCTTGCAGCTGCTTGCCACTCCCCGCCGGCCGCCGTTGCTGTCTCTTATTTCAGATATTCCAGCAGCGGATTGCGGAACAGGATGATCAACACCACCACCAAACAATAAATCGCCAACGACTCGATCATCGCCAGGCCGATGAGCAGGGTCCTCAGGATGGACCGTTCGGCCTCCGGCTGCCGCGCAATGGCCTCGAGCGCCTGGCTGATCGCCCGTCCCATCGCCATAGCCGGCAGCATCGTCCCCAGCGCAATGGCCAGGGCGGCAACCACGGTGGAGCCGAGCGTGAAGAGCGTCAGATCTTGCATGGTCAGGCAGCCTCCTTTTGCTGCAATTGTCTTCTGTGCTCTTGAGTCTGAATAGCGCTCCCGATGTAGATCAGCGCCAGCATGCCGAAGATGAATGCCTGAAGCAGTCCCTCGATGATGTGAAGCGCCAGCAAGGGAATCGGCACCAAAAAACCGGCGACGACGAGCACCAGCACCAACGCCATCTCCAGGCTCATGACGTTGCCGAACAGGCGCATGGCCAAGGCGACGGTGCGTGTGAACTCGCTGATCAAATGAAACGGCAGCATCACGGGGGTCGGGCGCAGGTAATGGCGCAGATAACCGGTGAGCCCTTCAATCCGAATCCCAAACCAGGGCACGGACAAGAAGACGAGCATGGCCAGCGCCGCGGTCGCGGAGAGGTCGGCGGTCGGAGAATGGAGCCCCGGCACGATCCCGACCAGATTGGCGACAGCCAGAAAGATCCACAGCGTGGCGATGAGCGGAAACACCCGCTCCGCATGAACCGGGATCACCGACCGGACCGTGTGATCGATCGCGCCGATGATCCCTTCAATAGCCACTTGCAACAATCCTGGCTCCTGACTCAGGCGACGAGAAAGAAACCAGGCAAACCCGACCAGGGCGGCCATGATGAGCCACGTCATCGTCACGGTTTCCGTGATGCGGAACGGCCCGATTTCGACGATCGTTTTAATCGGCATCGCGCTCTTCTCTTTTCTATTCTTTCACCAGCAAGAGATAGACATTGACCACCCCAACACCGACGCCAAGAAGAATGAGCGTGATCGTCCATCGAACAGAGTGTCCTTCCACCATCTCATCGATCCACAAGCCAAGATAGGCGCCGGCCACGATTGGCAAGACAAACAGCAGCCCCACGGTCCCCAAGTACATGGTCTCCGCCAGCAACGTTCGTTTTTTTCGTTCGGCGCTCCGAAGACGTTCGACGTCCCGCTCGACTTCATGTTTCAGCCGTTCCTCATCCTTCACCGTCAGACCTCCCGTCTCCCCTGCCCTTGCCGTCTCAGTTGCCACAACCGCCTGAGCAGTTCCTCTTGAAGCCGATGGACACTGTCTTTGATGCCCCGCAGCTCGACCTCTTCGACACGCAGGCGCTCATCCAAGTCGCGCGAGATTCGTTCGTAGTCATCATCGCGGAGAAACCGCCTCGTGCAGATCATCACGTGGTCGCCCGTGGCGTACAGCACGGCCTCGGGGAGCGCCAGATATTCCCACGGCCGATCGATCCGCCGAAACCGAGCGAGGCCGAACTCCAACACCGTGATCAATCGCTCATGTCCCGCCAGAATGCCGAACGACCCGGACGAATCCCGGCCGACGAAGCTGACCACCTCTTCGATCCGTTCCGTCCGCATCGCATCCTGTAGATAAAGCGTGAACGTGTTCACGGCGTCTCACCGGCCATGGTCCCCCGCATGTAGCAGCGGTCCTCGGGAATTTCATCGAAGTCCCCGGCCAAAAACGATTCGCAGTCCCGCAGCGTGTGTTCGAGCGGCACGGTGACGCCCTTGATCCCCGTAAATTCCGCTGTCACGTGGAGCGGCTGCGTGAGGTACCGCTGGAGCTTGCGGGCCCGC
>JANDJC010000101.1 GCA_024331045.1 Nitrospira sp.
GACCAGCGGCTGTCCGTTTTCGGCCATGGTTGCAGAGATGGGTTTGACCGGATCGGGCAAGTCGGCTAACGGTGGAGCATCGGAATTCACCTGGACTCCCGATGCCAAAGAAAAACTGGATCGCCTCCCCTCCTTCGTCAAACCCATGGTGCAAAGCAGCGTGGAGGCCTATGCCCGTAAACATGGGATCAAGACCATCACCCTACAAGTGATGGATGATTCCAAGCATGATTCACCGAGCGGCCTGGTTTGGTCCCGCGAGGCTGAGCAACGATTGGAGAATATTCCAGATTTCATTCGTCCAATGGCGCGCCGGGAGATTGAACGAGTGGCCCGAGAACGAGGCTTGCAGACGGTGACCGCCCAGGTCATGGACGAAGCCAAGGAGAAGTTCCTCAAATTCATGTAGGTGGAACATCCGCGCCGTCATTCATTCCCCACAACGGGATATCCAGAGCGTTAGTCTTTGGTGAAATGAGCAAGAGAAGGCCGTTTCTTCCATCGGCGACGTAGGGTCGTGATCATCGTGTCGATGGTGTTGGCGCTCAAGTTTGCCGCTCAGGTGTTTTCCTATGTGGCCTTCCTCTTCGTGCCCTCCGCGAGCGTTTTGCCTGTCCAGACTCAGCCGATTGCCGCCCAGGGAACTGTCTCCGCAGCAGGCGACAAAGAGGGAAGCAATCATGGGCACGCTCTGAGAAGTCTGGGAGGATGGGAAGGCACATCTGAAGGGATCGCCTATTCGGAGTTCAACCACCGGTTCGTCGGGCTATTGGTGTTTTTGTTCGGATGTGCCGAATTGGGGCCCGCGCTGGGGTGCTCCTGGCCCAGGTGGACCACTCTCGTGTTGCCGGGCGCGCTTGGCGTCGTTGCGCTCTTTCTGTTGGTGTGGAGCGATCATGATGGCTGGCCGATTGGATCTCAAGGTTTTGTCGCCACGTTCTTTGGCCAGGATCACGAAATGGTCCAACATAAACTCTACGGCGTGTTGGCGGCGGTTGCGGCAATCAGCGAAGCAACTTGGCGACTTGGATGGGGAAAACATCCGGCCTGGGCGGCTCCTGTGGTGTTCTATGGTTTCATCGGCGGACTCCTGTTGTTTGCTCACTCACATGGCCATCATCCTGCCAATGGGAAAATTGAACTGCACCATGCCGTTACAGGGAGTTTGGGGATAGGTGCCTCCTTCTCACGGGCGATGGCTCTGTGGGTGGCGGAGCCGTCCGATCTCAAGAGAAGGAGGTGGATACTGGCATGGGCCGGGCTCATCATGATCATGGGGGTTCAGTTGCTTATTTACAGCGAATAGGCAGCAGAGTCCTTCCACCGTGACCGAGAGTTAGGCGTCAACCAAACGCGCGCAACCAAGCGCGATTGACTCCTTCCAAAGTGCTATGCTACCAGTACGCAACTGGCAGTTTTTTCGTCATATCAAGAGGTTCGGGCTGGTCTCCAACAAGAGCGGGACGGGAAAGCCAACGGGGGAATAAGCCATGGGCGGCCATAGTCATTGGGCGACCATCAAACGACATAAGTCGGCGCAGGATGCCAAGCGAGGCAAGCTTTTCACGCGAATCATTCGAGAGCTGACGATTGCAGCTCGCGCGGGCGGCGATCCGGATGGGAACCCGCGTCTGCGTCTGGCCATCGCAAAGGCAAAAGACGCCAATATGCCGGGAGAGACGATTAAAAAAGCCATCCAGCGTGGCACCGGTGAATTGCCGGGGGTCTCCTACGAAGAGTTTACGCTAGAGGGGTACGGGCCCGGCGGGACGGCTCTGCTTCTCGAAGTCACCAGCGACAATCGCAACCGCACGGTCGCGGAAATTCGCAGTCTCCTAACAAAAAATAACGGAAGCATGGCGGAGGCCGGGGCAGTGTCGTGGCAATTCCAGAAAAAAGGGCTGCTAACCGTCGAGAAGGGGAAGGTGGATGAGGACACACTGCTCTCGGTGGCCCTTGAGGCTGGGGCGGACGACATCAAGGGTGGCGAGAAGATGTTCGAGATCATTACCTCGCCCCAAGACTTTGAAGCCGTGAAGAAAGCCTTGGCCGATGCGAAGATTGAAACTGCTCTGGCGGAGATTACCTATATCCCTCAAAGTACGGTTCGCCTGGATGAGAAGCTGGCTGAACAGATGCTCAAGTTGATGGAAATCCTGGATGAGCATGACGATGTGCAGAAGGTGCACGCAAACTTCGATATTCCTGATGAGGTCATGGAAAAGGTTACCATCGCGACGGGGTAGGCTCGCTGAAGATCAAGAAAAAAGCGACCCTCCCTTCGAGGGCGAGACGAGATGATCGCCTTTCTTACGGGGAAACTCACCTTCAAGGCGCCGACCCACCTGACTCTGGACGTTCACGGTGTCGGATACGAAGTCCATATCCCTCTGAGTACCTACTACGCGCTTCCAAATGTGAACGAGGTCACCGCCCTCAACATCCATACCCATGTTCGGGAAGACGCGATTCAACTATTTGGATTTCTCTCGCCACAAGAAAAGGAGTCGTTTCTCTTATTGATGACGGTCACCGGCATCGGTCCCAAATTGGCGCTCAACATCCTATCGAGCATGCCGCTGGCGGACCTCCTCCGAGCGATTCGAACCGAAGACGTGGAGAGATTGGCGACCATACCGGGGATTGGGAAGAAGTCGGCGGGCCGCATCGCATTGGAACTGAAAGACAAAGTTGGCAAGATCGCATCAACGGCAGGGGGAAAGCCGACGCCAGACCGAGTGGACACCGGCGAGCACTTTGAGGACGCTCTGTCCGCGTTGGTCAATCTTGGTTACCGTCCACATGATGTGAAAGAGGCTTTGAAGAAAGTTGCCAAGACATCCGCACACCCCCTTCCGCTGACAAACCTCATTCGCGAGGGCCTTAAGGAACTGGCGCGTGGCTGACAACAGG
Organism: Nitrospira sp.; assembly: GCA_024331045.1. Lineage (GTDB taxonomy): Bacteria > Nitrospirota > Nitrospiria > Nitrospirales > Nitrospiraceae > Nitrospira_D. The sequence goes on from JANDJC010000101.1 coordinate 2,914, forward strand.
ATTGATGCTCCCGTATCGAGCTTCGTGCAATGGGTGCTGCTGATTGGCGTGGGCGGCGGGTTATTGGCCTGGCTGCCGGTTCACCTCGTCCCATTGTTTGCCCAAGAGGCCTCGAAGACTCCTTCGGCTGTTCGGATGACCTGTGGGGCCTGTCCCGAGGGGTATGTGATCACGGGGGCGACCGAGGCGCCGGACATTTGCAAGGAGGATGAGCCCCTCCTGCTTCAGTGTGTGCCGCTGGGAGCTACCCCTCTGGCGGTCTGCGGTTCTTGTCCCGAAGGGTATGTGGAAGTCGGCCGGTCGTCAGTTCCGAGTCGTTGTGGTGGCAAGGACGGTGGCCGCTTAACTCACTGTCAGTTGCAGAAGATGGAGCCGGTGTTTCCGGATCCGAACCAGGGCATGAAATCCTGCCCTCCGGACTGTGGAGCCACAGGGGTGCCGGGCGCGGGCGCGCCATCACCACCGCCTCGGTATCAACGGAGCGAGCAACCAGACGGAACCGCAG
>JANDJC010000102.1 GCA_024331045.1 Nitrospira sp.
CTCTCCCCACACATCAACGTACCGTTCCAAGAAAATTTTGTCCTGCGTCAATGTGCCGGTCTTATCGGTGCAGAGCACGTCCATCGCACCAAAATTCTGGATCGAGTCCAGCCGTTTCACGATCACCTTTTTGCGAGACAGAAAGACCGCCCCTTTGGCCAACGTCGAAGTCACGATGAGCGGTAACATCTCCGGCGTCAGGCCTACAGCAATGGACAGGGCAAATAAGATCGCCTCCATCCAATCACCTTTCGTGAAGCCATTGATGAGTAGCACGAGCGGTGCCATGACGAGCATGAAACGGATCAGGAGCCAACTGACCTGATTCACACCGGCTTGAAATGATGTGGGCGCTCGCTCAACAGCCGTAACTCGCCTTGCCAGAGCACCAAAATAGGTGTGATTGCCTGTAGCCACCACGACGGCCGTGGCTGAACCGGACACGACGGTGGCCCCCATGAACAGGATATTGTCCAAATCAAGCAGACCCTCTGCCTTGCCATTTCGCAGAGCGGGGAATTTTTCGACCGGCATCGACTCCCCCGTCATAGCCGCCTGCGAGACAAACAAATCCTTGGCAGCCAGTACCCGGCAGTCGGCAGGAATCATGTCACCAGCCGAAAGCGCGACCACATCCCCAGGCACCAACAACCGGATCGGAACCTCTACCCGTCGAGCCGGTTTCACAGGCAGTTGCACGCCGTAAAACTTCTCGAAAATGGGAGCCGCATCTTCGGAGACGTCTCGGCGAATAACCGTCGCGGTCGTCGTCACCATGGCCTTCAGTGCATCGGCCGCCTTATTGGCCTTGGCTTCTTGCCAAAAGCGCAGTACGGTGGAGAGTGCCACCATGGTGCCAATGACTGCCGTGGCTTCCCGATCGTCGGTCAGCCATGAAATCACCGCCAGCAGCGTCAGCAGCAAGTTGAACGGATTACGATAAGAGAGCCATAGCCGCTGCCACCAGGACAGGGGTTTCTCGTGTTCGACCTCATTGAAGCCGACCCGGTCACGAATGACCTCAGCCTGTGCTTCGGACAATCCGTCCGCATGACTGTTCAACTCAGCCAGCAGAACATCGGGGTCGGCCGTGGCCGCCTTGACGAGCGTTTGAGTCAAGCTCGGCGGCACCACTCGCCCCACGGTGACCTGCGTGAGCGTGTCGATCCACGCCAGACGGCGGAAGTGTCTGGCGATTCGGCGGGTGCGGAGAAACGCCGCGAACAACTCTTTGAGCCAGGCCAGGGTCATGGGTACGCTTCCCGTCAGTCCGTTATACCGTCATGCCACATCTCAACCAACAGTCGGAGACCGATCGCCAGAAATCTGATCCCCACGTCGATCATGCTTATACACCTTACTGGCCATCCAGTTTCATGATATAGGCCGCGTAGCCGTCCTTCGTGACGAACACGCGGACTTCGTCACCACGATCAACCAGATCCTTTCTCGTGTGCTCGTCCGTCCAGAGGCGCCGCTCTCGGCCTCTCGCGTCACGGACCACATATTCCGGATGATTCCCCTCGAGAGCGACAATGGTGCCTCTGATGCCGTCCAGCCCGCCACAACCAGCGCCCATGGTCCCTATCACTCCCATCACCATCAGCACAGCCAGTTTGCACAGAGTCTGCTTGCTCATGCTCCACCTCCTTGAAGAGTGATCCGATGTCATCGGAACGGAAACACATCGTCAAACAGGACACGCAAACCGATTTGGAACGTGTGATTCCATGGACGATCATCCTCCCCAGGCGGAGTTCGCAGCCCGCCATACACAACATCCCACTGCACATTGGGGCTTTTGTACCAACGGAAACCGGTTTGAAACGCGGGGAATTCTCCCTCGAAATCAAAGGGGTCTCCATTGAAGACTTCGCCGAGAACGCGAAAGTCCCTGGAGATCGGCGTTTTCACCTCGAACCCTATGCCCCAATAGGGTTTGGTCATGTAACGGCCGCTCAGTCCGGCGTGATATTGAGACTTGGTCCCCAGATTGATGTGAATGGCGAGCCCGTTGTCGTAGGGATCGGTGCTGCCTTCCGGTTTATCCAAGAACCAACTCACATGGACCACCAGGTAATGGTTCCAACGCTGCCGATTGCCGCTGATCGGCGCGAGCAGTCCCACGGCGGCCGACACGGAAGGGATCGCACCGAAAGACCGGTACAGCACGTACTTGGGCTGCACGACCAGATCGTCGAGATGAACCCGACGATCCTGGTACGAGACCCCGGTCCAACCGGCAATGATCTCCAGCCGATCACTGACCGTGGTGCCGGTCAAGACGTGGAGACCCCACTCCGGCTTTTGCCCGCGGGCGGTTCCCAATTCGACCCAGGATTCGGTCTCGAGCTGGCCCGGATAGGTGATGCGTGCGTCATCCGTGACAAACGGCCTGACGGCGAGTGCCTGTTGCCCGTCCAACACAACGGTCAGAAGAACGAGCGTGGGCATGACCGAGAACGTTCTCGATCCCCTAATGGTTCTTATCCCAACGACCGGAGCCTGACGGACGACTCGCTTTACTTGACTAGAAAAGAAAACGGGCATCATGACCACTCCTTTCCGTCCAGCCTTCACGGACTGGGCAGGAGCCGTCATGTCACCCAAGAGTCAGGAACAACAGAAGCGGTGAGCAGGAAGGCAAACGTCCATGGCCGTGGAGGCGGACAATGAACCACCTGTGCCTATCCGATCGCTACTACCGCTGGGGTCCATATTTTCCTCCACAAAGACTGCTTGAACGGTGTCCTTGCCGCTTGAAAAGCTGAGTATCGTTGGGCTTATACAGAAAGCATGGGAACCTGTCAAGGAAACTCTTCTGTCATCCTTGTTCCCTATGGAGATCCAAAAGCGGAGCGGCGGTCTGTACTCCAGTGTCGTGGGTCAGCGTGTGTCCGACAGAGCTGTTTCTTGTTCACGCCGCGGAGTCTCCTCCGGCACAAGATCGACAAAGCAGAAGCCATCCCGCTCCACAACTTCCCCGACCACCGCCTGCACTGGCTTGGAAAACATCGGGCCATCGAGTACGCAGGTATGGAACTCACCGTTCTCGCCACAGGGATCGACGCTGGATGGCAGATCGTCAAGGAACGAATGGTCGAACGTCCGCCCCGCAAACGAGCGAGGCAGTCGCTTGAGATCAACACATGTCACCACAGCCTTGAGTCCGGCATCGACTATGCGCCTTGCCAGTGACGCCGTGGGCTCCTTCCACAGAGGGAAGAGGGGCATCAGACCAGTCCCTTGGAGCTGCTTGATCCGATACTCGCGAATGTCTTCCAGCAACAGGTCACCGAAGGC
>JANDJC010000010.1 GCA_024331045.1 Nitrospira sp.
GAACGAACTGAGCAGATCCAGGACAGTTGGCCCGTCATACCACAGCATGGCCTGGCTGTGATGGGCGATATTGTCGCCGAGCTTGGCACTGACCGGAATGACCCGTTCCGGCACCGCGCCGAATTGTTGCAAGAACTCTCGATATTCCTTCTCGATACCAGCAAAGACGTCCTGCCGATAGCCGACTAAATCCATCTTGTTTACGACCACCGCAAACTGACGGACACCCAGCAAGGAGAGCAGATAGCCGTGTTTTTTGGACTGTTCCTTGACCCCTTCCAATGCGTCAATCACCAGAAGCGCTGCCTCGGCCCTCGCTGCCCCTGTGATCATGTTTTTAAGAAATTCCTTGTGGCCTGGCGCATCAATGATGATGTACTGCCGTCCCTTCCAGGTGAAAAATGTCCGCGCCGTGTCGATCGTGATGCCCTGTTCTTGTTCCTCCAAAAACGCATCAAATAAAAAGGCATATTCGAATTCCTTCCCTTGCTGGCGACAGATCGCCTGGACTTTTTCTAGTTTGCCCTCCGGCAACGACCCGGTGTCCGCATACAGACGCCCGACCAATGTGGATTTGCCATGGTCCACATGGCCCACGATGACGATATTGAAATGTTCTTCCGGCCTGGAAACGACCCGGCCCCGGTCTGTCGTCGTTGCCACCTCGCTCATTACATGTACCCTTTCTTTCTCAGCATCTCCATGCCACGTCCCGCATCCTGGGCCCGACCAGCCCGTTCCGCAACGGTAGTCGCCCGCAGCTCTTCGATGATGTCATCCACCGTCTTGGCAGTAGACTGGACGGGCATCGTGCAGGGCGCACACCCCAGGCTTCGGTAGCGGGTGCCATCCCCTTTGTCCAAGTAGAGATCGATAAACGGAATGTTCTCCGCCTTGATATACTCCCAGATGTTGATCTCGGTCCAATCAAGCAGGGGATGGATGCGAATATGGGTGCCAGGCGGAAACGTCGTCTTGAATTGATCCCACAGTTCAGGAGGCTGATCCCGGAAATCCCAGTCCCCGTGCTTGTCGCGCGGGGAAAAGTACCGTTCCTTGGCCCTCGTGCTATCTTCATCGGCTCGTACGCCCAGAATGATCCCCGTATAGCCCTTTTCTTCGATGAGATCTTTCAGCGCCTGAGTCTTGAGGGCCGTGCAACAGACGTCGCGCCCTCTGGTGTGGTTCATTCCCGCCGCCAACGCCTGTTTGTTTTGTCCCACGACTAAATTCAGCCGCCACTCACGAGCCAACCGATCCCGGTACTCAATCATGGCGGGAATCTTGTAGCTGGTATCGATGTGAATCAGGGGAAATGGGACATGTCCGAAAAACGCTTTGCGGACCAACCACAACAACACGGTCGAGTCCTTGCCGATCGACCACAACATGGCGAGATTGTCGAAGTGCTTGTAGGCCTCCCGCAGGATGTACACACTTTGATCTTCCAACCGACGCAGATGTTTCACCACTCCACCCTTTCTCTTTTTAGTATGAACTCGCTCATGTTTGGACACGCTCCGCCTTCGCGGCTACCGGTTCCTGAGTCAGCTCTTCTAATTTGCGGGCCGCAGCCCCTCCTTCCAACGCCGCTTTCGCCAGTGGGTAACAGGCCGCAAGCGACTGCCCCTTCCCGGCTAGGTAGAGCAACATGGCGGCGTTCATCACCACCCACTCCTGAGGCCCCCCCTGCACCTGATGAAGGAGAATGCGGCGCAACAAGTCCGCTTCCTTCTCTCGCTGAGAGGGGGGGAAGCCCGCCATATCTCGCGAAGACCCGATAGAGAGGCCGAAATCCTTGGGGCTCACCCCCAACGGTATGATCCGTTCGTCTCTCAATTCCAACACCCTTGTGACTCCCGAGAATGACAGTTCCGGTTCGCCCTCAACACCCCGGACGACCAGCGCTCTTGGACAACCGAGCATGCGCAGGGCTTCGGCCGTTTTTTCGAAATGCGGAGGATGGGAGAGCCCCACCACTTGGGCTGAAGCACGGGCCGGATTGAGGAGCCTGGCAATGGGATGGAAGACATTTCTGACCCCCAGCTCCTGCCGGAGATCCAAGAACCGATTGACCGCCGGGTGATAGATGCCAATGTCCAGATAGGCAAAGTTCTTTCTCAGCAATTCCTCCGTTACGATCTGCGGGCTGGACTCCACAGGGATCCTTAGCGCCTTGAGCACACCGGCACTGCCCGGCCTACCGGGAATTCCGTCATAGCCGTGCATCAATACCGTGACTCCCGCCGCAGCGGCGACAATTGAGGAAGCCACCAGCGCATGGAAGGTTTCCTGTTTGCCGGCATAGGTTGGGACATCGACCAGCGCCACGTCTTTCGGAATCGCCAGGGGGGGCACATACTGCCGAACTGCCGCCGTCATGCCCGCCAGTTCTGCGACCGACTCCGACTTGACTCGCATGGCAATCAAAAAGGCCCCCACTTGAACGGGACTTGCCTCCCCTTCGACCAGCGCCTTGATCGCCTGCTTGGTTTCGTCCCACGTCAAATCCTTCGACGTTTTAGGCCCTTTGGCGATTTTGGCAAGGATGTCCTGAAATGCCATGGCTACGCCTGATGGAGGCCGCACTCCGTCTTGGCCAGCCCCTGCCACCGACCGGATCGCAAATCCTCTCCCGGCTTCACTGGCTTGGTGCAGTGGACGCATCCGATGCTGGGATAGTTCTGATCATGGAGGGAATTGTAGGGAACTTCATAAAGAGTGATGTAGGTCCAGACATCGCTCCACGTCCATCGTGCTAAAGGATTGACCTTGACGAGACCGAACTTGGCATCCCATTCGATCAGGCCAGCCTGGGCCCGCGAGGGAGCCTGGTCGCGGCGAATGCCCGTAATCCACGCATCGAACGATTTGAGCACGCCTGCGAGCGGCTCGACTTTTCGCAATCGGCAACAGAGATCTGGATCCCTTGCCCACAAGGCCTCTCCATACTGTTGCTCCTGTTGGGCTGGCGTCAGCGACGGTTTCACGCGAATCACCTGCGTCGGCTCCAGTCGGTATCGGTCGATGATGCGATCTCTCGTCTTGAGCGTTTCGGGAAAGAGAAAATCCGTATCCAGATAAAACAGTGGAACAGAAGGATTGATCCGCTGGATCATGTCCACCAACACCACATCTTCCGCCCCAAAACTACAGGCCAGCACAATGCGCGGTCCATACCGTTCGATGACGGCAGCCAGCACGTCCTGAGGCGTCTTGGATTCAAACGACTCACCCCATGATCGGAGTTGCGTAGCCAGAGCCAGCTGATCACTTGCCGCCATGGCACCCTTCTCCTTTTCTCAGAACGATCATTATTCCCCCACCTTTTCCACCAACACGCGATAGTGCAACGCCTCCGGCTCCAATGGTTCTTGCGACAACACCTTGTGGCCGTCGTTCTTCAAGCTCATTGGGACGTTCCTGATGGGCTCTCCGGCATCCAGCCAGACCTCCAATCGCTCGCCCGCCTCCATCATTTCCAGCCTAAGCTTGGTTTTGACATAGTTCAGAGGGCAGGCAACTCCTCGCAGATCATACACTGGAGCACCGGTTGGCGCTAAAGCAGAAGCCACCGGCGTGGGCTTGGCCTCCTCCGCCGCAAGCGGGGACACGGCGACCGTCTCCGTAACAGAGGCGAGGGGGGTCAGCTTGAGGTCTTTCCCCATCTGTTCCGTCACCGCCCGGCAGGCGTCAACAAATCCCTTTGCAAAAGCCATTTTCTCCTTGGCAAACTGTTCGGTGTTTTCCTTGCTTCCCAGATCGCCGATCTTGCCGACAAGATCCCGGTAGAGAGCTGGCACGATGCCTTTCTTGGCAATTCGGTGGTCGAACTCACTGAGCGTCTCGGCATCAGTGGAAGGATCAAGCCCCTCTGTCACCAACAGCGCCTTCGCCGCCGCCAAGACGGCTCGATACGACTTATTCACCGCCATCGCATACTGGTGTTTTTCTATGTGGAGCCTCGCCAAGTAGAGCTCCTGGTCTGCTTCGAGGATGCCGTTCTCGATCATCTCCAACGCGCCGCCCGCACACTCACCAGGTCCATGATCCTCCAGCACAAACGGTTCCTCTCCCTCCCAATCGTAGTAAAACGTAGGGTCTTCTTCGTATGAAGGAACAATGGTGTAAGGAATCAGCTCGTCCTTCAAGGCATTTTTCCCCACACGATCGATGAACGTTGGCAAACTTTCCCCCGCCTGCCGATCCCGCCGATAGACCTCGAGCAAATGAGTAATTGCAGCCGGCACCGCCTTGGCCGGCAACTTGACGGTCAATTGCCCAATCTTCGCCGTACCATTCACCCGACCTCCCAAGTGAAGCTCGTACATAGGTACCGTGTGGTCGCCAATCCGCTTGCCGACACCATGAAGACCAATCGTTGCGATGTGATGCTGGGCACAGGAATTGTGGCAGCCACTGATTTTGACGTTGACGCCGGCCAGATCCTCCGGCACTCGACCAGCCGGGAACAATTCCGCCAACGCTCTGGCCATTCCCTTGGACGAGGTAATGCCCAAGCCACAACTATCGGTACCCGGACAGGCGATGATGTCCTCCACCCGCTCAGCTCCGGGTTCCGCCAGCCCACACTTGGCCAGATCGTGGTAGAACGCCTCAATCTGATCCTCGGAAATCCAGCGAATAACGAGATTTTGCGTGATTGTTGTCCGAAGATTGCCGTTCGAATACCGTTCGGCCAAGTCCGCCACCGCGCGCATCTGATCCACCGTGATATCTCCCATAAACAGCCTGATCACCGCCGTAACATAACCCTTTTGTTTTTGCGGGATCACGTTGCTTCGCTTCCAGACTTCAAAAGGGGTGTCTTGACCGGCATTCTGGTATCCATTGGTGGAATATCCGGCAACGGAAGTGGATCCGTTTCTGGTCGGCATGATCAGTGGTGCTGGTTGATCGTGATGCTCGAGCAGGCGAAGCGGTTGGGTCGAAGGCCGGCTATACCCCAAGGCGACATACGCCTCTTCCCATCGTCGTTTGAATTCGTCGAATCCCAACTTGTCGATGACGAATTTCATACGGGCCTTGTGGCGGTTCTTCCGATTGCCTAGCGCGTCAAAGACTTTGATCACCGCCTCAATGCTCGGGATCAGCTCATCCATCGGCGTAAATTCGCGCAACACCTTGGCCATCCGAGGTAAGGGGCCGAGGCCCCCGCCGGCCACCATCCGGAAACCAATGGTGCCATCCTCCCGCTTCACCGCCATGAGCCCAATGTCATGAATGGGCGTGAGCGCGCAATCATGAGCGCAGCCGGAAAAAGCGATCTTAAACTTGCGGGGTAAACTCTGGTTGAGTGGATTGCGGAGTAGATGGTAAGCCACCGTTTTGGCATAGGGGGTCACATCAAACACTTCCCCTGAGCAGACCCCTGCGAGGTGACAAGCCGTGACATTCCGAACTGTGTTGGAGCAGGCTTCTCTCGTGGTGAGCCCCACCTCGGCCAACCCCCGCATAATCGTCGGCACATCCTGTAGCTCGACAAAATGCATTTGAATATCTTGACGCGTTGTCACATGCCCAACGCCGGTCGCGTACCGATCCACCAAGTCTGCAAGGCGGCGCAGTTGATTCGCTGTGATGCCCCCAAAAGGGATTTTGACCCGGACCATTTGCACGCCGGATTGTCGCTGCCCATAGATGCCGAACTGCAAGCGAAAGGGTTTGAAGAGGTCCGGCGAGAGTTCACCGGACAAACACCGACGTGCTTCGGTCTCAAACGTTTCAATCTCCTCCGCAATGGCTGGCGGGATCGGAGTCGTAACGACCTCAGGGGTGGTGACAGATTGGGGATTCATCATGGTCTCTCCTCTCAATGACTAACTCGTGGAACCGAACAGAGATGCGACGGGGCGAGAATTCCTCCTCGTCTCCCCTCAGATGTGATACATCGGGGCATACTGTTCCTCCAAGGTCCGCAGGCGCTCGGCTAACTGGTCAACCGTAATCCGTTGCAGGACCTCTTGCTCAGCTTGAGTAACCTGTTTCCAGATATGTCCCAAAAGAACCTCCTGCTTGGATAGAGGTGGCCGAGAGGCGATCCCATTGGTTAAAGCCGGATCGGCGACAGGACCATCAAGAACTTCTAGGATGTCAGCCACCGACATGGCACGCGGCTCTTTGAGCAACCTATATCCCCCCTGCGCTCCCCGTAAGCTTTGAATCAACCCCGCCTTCTTCATGGTCGAGAGCACCTGTTCTAAAAATTTGAGGGGGATCGCCTGTCGTCTCGCAATGGTTCGAGCCTGCACCGGAACGTCTTTCGCATGGATGGCAAGATCGATAGCCGCCAGAATGCCATAGAGGGCCCGTTTGGACACTTTCATTATTCTCTAGTATTCCTGTATGGAATTGGGAATATACGACTATTTTGTTCGTCCGTCAAGGACCTCTTTGCCATCTTTTGATCCCATCACGACCTTTCCTGCGATCAGAAATTAGTGTTGTTGTTTCAATTGTTTACAAGTGTAATCCCTTCTTGATATACAGTAAATATATTAAGTGAATGTTCCTAAATCATTCATAAAAATCGTTGACATCAGCACCCTTCCTGGTAATAATCCCCTTCCTTCTTCGGTACTCCATGGCATTGCGCTCTTCGGCCTTCACGATTCTGGCACTGACCTCTGATACGGAGGCACAGGTTCAACTCAAACAGGCCCTGAAAGATGCGGCGGTCACCGTGGTACGCGACACTGCCGCTTTTCAGCGAGAAGCGTCCAGGCACCGTTTCGACGCCGTTGTCCTAGAGTCACGTGGCGGTCTGGACAAGATGGTCTCGCTCCTGACATCGATTGATCCTTCGCATACATTGGTCATCACGGCCTCCCGCACAGTACTCAAAAAAGCCATCAAGACCCTTCAACACCTCACTCGCCACAGTTTACGGCCCGGTCTCTCCCCTCAGGGCAAGACCCGCGATGACTCTCTCCAAAGCTATCTTGAAGCCAAAATGGGAGACTTTGTGAGAGACATGAAAAATGGGGCTGCCAAGAACCTGTACCCCGTTTTGATTGCGGCGGTCGAACGGCCCTTGATTGCATCGGTCCTGCGGGAAACAAACGGCAACCAGATTCAAGCCGCCGAGCTGCTGGGGCTCAACCGAAATACACTCAGAAAAAAGATTCTCGATTTACACATCCCCTTGAAACGGTCTAAAACACACCGGCGGTGAACTCGACACCCTCAGGACTCCTCTGCCTGGGGTTCCGCAACCTTGTGCTCGAATGTGAAGAAGCTCCCGTCAGTCTTCATTAGAGGTTTTTGACGTGTGTATCCTTCAGACACGGACGCGCGCTTACGAGGTCTGTGTGGAACTGACACACTACAAAAACTTGTGAAGTTTTAAGTTTTAAGAAGGAGCCCCCTGTCAGCCATACCCCGTCAGCCATAGTGGATCGCCCCCCCATCATATGGGATTATGGGATAGAGATAGGAGATAGTGGGATAGAAAAAGCGCTCACCTTGCGGAGTGACAGACGTTAGAGGATGGAATAGGACAGCGCCGCAGGCGAACCCTATCCCCCTGCAAGTTTCAGCTCACACACGAGGAAGTGGCATTTTGACCCTGCGGCAGGTCAAAGCGGGTCAATAGGCACAGGAGCGGAGTACATGCTCGCGCTTTCCTTGACACCTTAGGTTGGCCTATATTAGCATGCCAGCCCGGACGATAGGCGCGTAGCTCAGGGGGAGAGCGCTACCTTGACACGGTAGAGGTCGACGGTTCAAGACCGTCCGCGCCTACCATAGAGGTGAGGCATCCCGACTCCAGGGAAGCGGAAGGGGTGCCTTTGTTGTTTTTCGCGACTTCTGTTCCAAGCCTCATGAAGATCACGATCAAGGACGGCCCCTCTGGTGAAGTGGGAGAGGGCCACACCGTGGCAGACGCGCTTCAAGCGTTGGGGGTTTCGCTTGGCCTCGACATATTGGCGGCACGGGTCAATGGGACAGTGGTGGATCTTTCTATGCCGTTGCACGGTGACGCTGTCATAGAGCCACTCCGATTCGACAGCCCAGAAGGTCGTGAAGTCTACAGGCACAGTAGTACCCATATTATGGCGCAAGCCGTCAAGGAACTCTTTCCCACTGCTCAATTGACAATCGGCCCCGCACTCGAGGACGGTTTTTATTACGACTTCGCCTACGAGCGGCCGTTCACCCCAGAGGATCTCGAAAAAATTGAGCAGCGCGCTCGTGAAATCCTAAAACGCAACCTGACCATCAGGAGACGCGAACTCTCCAAACAGGAGGCAATCGAGTTTTTCAAGGCCAGAGGAGAACACTATAAAGTTGAGTTGATCGAAGGCTTTCCCGAGGGAGAACGGGTCTCCGTCTACAGTCAGGGCGATTTCGTCGATCTGTGCCGCGGCCCGCACGTGCCCTCGACGGGACATGTTGGAGCGTTGAAACTCCTATCCACTGCCGGAGCCTACTGGCGCGGAGACGAACGAAATCCCCTGCTCCAACGCATTTACGGGACTTCGTTCCCAACCCAAGCGGAACTGGACACGCACCTCGCCCGCCTCGAAGAGATCAAACGGCGAGACCATCGCAAGGTGGGAAAAGACTTGGACTTGATCTCCATCCACGATGAAATTGGGCCAGGCCTTGTGCTCTGGCACCCCAAAGGCGCCATGATTCGTCTGCAGATCGAAAATTTCTGGCGCGAACAACACCTCAATGCCGGCTACGAGTTGGTCTACTCACCCCATGTGGCGCGACTCGATCTGTGGAAAACCAGTGGCCACGTTGATTTCTACCGCGAGAATATGTTTGCCCCTATGAAGGTTGAGGGCAGTGACTATCAGCTCAAGCCCATGAACTGTCCTTATCACATCATGATTTACAAATCCCACCTGCGTAGCTATCGTGACCTTCCTCTGCGATACGGTGAGCTAGGAACCGTCTATCGTTACGAGCGGACAGGAGTGCTGCATGGCTTGTTGCGGGTGCGCGGATTTACGCAGGACGATGCGCACATCTTCTGCCTCCCCGATCAAATGGAGGAAGAAGTCAGCCGTGTTCTCGACTTTACGTTCTACATGCTGCGCACATTCGGGTTCACCGAATTCGAAGTGTTCCTCTCGACCAGGCCCAAAGAATCGGTGGGCAGCGACGAACATTGGGAACAGGCGACCAGCTCACTGGAAGCGGCGATCAAAAAACGAGGAGTCACTTATCGCGTGGATCAGGGGGGCGGCGCCTTCTACGGCCCCAAAATCGACATCAAGATCAGGGATGCCTTGGGTCGTTCCTGGCAATGTTCGACCATTCAGGTTGACTTTAATAACCCCCAGCGATTTCAATTGCACTACGTAGGAGAGGATGGCAAGCCTCACCAACCCATTATGATCCACCGGGCATTGTTGGGATCGATCGAGCGGTTTGTTGGAATTCTCATCGAACATTACGGAGGGGCGTTCCCCACCTGGCTAGCTCCGGTGCAGGCCAGGGTGATGAACATCACTGACCGACAGCGCGACTATGTGAGCTCCGTCTCAGCAGATTTGAAGACTGCGGGGTTTCGCATCGAGACGGACCTCCGCAACGAAAAAATCGGCTTCAAGATTCGTGAGGCAGAGAAGGCAAAGGTCCCGTTCATGTTGGTTGCGGGAGACCGAGAAGTCCAGGGGAAGACCCTATCAGTGAGAAGACGAAACGGAACGAATGTGGGGGACCTGACTGTCTCAGAGGTCATCACCCTCTTGCGCGCCGAAGCTGCGCAACCCTATCAGTATAGTCAACCTAGCCAAGGAGGTGGCTTATCGTTCCCAAGCTGCGCGTAAATCGCGAAATCCGCGTTCGAGAGGTGCGAGTGATCGGACCAGACGGCGAACAATTGGGCATTCTGCCCACCATGGAGGCGCTTCGCCAGGCCCAAGAAAGTGGCCTGGATCTTGTGGAAGTCGCCCCAACGTCGGTGCCACCCGTCTGCCGGATCATGGACTACGGCAAATACAAATACGAGCTCAACAAGAAAGAACACCAGAGCCGGCGCCATCAAAAGTCCACGCAGGTCAAGGAAATCAAGCTTCGACCCCGCACCGACAAACATGACTTGGAGATCAAGATCCGACAAATGAAAAATTTTCTGGAGGACGGGAACAAGACGAAGGTGACCCTCACCTATCGAGGACGGGAAATGGCCAACCCGGAAATGGGCCGCGCCGTGATGAATTCGGTCATTGAACAGTTGGCGCCGTACGGCACCATTGAGCACCCCCCTCACATGGAGGGACGGAATTTGATCATGATCGTGGCCCCTAAAAGTTGAGGGGCCGGCCTGATACCACGGGACAAGGATCGAGAATCATTTTGCCAAGAGCCATCTTCACCTTTTATCAGCCGCAGGGCGGAGAGCACCATGAAAATGAAAACGCATAAGGGAGCCAGTAAGCGCTTTACAAAAACCGGCAGTGGAAAAATCATCCATCACAAGGCTGGCAAACGGCATCTTTTATCCCACAAGAAGCGCGATCGGAAGCGCAGGCTAAGCGGGACAGCCGTCGTTACCGGTCGAGCAACGGCTATTTTGCAACAACTCCTCCCTCGCTAACACGCGAGAGGGCTCGCGTTTTCAGAGAGAGAAAACGACTGTCGAAGGAAACCAAGGAAAGGAGCGTAAATTATGCCTCGCGCAAAGGGCGGACCCAAAACTCGACATCGACGGAAGAAACGGCTCAAACTAGCCAAAGGACAATATGGCGGAAGAAGCCGACTGTTCCGCACAGCGACAGAGAGTGTAGACAAGGGGTTGACCTATGCATATGTCGGACGGAAGGACAGAAAGGGGAATTTTCGCCGTCTCTGGATCACCCGCATTAGTGCCGCGGTGCGCAACCATGGACTGACCTACAGCAGTTTTATCAACGCCCTTACAAAGGCCAACGTATCGCTGGATCGGAAAATCCTGTCAGACATGGCCATCAGAGATGCAGCGGGATTTGAACAAATCGTTGGCCTGGCGAAGCAACACCTCGCTCCCGCCTCCCCATAGCCTTTACATGTCTTCCATGAACGGATGCGGGAGAGGAGGGAACCAAACGGATATCCCCCTCTCTCCTTGCCATCCCACGCTCGCCCAAAGGATCTTTCCTGCGAGCCCGATCGGCCTGGTAACCGCCGGCCTTGGCCTGCGGGCCATGTTCCTAAGCGTTGCTCTCCTTGGAGAAAAGGTCTGACACGAAGAGTCTGCAGGAGGTCGTCGCATCCTCTTTACAGTCGTTCGAGCTCTACGAGGCGGGAGAGGTTGATTTCGAATGCCGCGACCGGCACGGCAATCTGCCATCGCTCTAACACCTCTGGATGCAACTCACCGATCAACCCCAACTCCCGCGTTGTGCCTGAAACGACGATCTTCCCCACGCGACCATCAAGGAACGAAGGGTGCGAGGTCGGTTCCAGGGCGTAAGTGATCCCCATGTGATAGAGCAGCGAGTCCAAACAGGAATGGAGCTCGGAGAAATGGGCCGAGGCATGGGCAATAAGGGCGCCCAGCACCGATTCCGTCCGACTGCCAAGTGCATGAGTCGGATCCGGTATTACCACCTCCCCAGCCTCAAATAGCCGGTGCGGATAAAACGAACGGGCTGATGCCGCCTCGACTCGCAGCAGAGAAGGCACCATCCACTGGCGTAAACAACTAAAGGTCGCAGACATGACGTTCGCCACTTCCACCATGCGCCCCCATGGCGTTCCTTCCAACCGCATGGCATTGCGATAGGCCTCGGGGGAGCCGAGAATATTGGAAATGATCTCCTGGAACCCCAACCCTACCATCAAGTCTCGCGCACGATCCGACACCTGTTCAAGAGGAGAGAGCCCCCCCACCGTAAACTGCGATGGCATCTCGGGTTGAAAGGTCCCATAACCTAGACTCATGGCCACATCTTCAACGACATCCATGGCGTGCATGAAATCATGCCGGTAGGGCGGCAATTGGACCACGACCACCTTTCTCTTGGCCGAGACTTGGTAGCCGTAGGATTCGAGTGCCTGTTTAACGGTGTGGACTCCGAGCCTCTGGCCCAACGCTCGTTCAATCGTCTCGAGGGGGATGGATCGAGGTTGGCCAAGGGTGCATGGCGTCACCACACGTTTGCCCAATGGCGTGTCATAGGGATAGTGGACGGCCACTGGTTCGATGGTGGCACCCCGATCCGCTAGATTGACAGCAAAAATGTTGAGGGCCAACACCACCATGGTGATGTCGGTTCCCGTCACCTCGATCAAGAGTTGGTCATCACCAACGCGCACTTCGCCAATCTCGCGGCTGTTGATGATGGGGGGAAAGGAGAGGGGCTGGAGGGCCGAATCCCGCAAGAGAGGCACACGGCGTTGACCAGCCAAGATGGTGCCATATTCCACTCCCTTGGGATGGACCGCCAACATCTCCGAGAGCGTCATGGCGGTCTCCATCCCCAGAGGAGTAAACCGGACATCCTCCGGATTGACCGCTTCATAAGTAATGGGGAACTGAATGGGCTCAAGCCGATACAGACCGATGGACACTGTCTTCCGCTTGCGTCCGAAGATGTCCGCCAGCTTTTCTTGAGTTTGAATGAGCTGGGCCAATCCCTGTTCCGTCACTCGATAGCCTCTTGCCGCGCAGGCGGCGACATAGGGGCGTATGGATTCCAGTTCCGGAGCGACAAGCAGGCGTTTGGGCCGTCGGGGCCGTGCGGTCAAAAACGAATAGGGCTTGAATGCCCCCTCACGTTTGATGCGAATTTGCCGCGCGATACCTTCACAACACCATAAATCGGGGCGGTTGCTATCTTGCAATTCTATGCGCAGCTCCCCGGTATCCGCTTGATAGCCCTTGACCTCTCCCTTCACCAGCGCTAGCCATTCGTCCAGTTGGTCGAGTGAGACGGCCCCCGGCTCGCCAGGCATCGCCACCAGCGATTCCAAATCGCTTTTTAAGATCGAAATCGTCGGCATCGGTCTCTAGAACAGTCCTCTGGTCGAACGGATCAGTTCCAAATTATCGGTGAATAACTCCCGGATGTCGTGAATGCCGAGGGCCACCATGGCCATGCGGTCCAACCCCAGCCCCCACGCGATTACCGGCACGGCAACCCCCAGCGGGAGCGTTACTTCTGGTCGAAAGAGGCCAGCCCCTCCCAGTTCCATCCAGCCCAATCGGGGATGACGCACATGTAGTTCAACCGACGGTTCCGTGAACGGAAAATACGCCGGCATGAATTTGACTTCTTTGGCTTGCGCAACCTCCCTGGCGAACAGATTCAGTAATCCCAGCAATGTCCGGAAGTTAATATCGTCCCCCAACACAATCCCTTCGATTTGAAAAAAGTCCGTCGCATGGGTTGCATCAACTTGATCGTAGCGAAAGCACCGGGCAATCGAGAAGTACTTGCCCGGCACAGACGGTGTAGCGGCAAGGGTCCTCGCCGAGACAGCCGTGCCTTGACTCCGCAACACTAGCCGCCTCGCCCGTTCCCCATCAAACCGGTAGCCCCAGCCGGTTGACCCGGTCTGCCCCCCCCGCTCGTGGGTCTGAGCAACACGCGACAGGAACGGTTCAGCAATCGACGAGGCATGGGTAGGATCCTTCACGAAATACACATCGTGAATGTCACGGGCAGGATGGAATTGAGGCATAAACAAGGCATCCATGTTCCAAAATTCCGTCTCGACCAGCGAGCCACGCATTTCCTGAAAACCCATGCCAACTAATTTGAACTTGACAACGTCCAAAAATTCCCGATAGGGATGCTTTCTCCCAATGGCGATCCGAGGAGGCCGCAGACTGATGGTGTACTTTCGAAACCGTTTCGTTCTCCATGCTCCGTCCTTCAACAAGTCGGGGCTGAGTTGCGCCACTTCCTCGCGGTATCCCTGGTTCGCCAGGGAGGTCACTGCTGCCGCGCCCCCAGGAGACAAGGCGTAGGACCGCGTGACGTGTTCCTCAATTCTAAAGGGTTCTCTCGAACTCCCCCGTTTGACCGCATACTCACGAATGAGGGGTCGGTGATCCTCCGGAAAACTATCCAACGGTCGTGTCGCCTCATAAAGCTCGCGGAGCAGCGATCGCATCGCCTCAGCAGAGGGACTCGGCCTGCCAGTGGATTCGAGACAGCCGCCTTGGATAACCAAGAGCGCTCCCTCTTTTTTGAGGCGTCCTACCGCTCTGCTTACTTCGGAGGGATCCAGCTCCTCCCGCACCTGAAGATCAGCGATCGTCAGCCGTCTCCCGGTGGCCGAGGCCTCTCGCACAGCGGATAGGATCCGCTCAAGCGGCGAGCCCTGTTCAGCATAGGCCTTTCCTATCGGCGTCAGGGATACCAAGGGGGTTACCGTTTCAGACACCGTCACCAACAACTGCTTGGCCACAAGCCATTCGATCGCCATGCTCAGCTGGGCGGACTCCAGCCCCGTCGCCTCGGCAAGCTGGGCAATCGACAGGGACGACTCAGCCCCCTCTGTCCTAAAGGCTTCGAGGACCTTTATTTCGAGGGGATGAAGATTGTCAGAGGAGGATGTTGGTTCCACCGGATGCCTAAGGGAGAGCTGGTACTGTCCGTTTCACTCCCCGCAAGGCGGCAATGGTCGCCGCGTAATCGGAACTGGAAAAAATCGCCGAGCCGGCGACGAGGACATCAGCCCCGGCTTCTAACACCCGGGCTGCATTTTCAACTTTCACCCCGCCGTCCACTTCCAAGAAGGCTTGGCTGCCAAGCCGGTCGAGCATGTTCCGCACCGCGCGGACCTTTGACAGGGTGGACGGAATGAACGTTTGTCCCCCGAACCCAGGGTTGACGGACATGACCAATACCAGATCCACATCGGGCAAAATCTCTTCCAGCCACTGAACGGGAGTCGCAGGATTCAACGTCACACCAGCCTTGACGCCCTGTTCTTTAATCGATTGCACGGTCCGATGCAGATGTGGACAGGCCTCCACGTGCACGGTTAAGTAATCAGCTCCCGCCTTGGCAAATTCGCTGATAAAGGCATCGGCGTTCGTGATCATCAAATGGACATCGAGGGGAAGTTTGGTCTCTTTCCTTAACGCCTGCACGATCGGAGGACCCACCGTCAGATTCGGCACAAAATGCCCATCCATGACGTCGATGTGGAGGAAATCCGCCCCCGCCCGTTCAACCGCCGCCGCTTCCTCGGCCAGTCGGGCAAAGTCGGCGGACAGAATAGACGGGGCAATGAGAGCTGGTCGTCTCATCGCCCCCCCCTAGCGCACTCTTTTCAAACGGACGGCGTAGAAACCATCCATCCCGACCCCATTGCCCATGGTCGAAAATGCGCCCTGTGCCGTCACAAAGGAAAGGGCAGAGGGAGGGAGCCAGGGCTCCACCGATTCACGGATCCACCCGGCATGATGCCGGCAAAAGCGTTCAATCACCTCTTCGGTCTCTTCTTGTTCCGTGGAGCATGTACTATAGACCAGCACCCCGCCGGGCCGCAAGACAGATGCCACAGACTCTAGAATCTCCCCTTGCAGCCAACGATGACAAGCTAGCCGAGCCGGATTCATTCGACACTTGATTTCCGGATGTCGCCGCAACACACCCAGACCGCTGCATGGCGCATCAAGGAGAATCCGATCAACCAGGCCGTCAGGGGCGAATCGAGCATCAGACGTTGCCGAGCTGGGGCCTTCACCGGGTATCGCATAGCTCTTTCCTTCCACAGGACAGCGGAAGAGTCGGATCGCCTCACGGCTCTTTCGAGCATCAGCAAGAAGGGGGATCACGTTCGTGATGCCCAACCGACGACAATTGTTCTGGAGGAGCTTCAGTCGAGCCCGTTTGCGATCAACAGCCACGATGTGACCGCGATTGCCCATGAGTTCAGCCATGTGGGTGGTCTTGCCGCCAGGGGCTGCGCACGCATCCAGGACGAGTTCGCCCGGCTGGGGGGCTAGCAGCAGAGGAATAAGCTGAGCTGCCTCATCCTCCACATAAAAGTCGCCATCGGCAAAGCCAGGAATAGCCGTGACGGATCCACCGCCAGGAAGCAGTAGGACTCCGACCGGGCTAAAAACCGTGGGCATGGCCTCGATCCCGTGATGGTGACATCGATCGAGAAACTGGTCTCTGGTCAATCGTAAACGATTCACCCGTAAGGTAAGCGGAGGAAGGGAACCGGCCGCTTCACAGACCTGCTCGGCCTTCTCAGGCCCTAATCGATCTATCCAGCGGCGACACAACCATAGGGGGACTGAATACAGGACGGACAAGGCCCCTGCCGGATCCTGATTGATTGCTGGCCTGGGCGGCTCCGGCCGCCGAAGCAGATTGCGTAACACAGCGTTGACCAATCCGCTCCAGTCGTGTCCCCATTGTGGTGCATACCATTTGGCCAGTCGGACCGACTCATTCACGGCCGCCGAAGCAGGAATACGATCCAAAAACAACAGTTGATAGGCTCCCATCCGTATCGTCATCTGAACCGCAACCGGTAGCCGAGAGAGCGGTTTGTTCAGAAGGGCGGCTAACCGCCAATCAAGAAACTCCAACCGTCTGAGCACTCCGTAGATCAATTCCATCGCAAGGGCTCGATCCCTCGCATCCACCTGATAGACTGTCACCAGGTGCTCGAACTCCTCATCGACAGTCCTCGTGCCCGACTGGATCGCCAGTAACACGGCCAAGGCTACGGCTCGAGCTGGAGAATGAGAGGGGATCAGAGGTGAACAGCGGTTCGAAGACATCCGATTCGGAAATGACCAATCGCAGGGAGGACGATCATGCGCCAGCCCCCAGTCGCTCACCAACACTGAGTCGGTGGCCTGCCAGATATTGACCGACCGTCATCCGCTTCGAATTGGCTATTTGGAGTTCGTGGAGTTCCAAAACGCCGTCCCCCGTGGCCACCTTGATCGACTGTTTCGTGACAGCCAACACCGTCCCAGGCTGACCCGTGGTGGGCTCTTGCACGGCCACTGCTTTCCAAATCATCCACCGATCAGCGCCATGGAAGGTATAGGCACCTGGCCAGGGCGACAGCCCCCTGATGCGATTGACCAAGGCCGTGGCACTCATTGTCCACTGAATTTCCCCGTCCTCTTTTTTGAGGATCGGGGCCAGGGTTGCCTGACTATGGTCTTGGGGAATCGGTCTGATCGTGCCCGCCTTAAGCCCGGCGATCGTTTGCATCAGCAACTCTCCTCCTAGCTTGGCTAAACGGGGAGCGAGAGTGCTGGTCGTATCGTCTGGCAAGATAGGAATCTTCGCTTGAAGCAAGATCGGGCCAGTATCCATACCTTCGTCCATCTGCATGGTGGTGATGCCCGTCTCGGTCTCTCCGTTGATCAACGCCCATTGAATCGGAGCAGCTCCCCGGTACTTCGGCAGCAATGAGCCGTGCACGTTGACACAGCCCAAAGGAGGCAGATTGAGAATCGGCGCATGGAGGATCCGCCCGAAGGCGGCAACGGCAATCAAATCCGGCTTCCAGCCGGCCAGGATTTCCAGAAAGTCCGGCGTCCTCATTTTCAACGGTTGAACGACAGGAATGCCCGCTTGTTCGGCAATCACCTTGACAGGAGGCGGTACAAGCATCTGCCCTCGCCCTTTGGGTCGATCGGGCTGGGTCACCACCCCAACGACATGATCGTCAGATCGGAGCAATGCTTGCAGGGACGGGACCGCAAAGTCCGGCGTCCCCATAAAGACAATTCGCATGATATGCCTTTAACACTGCCTCGACCGAATTACAATGGCGGCAGTCACTCCCCCAGCATCGTCGGCTTGACTCAACCTTCTGCCCTTTGTTAGCATCGGCGCGCGGGGTGGAGCAGCCTGGTAGCTCGTTGGGCTCATAACCCAAAGGTCAGAGGTTCAAATCCTCTCCCCGCAACCAGCCATTTACGACATTCTCCCCCCATTCCCAAGCCAGTTTCCCAAGCCAATTCGCCATGCTCACGGGGATGCATCGGGCTGAAACCATCCCCCAGCCCGACTCCGTCCTCCCTCATACCATAATCTGTTGTCTGAGATCTCGAATCAAGTGAGCAAGCAACCATCGGAATGCCCGGAATGCCGCGCCGCCACAGGCAACCGTCTGCCGTCGTCACAGACAATCGTCGCCTGAGTCGGGCAAAACGGTCGTCTCCAGCCTGCCGGACAATCTGGTAGAAATGAAGAGCCAGGTAAGACCGTCGCGATTGCGACGATTCGAAGAAGCTGTTGGGCAATCGAAGCAAATAGGAGTTTATTAAAAAATCAGAGGGCCGACTTCATGATCCAAGCCAGCCCTCTGGTCCTTTTGTGGGTAGAGGGCAGTCACGTGACCGCCCCTTTTGTCTTAGTCGCTGTGTTAGTCGTGTATTAATAGCCTGCTTTGGCGTTGGGGTTGACCTGGCTGGGGAACGGATCCAGGATGCTCTTGGGCGCCCCGTTCCAAATCACATCCGCCAGGTTCGACATGCGGCTGA
This sequence comes from Nitrospira sp., assembly GCA_024331045.1. Classification (GTDB taxonomy): domain Bacteria; phylum Nitrospirota; class Nitrospiria; order Nitrospirales; family Nitrospiraceae; genus Nitrospira_D. The sequence continues at coordinate 18,440 of JANDJC010000010.1, forward strand.
CAATCTGCGCCGCCACGCCCCCGGCCGCCCCGAACAACCCGCACCAGCCCAACGTCACAAAGCCCCAATGCAACGGCGCCGCAAACAACTCGTCCACAAACCAAAACGCATGGCCCCACTCATTGAGCCCCACGTTCGGCAAAATGAACATCGGCCCCACCACCGCCGCCACTAACGGAAACGACGTCGCCTGGTTATACAACGGCAACCGCGTCTGCGCATACAGATAGCTCGACACCCCACACGTAATGTACAACGGGAACGTCCCATAAAACGCCACAATGTGGCTCGCCGTAAAACTCGTGTCCCGAATGATCACTTGATGCCACGCCGCATCCTGCTCCAACGTGTAGCTGCCCGCATAATACACCCCCCACACATAGCAGGCCAACCACCCCATCCAGTAAAAATACCGCTTCAACTCCGTCTTCGGATCCAAATTCGCTAAATTCCGATCCCGCGTCACCCAAATCCACCCCACCGCCACCGCAAAGAAAATCGCATTCGCCACCACGTTGAACCGCCACAACCCCATCCACACCGCATCAAACTCCGGCGTCATCGAGTCCAACCCGTGCGAATACCCAAACGTCCGCTGATACAACACCCAAAAAATCCCAATCGCTAACATCGCAAACCAGCCAATCTTCCACGGCCGCGAATCATACCACTGCGAAATATCATAACCCCGCTCTGCCGCCATAATGAATCCCTCCTTCCTTAAGAATGCTCAAAGGTAGTTATGGTTGCCTGTTCGTTTGACAACTCGGTAATTTTGACAACCTTGTCTTCCTACCCCGCTTCTTTAAAGCCTACTACTCCCTATTACGTTAGATGAAAAACCATGGGGCAATGGCACTAACATTATATCTCTTCCTTGATTTCGAATGCAAGGATTAGAGGTATTAACCAACATCTCGTCATTTTTAAGTTTTAAGGCGGTTTTACTTTTTGCTTCAGCCTCTTAACAAATTTACACTACGACGCACACAGCGCCGCCATTTTGGTCAGTTGGCCCAGGATCTGCCCTATTTTTGTATCACATTCTTGTATCACATCCGGGATCTAATTCTCTAACCCTTTGGCGGAGCGGAGACGTGCCGACAGGACATATCCCTCCCCTCCTTAGGGGAGGGAACCTTTACCTTGCGGCAGCTCGCTCATAGTTCTCTCTCTTGACTTCGTATCCTTAAAGAAAAGTCTAGAAAAGACTGTTCGAGCAGCGTGGCTTTCCCCTTCTCCATTTTCGGCTCCAACACGTGCACGTGCTTTCGGCTCAAACACGTGTGCTTTCGCTAGCCGGATTGGCGAGACGTCCTGACCCATCGCCTGCGAGCCAGAGATTGTGGGTGGTGACAAGGGGGCCCCTTGTAACTTCTCAACATCACCTGAATCAAGATCCCCTCTCTCCCCGAAAGAACCCTCTCCGCTATCAAGCATCAAACACAAAGACCACCGACACCGGTCTCGCTTTAAGGCAAAGAGGCGAGGGTAGGCATCGCTTGCAGAGAACCCTTTGGACTTTACCCCTTGGGTTGATCAAGATCAAAGGCTGTGTGCAGTGCTCGCATCGCCAGCTCCAAATACTTTTCTTCAATTACACAGGAAATCTTGATCTCGGAGGTGCTGATCATCATGATGTTGATTCCCTCCCGTGAAAGCACCTCAAACATTTTCGCTGCCACGCCAGAATGCGATCGCATCCCCACGCCAACTAAGGAGACCTTGGCGATGGCCTCGGTAATGGACACAGACTTGGCCTCAATATCCTTGGCCACCCCTTGGATAATTGGTTCAGCCTTCCTGAGATCGGCCCGGGGGATTGTAAACGACACGTCCGTCAACGAGGCCTGACTCACATTCTGGATGATCATGTCAACATTGATGTGAGCGTGAGCAACAGCTCCGAAAATCCTCGCGGCGATACCCGGCTTGTCTGGCACACCCACAATCGTGATTTTGGCCTGATTGCGGTCCCCTGTAACCCCCGCCACCGCCACCGCTTCCATATCTGCATCTTCTTTTGTCACAAGCGTTCCCTTTCCCTCTCGAAAGCTTGAATTGACCTCGACCGGCACATTGAACTTCGCCGCGAATTCGACCGATCTGGCTTGAAGCACCTTGGCACCCAAACTGGCCATTTCCAACATTTCTTCATAGCAAATCTTATCAATACGCCTGGCTGCCGGCACAATATTGGGGTCGGCTGTGTACACGCCGTCCACGTCCGTGAAGATAATGCAGCGGTCAGCTTTCAGCGCCGCCGCCAACGCGACGGCGGAGAGATCAGACCCTCCCCGACCAAGGGTGGTCACATCTGACTTTTCATTAATCCCCTGAAACCCTGCCACTACCGGAACGATTCCCTCTTTCAGCGCCTCGCGAATTCGCTCCGCCGACACCCGCGCGATGCGCGCTTTGGTGTGAGCACTATCGGTTAGAATGCCAACCTGCCTCCCTGTATAGGATCGCGCATTGATACCACGCCCCCTCAGTTCCATGGCTAACAGGGCGATAGTGACCCGTTCGCCGGTCGAAAGGAGCATATCCAGCTCCCGTTCGTCCGGATTGGGCGTCACCTCGTGGGCAAGCTTAATCAAACGGTCTGTCTCTCCGCTCATCGCTGAGAGCACCACAACCACCTGATGTCCCTCTCTAAGAGCCCTGACGACACGATCAGCCACGCGATGAATGCGTTCGATTGAGCCGACGGAGGTACCGCCGTACTTTTGGACAATGAGCGCCATGGGAGTTTTATCCGTTTGAAAAGAGCCGGTTGATAAACTTCGTGGCATCCCTGGGAGCAAGGCCGAGCGCCTGTGCATCTGACTCAGTAAAGCGCCGGCTTGGAGATGCCCCCCCTTTCGGACCGCCCTCTCCAAAGACATAGAGCGCGAATCCCTCAGCCTTACCATGGTCGCACACGACAAAATACCGATACGGCCCCTGCCGTTCTAATCCCTCGATCAAGGGACCGACCAGTTCGCGATCAAACGCTTCAATGCCAAGGACTTTGGCCTTTGGGTTGGTGCTCTGAAGTGCCTCATCTGTCAAACCGGCATGGACATACACAAAATCCTTTTTGGCACATTCCTCCAGAGCGACGGCCGCCCGAGCCCGGAGGTCTCCCCCAGCCAGTCGTTCCGTATCAACCGCCTCCAACCCCGAGGCAATACCGATTCCGCGATGGACATCGCTGGTGGCAACCACGGCTCCTTTGACACGATATTTTTCGGGGAGACTGGGCCACAGAACCGCCCGTCCTTCACCCCACAACCACACACAGTTGGCCGGTTTCTTTCCTGCGGCCAACCGCTCGTCATTGACAGGATGGTAGCGCAGGATCTGATAGGCAGCGTCCATCAATTTGCGGAGAATATCCGAACCGTCGCCTGTCGGCAGCGCCGGTCCGATGGATTTCCCCAGGACAGTTTGGGGATCGACGCAGCGCGCCCTTGGTTTGCCATTCACCCACACCATCAGATGCCGGTGACCTGAGCCTGGATAAAATTGAATGGTCTCCGACCCCAATTGTTCATTGATGGCCTCGATTAACTCGCGGGCTTCTTCCGTTTCGATCAAGCCTGCGGTCGCATCATCCAAAATGACGTGCGGGCCTAGTTTCTTGATATCATCTCCCGGCTTTCCTCCCTCGGGCCGCAGAGTCACCATGGTGCACCGATACACTACATCTTGCTCCGTCACCGACACACCCAAGCTGAGTGCTTCCAGTGGACCAGGCCCCTGGTAGTATTTCTTGGGGTCATAACCGAGAATCGCTGTGCCGCTCGCGCCACTTCCATGAAGCACTCCCTCCGCGTGAATGACTAGCTGCCCCAATTCTCCCTGTTGCGCCAAACGGTCGAGATTCGGAGTCACAGAAGCCTCAAGCGGTGTGCGTCCCCCCAGTTCTGGGAGCGGCTGTCCGGCCATCCCCCCGCCGTGAAGGATCAGATATTTCATCGGAGCTCCTCCGGACTTATTGCTCTAGCAAACGGGCGACGTCCTCCCGTGTCGCCTTAACGGTTGTCGGTTGTTTGGAAACGCTGATCGCAATATCGGCATCCTTCAACCCATGCCCTGTGAGCGTGCACACCACCACATCTCCTTCCCGCAACGCTCCAGCTCGATACAATTTGGCGACCCCCGCTACGGACGCCGCAGAAGCCGGCTCGCAAAAGACCCCTTCCGTCCGCGCCACAGTGGTGTAAGCAGAGAGGATCTCCTCGTCGGTCACCATGTCAATGGCTCCCGAAGATTCTTTGATGGCCTGCAGTGCAGAGGACCAACTCGCGGGATTGCCGATTCGGATAGCCGTTGCCACCGTCTGCGGTTGTTCGACCACCCGCCCCAAAACGATTGGAGCAGCGCCCGCGGCCTGAAACCCCATCATGCGGGGCAACCTTGTGATTTGATTAGCCGCCCGATACTCACGGTACCCCTTCCAGTAAGCCGTGATATTGCCGGCATTGCCGACCGGCAACACATGGAGCATCGGTGCATCTCCCAATTGATCACAAACCTCAAACGCGGCGGTTTTTTGCCCCTCAATTCGGAAAGGATTCACCGAATTGACCAGCTCGATCTGGCACGACGCCGCGAGTTCCCTTACGAGCGCTAACGCTTGATCAAAGTTCCCTTCGATCTGGATGACCGTCGCATGATGCATCATGGCTTGAGAGAGTTTGCCCAGCGCGATTTTCCCCGCTGGGATCAAGACGTACACGGCCAAGCCAGCGCGCGCTCCATATGCTGCCGCCGAAGCCGACGTATTACCGGTTGACGCGCACATCACAGCGCGAACCCCACGTTCCACGGCTTTGGAGATAGCCAGCGTCATGCCCCGATCTTTAAAGGAGCCGGTCGGATTGACCCCCTCAAACTTGAGGTAGAGTTCGATGCCGGGAGCGATGGTCTGGGCCAAGCGAACCGCACGGATGAGCGGCGTGTTGCCTTCCAACAGTGTTACGACTGGTGTCTTCTCGGACACCGGGAGAAATTTGCGATACTCCTCGATGATGCCTAGCCATCGATTCATATCACGCGCCCCTTTACTCGTCCTTGCCTTCGACTCGAATGAGGGTCGCCGGGTCGGAAACAAATGGCTTGCGATTAATCTCCGCGAGCGCATTCCGCACATCACGCTCACGAGCTTGATGGGTCTTGATCACGACAGGAACCGTTTGTCCCTCCCGACGCCCCTGCTGGAGCACGGAGGAAATACTGATGCCGAAGCGGCCCAGTTCGCCCGCAATCTGCGCCAACACACCGGGTCGATCGACAACCATGAAACGCAAATAATAGAGCGAGGAAATTTCTTCCATCGGTTTCAGACGCAACGGCCGGCGTTGATCCTGCCGAAACGACGCGGCCGGAACGCGCCTCCTGGCGCCGGAAAGGATATCCCGTCCAATGGCAATGATGTCGGCGACAACGGCCTGGCCGGTTGGCATCGAACCGGCACCGCGACCGTACAAGACGATGTCGCCGACCGCTTCTCCCACTACTTGAATCGCGTTGTACACCCCGTCAACCTGCGCGATCGGAGACGTTGCCGGCAGCATGGTGGGATGCACCCTTGCCTCAATCTCACCATCCACCAGTTTTGCAATGCCGAGCAATTTGATGACCAATCCAAACGCCTTCGCGTAGGCGATATCCGTTGGCGTAATCCGTGTAATGCCCTCTGTATAAATCTCTTTAACATTGACGGGTGTGCCGAATGCCAAATTGACCAGAATCGCAAGCTTGTGCGCGGAATCGATGCCCTCGACATCAAAGGTAGGATCCGCCTCCGCGTAACCGGCTTGCTGGGCTTCCTGCAAGACCGCGTTGAACTCATGACCCTCTTGGGTCATGCGGGACAAGATATAATTGGATGTCCCGTTGATAATGCCATAGAGGGAATAAATGGCATCTCCCGACAGCCCCTCCATCAACGATCGGATAATCGGAATTCCGCCACCGACACTGGCTTCAAACCCTATGGCGACACCTTGACGTGTCGCAGCCTCGTAAATCTCCTCGCCATGCAACGCCAGAAGCGCCTTATTGGCGGTAACGACGTGCTTGCCAGCAGCGACGGCGTCCAGCACGATTCGCTTAGCAACATCGCAGCCGCCGATCAGCTCAGCCACGATGTCGACAGCCGGATCATGAAGGATGGCTCCGATATCCGTCGTTAAGAGGCCTGGTGGAAGTTTGATGCCGCGATCTCTGCTGATATCAAGGTCGGCGATACGAACCAACTCGACAGGAACGCCTACCCTCCGCTCAATCAGTGCGGCATGGTCAAGCAGAACTCTCGCGACACCTGTGCCGACCGTGCCAAAGCCGATCAAACCGACTCCAATGCGTGACTTCACCCTTGCGCCTCGTCAAGCTTGAGCGCCTTGCGAATTCCCCGAATGGCCTGGCGAGTACGGTGCTCATTTTCTACGAGGCCAAACCGGACGTACTCATCGCCTCCTTCGCCGAATCCAATGCCGGGAGATACCGCCACTTTGGCTTCTCTCAGCAGCAATTTCGAGAATTCCAGCGAGCCCATATGGCGGTAGGGCAAAGGGATCCGGGCCCACACAAACATCGTGGCCAACGGCTTCGCCACCTTCCACCCAATTCGGTTCAGCCCACCGACCAGAACATCGCGACGTCGTTGATAACGCAGGACGGTCTCTCGGACGCAATCCTGCGGGCCATTCAGCGCAATCACGCTGGCGATTTGAATCGGCTGAAAAATCCCGTAATCCAAATAGCTCTTAATTTTGGCCAGTGCTCCCACGATCTCACGATTTCCAACGCAGAACCCCACGCGCCAGCCAGGCATATTGTACGCTTTCGAGAGAGTATAGAATTCGACGCCCACATCCTTTGCCCCGGGAATTTGCAGGAAACTGGGCGCTTTGTAGCCATCAAACACCAGATCGGCGTAGGCGAGGTCGTGGATGACGATTACATGATGCGCTTTGGCAAATGCCACAATCTTCTTAAAAAATTCCAAATCGACGACGGTGGTGGTGGGGTTGTGGGGGAAATTAATAACCAATATTTTGGGACGAGGAAAGGTTTGCCGATACACGCGCATGAGCTCGTCGAAAAAATCCCGGTCCTCCCGTAATTCGATGCCTCTCACCTCCCCCCCAGCAATGATAAAGCTATACATGTGGATCGGGTAGGTGGGAGTCGGCGTCAGCACAACATCGCCGGGGCCAATCATCGCAAGGGCCAAGTGAGCGAGACCTTCCTTGGATCCAATGGTGACAATGGCCTCCGTCTCCGGATCAAGATCCACATCGTAGTTTCGCTTGTACCATCCACAGATGGCATGCCGCAGTTTGGTGATGCCCCGTGACGCGGAATACCGATGGTTCTTTCCTTTTCGAGCTGCCTCGATCAGTTTCTCGACGATGTGCGGAGGAGTTGGTTGATCAGGGTTCCCCATGCCGAAATCGATGATGTCCTCGCCTCGCTGTCGAGCCTCAAGTTTGAGAGACTGAACCTGTGCAAAGACATACGGTGGAAGTCGTTTGATCCGATAGAACCCTTCCCCGATCTCCATGATGCCCCTTGCCGCTCAGCCGGTGTGATTGCTGATGGGAAGGCGTATTGTATTGGATGTCCGTGGTTCAGTCAATTTACCTTGTGATTCTAGGGGGTTCTGTGCCCCCTGCTCTGAAACATCAATCCTCGCTTTTGAGAGCCCACAAGCCGTGACACCTCGGATGCGGTTGATCACTTGTTTTGATCCCTCACATGCCTCCTCAAGATCCTCCCTCCGCACGCCCTCTCATCGTCGACACACCCACACGTGAATCTATTCGCTGGCCGAAGGGGATCGGCCAACACGTTCTTGCCCCCCATCTGGCCTTTCTGTTACTAATACCAATGGCGACACTGCCCGTGGTTTTCCACTGCGTGGCCTCGTTGTTTCCCAAGTATAAATGTTATGGCACGACTAGGGGTCAATATCGATCATGTGGCAACCTTGCGACAAGCCCGCGGGGGGACGGACCCTGACCCCTTGGCTGCTGCCGTGCTGGTCGAACTAGCCGGTGCCGACGGATTGGTGGTTCACCTGCGCGAAGATCGCCGGCACATCCAAGATCGTGACCTTCAACTCCTCCGGGAAATCACCCGCACCAAACTGGATCTTGAAATGGCAGCAGATGAGACGATGGCCAAAATTGCCCTTGCGGTCAAACCCGATCTGGTCACCCTTGTACCTGAAAAACGGCAGGAACTGACCACGGAGGGAGGGCTGGATGTCTCGGGGCACCGGGATCGAATCGAGCACATGGTCCAGTTACTCCACAATGGCGGAATCCCCGTCAGCCTCTTTATTGAACCGGACCTTCAACAGGTCAAGGCCGCACATAAAGTATCAGCGGACTTTGTGGAGCTCCACACGGGGCGCTATGCGAACGCTACGCGCTCCAAAGAGGCTGATGCCGAATTTGAGGCCATTGCTCAAGCGGCCAAGTTGGCCTACAAGCTCGGCATGGGCGTCAACGCCGGGCATGGACTGAACTATCGGAACGTCAAGCGGTTGACCCATATTCCGGAAATCGTGGAATACAATATCGGCCACAGTATCGTTGCACGGGCTGTGTTCGTGGGCCTCCCACAGGCCGTCAAAGAAATGAAAGCATTACTTGGCTGATCTCTCATCGTGACCTCGCCACACCACTTAACTTTGATCAAGGAGGCTGGAGCAGGCGATGCCTCGTGGTACGACACGATCAGAGGTCGAAAAACTGTCGGAAACCGTGTCTCTCTCCTTTTTTGACACCAGCCCTTATGGCCAGAGGTCGAAGATGCTGAAGGTTGTGACCGGCGCACAAATGCAGGAACTCGATCGCCGCACCATCGCTGAAGCTGGCCTTTCGGCAAAGGTCTTGATGGAGCGGGCCGGAACAGGGGTCGCCGCCGCAGTGCGGGAGACATTCGGTCCACTCAAAGGCAAGCAAATCACCGTGCTCTGCGGGAAAGGAAACAATGGAGGGGACGGCTTCGTCGCGGCCAGATTGCTTCATCAAGAGGGTGCCAACGTTCATGTTGTCATGATGACCGCTCCCACTGAGCTGACCCCCGAGGCATCGTTCATGTACCGGCGGTTTGTTCGGGTGGCGGGGAAGAGTCGCGTTCATCTGTACACCTCTCCCACTCAGATCCTTTCCCTCTTACAGGAAAGCGATGTGCTGATTGACGCCCTGCTGGGAACTGGCCTGACCTCCGAGGTCTCAGACCGTTATGCCGACCTCATTGATTGCATCAACGAGGCGCACCGGCCTGTCGTCGCCGTCGATGTTCCGTCAGGCCTCCACGCTGACACCGGTCAAACGTTGGGGCGAGCCGTACAGGCCTCCATGACGGTTTCGTTTGGCTTACCTAAACTAGGGTTCTATCAAAAAGATGGGATCGACCTAACCGGTCAGGTCAGAATCGTGGATATCGGAATTCCTCCGGCCTTCGTGGACGCCATCAACAGTCGCGTTGCCTTGATTACACCATTGTTCGTGAGAGCGTCACTTCCCTTGCGCAAGGCTTCCAGCCATAAAGGAACCTTTGGCCATGCCGGTATCATTGCCGGATCTCTCGGAAAGACCGGGGCAGCCGCCATGGCAGCGACAGCGGCATTGCGGGTCGGTGCCGGCCTTGTGACGGTTGCAGTTCCTTCTAGCGTGAACGACATCCTCGAGTCCAAGCTGCTGGAGGCCATGACAGCCCCGATGCCTGAAACGAAGGCTCGAACCTTTTCGCGCACCGCCTTTGATCGTCTCTCTACCTTTATTGCGGCCCGAACAGCGGTGGCTCTTGGCCCTGGGCTCTCAACCCACCCGGAGACAGTGGAGCTGGTGCAGGCGCTTGTTGGACAACTGGACCGCCCTTCTGTCCTTGACGCGGATGCTCTTAACGCTCTTGCGGGGCGGGCATCAGCATTGACGACGTGCAAAGTGCCACCCATTCTTACCCCTCATCCCGGAGAGATGGCTCGCTTGGAAACGCATGCGACGGCTCAAACGGTGAACTCTGACCGGCTGGGAATAGCGGTGGGGTTCGCCTGTGCTCGTGGGGTGTTCGTAGTCCTCAAGGGAGCGCGCACGGTTGTGGCTCGTCCCGATGGCACAGCCGCCATTTGTCCCACCGGCAACGCGGGCATGGCCACGGCGGGGACCGGCGACATCTTAACTGGCATGCTAGTCGGCCTCTTGGCGCAAGGAGTCCCACCATGGGAAGCTGCTTGCACTGCCACCTACCTCCATGGCTGGGCCGGGGATTTGGCTGCCGCCGAAAAGGGGCAAGCTGGCCTGATTGCTCGGGATGTGCTGGAGAAAATTCCTGTGGTCCTCAAGATTGCCTATGAATCGTCATCCGGCCACTAGGCCGCAGCGCCTCTTGACCAGCCACTCCCCTCGCTCTTCCTCTACGAAGAGGCCTCTCCACGGGATCGAGCTGGCTCTCTCCTCTCCAGCACAGACAGACGCTCTTGGGCGAGCACTCGGTCGAATCCTCAAAGGTGGTGATGTGCTCGCGTTGGTGGGAGAACTTGGCTCAGGCAAAACGTCCTTGATTCGTGGCATTGCCGCTGGCCTGGGCATTGCCCGAAAGGCTGTCAGCAGTCCCACCTTTGTCCTGGCCCATGAATATCGAGGGCGACTCCCTTTGTTTCATCTGGATTTGTATCGCCTAAGAGAAGAGGCCGAAGCCGAAGAACGGGGCCTCTTTTCATATTTTTCTGTCGACGGCGTGACAGCCGTCGAGTGGGCGGATCGGTTTCCTGCCTTGCTGCCGCCAGATCATCTCAGGATTCACCTTGAGTACGGAACAGGCATGGGACGGCTAGTCCGCCTGACTGCCACCGGTCCCCGGTCATCCGATCTCCTTTTGCGGATGGGTCGGAGGCCGGCGGTTCGGTCACGTCGCCCCCAAACAACGTCTCCTCTACTGGTCAGCCGGAAAAAGGCGTCCACACGATGATTCGCCTCATCATTGTGGGGATTCTCCTGTTGTTATCACTTGCGTTCGTCTTGCAAAATCAGGAGCAGGAGGTGACGCTTCGCTATTTCTTTGGTCTGCTAGAGGAATCCACACCAGTCTACAAGCCGATTCTGGCCGGATTTGTGGTTGGTCTGTTAGTGGCCGGCATTCTGCTGTTTCCCCCGTGGATCCGAGGGCGGATCGAATTGCGTCGTAAAACCAGAGCCCTTCAGGAAGCCGAAGTTGACTTGGAACGTCTTAGGCAATCGCTCGAAAAATTAACCGGACGGATTCCATCTTCTCCACCGTTTGAAGGTTCCGAGGAGCAGCCCGATGAGCGATGAGGAACTAACTCCCCTCATGCGCCAATACAAAGACATCAAGCGACGGTACCCCCACGCCCTTCTTTTTTTCCGCGTGGGGGATTTCTATGAAATGTTCTTTGAGGATGCAGAACTTGCATCACGACTACTCTCCATAACCCTCACGTCACGTGATAAGCAGAGTCCCCATCCGATCCCCCTCTGCGGCGTTCCTTATCATGCAGCGACCACGTATATCGCCAAACTCCTCAAGGAGGGCAAGACCGTCGCCCTCTGTGAACAAGTTGAGGATCCCAAACTGGCGAAAGGGCTCGTGCGTCGCGAGGTGGTTCGCGTGTTTACTCCTGGCACTCTCGTGGAGACCGACTTCCTCTCTCCGAAGGAGCCAAACTATCTGTCCGCTCTGTCGTCGCATGCCGACCGTGGGCAGCAACGGTTGCTTGGCGTGGCCACCATCGAGGTCTCCACAGGAGAATTTTGGGTGACGGAGTTCCACGGCCCTCTTGCGATGCGACAGGCAATGGACGAGCTCGCACGGTTGGAGCCCCGTGAACTTCTGCTAACAAGCGCTCTCGCTTTAGAGGTTGCTCCCCGCCTTGGCCACGTTAAAGGAATTCGCCTCTGTGAAAAACCCTCGGCCTGGTTTGATCGGCAAACATCCCTCCATCTCCTGCGTGAGCACTTTCAAGTTCCGACCCTTGACGTTTTTGGTTGTCACGATCTCACGGTCAGCATCGAGGCGGCTGGAGCGATTCTCCAATATGTGCGGGAAACTCAGCCTGGTGCACTCTCATCACACATTCGGCGCCTCACCGTTCGCTGGCCGACCGATTCCATGCACCTGGATAGCCACACGATCAGCAACCTTGAGCTGCTGCGGCCGCTTGCTACATCGTCATCCGGAACAGCCTCCTCCACATCCGACTTACTCACCATCCTCGACCAGACCATGACGGCGATGGGAGCTCGCCTGCTGCGCGAATGGATTGTGAGACCTTTGCTGAACTGCGATCAGATTCGTTCACGATTGGAGGCGGTGGCGGAGTTAAAGGATCGCTGGGAAGACCGCCGTGCCATTCGCACTTGCCTTGCCGATGTGCAAGACGTGGCGCGCCTGACAAGCCGGATCGCGTTGAGATGCTGCACTCCCCGGGAGTTGCTTGGGTTAAAAAAGTCCTTGAGCGTGCTCCCGACCCTGATGGGGCTTCTCGCCCCCCTCCGCAGCAATCTCCTGGCCGATCTACGAGACTCTTTTGATGACGGAAAGGATCTCCACGAGGTAATCGAACAGGCCATTCAGCCTGACGCTCCACCGTCGGTGCGTGACGGTAATGTGATCAAAGAGGGGTACCACCCAGGCATCGATGAATTGCGGAAGGTCAGCAAGGAATGGAAGCAATGGCTTGCCGACCTCGAAAGTAAAGAACGGGCGAGGAGCGGCATCGATTCTTTGAAAGTCCGCTACAACCAGGTGTTCGGCTACTATATTGAGGTAACAAAGGCCAACCTCCATCGCGTACCGTCAGATTATGTGCGCAAGCAAACCCTGGTCAACGCGGAGCGGTTTGTCACTCCCGAATTGTCCTCGTTGGAAGAGAAGATCACCTCAGCAGAAGTCAAGCTGGCGGCACTAGAGCTAGAGGTCTTCGGAACCGTGCTCAACCGAGTGGCGGAAGCGGTCTCTCGTTTGGAGCATATCGCGGCCCAGATAGCCTTACTGGATGTCATCAGCGCTCTTGCGGAGGCTGCAGCCCTGTATCGTTATACAAAGCCGATCGTTGATGAGGGAGGATCTATCCTGATTCGCGATGGGCGACACCCCGTTGTCGAGCAGCTTCGACACGACCGCCCCTTCGTGCCCAACGACGTGGTGCTCGACCAAGAAGAGAACCGGCTCATCATCCTGACGGGACCCAACATGGCGGGGAAAAGCACCTACCTTCGGCAAGTTGCCTTGATTGTGTTGATGGCCCAGATGGGAAGCTTTGTGCCGGCTAGTTTTGCTCACATTGGAATAGTAGATCGCATTTTCACCCGCGTGGGCGCCTCGGACAGTCTCGCTGAAGGGTTAAGCACTTTCATGGTGGAGATGGTGGAAACCGCGCATATCCTTCATCATGCATCGCCTCGCAGTCTTATTCTCTTGGACGAAGTCGGTCGCGGAACCAGCACCTACGACGGATTGAGCATTGCCTGGGCCGTTGCGGAATACATTCATGACCGAAGGAAATTGGGTGCCCGCACATTGTTCGCCACTCACTACCATGAGCTGGCTCAACTCGCTTCTCAGCAGAATGGCATCAAGAACTATCGTGTGGCGGTGCAGGAACGGGACGAGGACGTCGTCTTCCTCTATAAAATTGTCGAGGGGGGCGCTGACCGCAGTTACGGCATCCACGTTGCCAAACTAGCAGGACTTCCCGATTGCGTCATTAAGCGAGCCATTGACATTTTAGCTCAGCTTGAGGAACCAGAATCCTCCGCCTGCAGCCGTCTCGATGGCAAATCCGGCGGTCAAACCCGGCCTGTTACCCCGCTGAAGGTCGCGCCCAGCCCTGCCAATGAATGTCAGATGGACTTGTTTCCTGAAACGTTCCCCCCTTCTTCTGTCCGCCCAGTGGATGGGTGATTCGCTCATTCTCACCCTACGCGGTCACAATGAAACGGCGACCGTTCCTCCGAGGGGAACGATCGCCGTCTTTTCTTGCAAGCCTGCTCCTGTGCCTTAGTGAGGACGATTGTATTGGGCTGTCCACGGAATCAATCCCCCGATCGGTTTCCCACCGGGGAGCATCACGTCATATTGCATAACCGGCTCGCCGTTAGCTGTATTCAAGGCCGATTTCGCAGTGGCACAGGTGGGCTCAAACTCATGTTTCCCCTGGCATTCCTTCAACCGAAGTGCCGAGATACTCAACGTTTTCCCCGGCGCCCCCGTCACCTCAGGAATTTTCTTGACCGATAGAATCACTCGATGGTTCTGCTCCTTTTCAACGGCGACGAATTCTATTAGATCCGCCGTGCTGCTTGGGGGCACTTCCTTCGCCGCCGCTGGGCCGGCATGGGGCCTTGCCATTTTCTTGAGCTCTTCCCACGCCCCCTTTTCCGCATAGAACTTAAGCGTTTTCCCAGGATGAACCTTTTGCCACCAGAGACCACTTTCGGCATTGCCTCCATACACAGCAATGTTGATCCAGACCGCTTCATCATAGGGATCAAGGATAATAACACGTCCCTGGAGGGTGGTCGGCTGGCTCATATCTCCCCATTCAAACCTCTCCTGAAATGACTCAATGGCCAATGTCGTCGAGGTCGACACAGCCAAAACCGCCAGCACTGCCCCCACGGCGACGAGCACTCTTCCTTGTTTTATTAATCTCGTCATTGTCACCTGTTCCTCCTTCATAGGGCCAGCACACAGGGCCCCACATGCAGCGAGTGATGGTTGGTCTCCTTATTTGTTGGTCTTCGTTAGTCTTTCAACACCTTGAAGCCGGTAATCGTCCGACCGTCCAGCGTTACTTCCATCGCGACGAGTTCTTGTGAAGCCTTAATGATCTTATCCATCAAAGCCTTGTCCTTGACTGCAAGGCGGACCGTGGTGGCGGCATGGTACCACCCTGAATAGGGATTATTCTTTTCCACTCCTCCGACAAACCCCCATGCACAACACGTAAACAACGGATCGGGAGGCTTCACATCCAACATGGTTGAGGAACGGCCTGAAGGTGTACCAGAGGCAGGCTCTCCGGAGTTCCAATACTGAATCCCGAAAAGAAGCTCTCCATCAGGATTGTCAGCCCACTGTGACCACACCCGACCCTGCAATGTCTTCACAGGACCTTCGGCCTTTAACGGCTTCCCTCCCACAATAGCGTCAGCAATGCCGATCTTTTCAACACTTCCATCAGCCGATACCAGTTCAGCCTTCATCAGATTGGCTGCCAGGCATGCTCCAATGGCAGCGAACACCAGTGCCCTTTTCATTGTATCCCTCCTTCAAGAGAGTGTCGGTCACTCGACTTTTTCCCTGTACACTTGTTGACGCCTTGTACTCTTTGATCGGATCGTCGATCTTTCCTTATGAGTGCAGGCGCGGCATTCACCTGTTACCTATTATTTTCTTTGAGCGTGAACTGGACCATTTTTGCTTTGCTGTCCTGTCCTTCGCTTCCAGCTTAAAAACGCTTCTTCCCCTCCGTAAAAAAAGAAGGGGGCTCTTTCCCGTGACCTACGTGGCGCGGAAAACGGTACTCAAGAGCAGCCCCGATGTCAAGAAATTGTTTCTGCCCCCCATCAGGAGCCCCCGTCGTCTGCCATCGATGAGGGCAACCATACCATTAGAACAAACGCGAAATCAACGTGTTAGATTTACTGGCCCCGATCGCCTCACTGTCTTCCCTGCCAGATGAACATTCCGCGGCTGTGTTATGCCTTCAAGGCAGTCACCAGACGTGGAGCAAGGGGCCCGAGGCAGGTAATGGCCAGAGTCTTTTCGTTGAGCAACTCTTGGGCAACCGATACCACCTGTGTTTGAGAAATGGCGTCAATGTGGACCAGAATTTCCTCGAGACTCATATGTTGACCAGTGATCATCTCATCTTTCGCTAGCTTGTTCATCCGACTGTGAGAGCTTTCAAGACTCAGCATCAGGCTGCCCTTCATCTGCTCCTTCGTACGCCGCAGCTCCTCCTTTTCAACCCCCTGGGTCGCAATCTTTCTGATCTCTCGTCGGATGAGATCCAACACCCGTTCCACTTCCTGCGCTCTGGTTCCGGCGTAGATGGTGATGGTCCCACAATCGGAATAACTGGAAAGGAATGAATAAATCGAATAGACGAGCCCCCGCTTTTCTCGCACCTCTTGGAAAAGGCGCGAACTCACCGTTCCGCCCAGCATGTTATTAAGGGCATAGGCGGCGAAGCGGTCCTTGTGGCCAGCAGCAACTCCCTTGAGCCCCACACACACATGCACCTGCTCCAGTGGCTTCCGCTGGACGATCACCCCACCGCAAATTTCCGGCGGCCAGCGTCCGTGGCCGTTGGTGTTGACGACTGCTTCCGAAGGGGAATACGTCCCAAAGAGCCGGTCGACCATTGTGTCAAGGCCGCGCTGATCGAAATTTCCGGCCACCGCAAGCACCATTTCTTGCGGCCGGTACCGTAGCTCGAAGTAGCGACGTAAATCGTCCCGCCGCAGGCGGGCGATGGTGGACTCCTGGCCCAGCACCGGCCGGCCAAGCGGGTGACGGCCCATCATCAATGCCGTATGGATCTCCTGAGCCAAATCCTCCGGGTCGTCCTGCACCATGCGAATCTCTTCCAGCACGACCTGTTTTTCTTTTTCAATCTCCCGCGCTCCAAGCCGTGAATGAAACAAAATGTCCGCGAGGAGCTCAAGCGCCCGGGGCAGATGTTGATCGAGCACTTTGACATAGAAGGTCGTCGTCTCGCGCGTGGTGAAGGCGTTCATTTCACCTCCGATTGCATCAATCTCGCGAGAAATGTCGGCGGCCGAACGGGTTTTCGTTCCCTTGAACAACATGTGCTCAAGAAAATGGGAATAGCCCGCTTCGGAAGGGGCTTCATCGCGCGAGCCGGTGTTGACCCACATGCCAACCGTCACCGACTTGAGCGTGGGGATCTGTTCGGTCACGAGCCGAATCCCGTTGTCCAGGAAGCGCTTGCGATAGAGAGAAGAGACGACCTGCCGCTTATCGCTTCGCACTGACTTCACCTTCGCTCGGAACCGGCATGGCATCTTTTCGGCTGAGTCGGATTTTCCCCTGCTTATCGATTTCCAGCACCTTCACCAGCACTTGATCCCCCTCGGCCACTTCGTCCGAAACAGCCTTCACTCGATGATGGGCCAACTGCGAAATGTGGACAAGGCCATCGACCCCGGGCAACACTTCGACGAAGGCGCCGAAGTCCATGATCTTTTTCACGGTACCTAGATAAATCTTGCCGACCTCCACTTCTTCCGTGAGACGAGCGATCATCTCCCGCGCTTTTTGCAACGACGCTTCGTCGGAAGAGGCGATGGTGACAATCCCACTGTCTTCGACATTGACCTTGACACCACAGTCGGTTTGAATGCTGCGAATCGTCTTTCCCCCCTGGCCGATGATCTCCCGAATTTTGTCTTGCTTGACTTTCATCGTAAAGATGCGCGGCGCAAGTGGTGACAAGGCGGGACGCGCCGCAGAAAGAGTTTTGCTCATGTGCTCAAGGATGTGGAGCCGTCCGACACGGGCTTGCTCGAGGGCTCGGTGCATCAACTCCGTCGTAATGCCCGCAATCTTGATGTCCATCTGCAGAGCCGTCACCCCGTTTTTCGTTCCACAGACCTTAAAATCCATATCGCCCAGATGATCCTCGAGCCCGAGAATGTCGGACAGAATCATCACCTGATCGCCTTCTTTGATAAGCCCCATGGCAATGCCTGCGACCGGTTCCTTGATTGGAACGCCGGCATCCATCAAAGCAAGAGTCCCCCCACATACGGTTGCCATGGAAGACGATCCATTGGACTCCAGGATTTCCGAGACAATGCGAAGCGTATAGGGGAACTCCTCCTTGCTAGGAATCACGGGGCGTAACGCTCGTTCGGCTAACGCACCGTGGCCGACTTCGCGACGGCCAGGCGATCGAAGGGGACGCGCCTCTCCTACGCTAAACGGCGGAAAATTATAGTGGAGCATGAAGGCTCTCGTGTATTCGCCCTCCAATGCATCGACCCGTTGCTCATCATCCGTGGTGCCCAATGTGACAACTGCCAAGCTTTGGGTTTCACCGCGTGTGAAGAGGGCTGATCCATGTGTACGAGGCAAGACCCCCACCTCGCAGGTAATCGGTCTGATATCCGCCGGCCCTCGGCCGTCTGCGCGAATGCCCTTCTCAAGGATCATGCTCCGGACTTCCGAGTATTCCAGCTTATGAAACACGATCCTGATATGCCGCTCGCTGTCGGGGTTCGCCGGATCCTTGAGTTTTTCGATCGCCTCGGCCAACACCATATCCAACCGTTCCTGGCGCGCTGTCTTATTGGGAATCATGATGGCCTCACGGATGGGGTGAGCCACCAGATCTTTGACCCGTTGCGCCAACGATGGATCGATCGTTTCAGCCTGCACTGGTCGTTTCTGATTCCCGACTTTTTCGGCCAACTCATTGATCGTCGCGACGATCTTCTTAATTTCCGCGTGAGCTAATTCCAGCGCTTCGAGCATGACGGCTTCGGGCAATTCATTGGCTCCTCCCTCCACCATCATCACGGCGTCGGCCGTCCCGGCCACCACTAAGTGGAGTTCGCTTTTTTCCATGGTGTCAAGATCGGGATTGACGATGAATCGCCCATTGACACGACCGATCTTGACTCCGGCGACCGGACCAAGAAACGGAATTGGCGAGATAGTCAACGCTGCTGCTGCTGCTGTAATCCCCACCACATCGGATGAGCCGGTTTTGTCGGCCGAGAGCACCGATGCAATAACTTGGGTTTCGAGGTAATAGCCTTCTGGAAATAACGGCCTGAGGGGGCGGTCGATGAGGCGACTGGTAAGAATTTCTTTTTCCGACGGTCTTCCTTCACGCTTGAAGTAGCCGCCGGGAATTTTTCCCGCCGCATAGGTTTTTTCCTGATAATCGACGGTCAAGGGCAAAAAATCCGTCCCTGGCTTTGCCGTTTGCGCCGCCACGGCCGTGGCCAGGACCACCGTCTCGCCGTAGGACGCCCAGATCGCCCCGTCCGCCTGCTTGGCGACCCGTCCCGTCTCCAACCTAAGAGCTCGGCCCGCAACTTCAATCTCTACAGTGTGCACCATCGAGGGTTCTCCTTAAGTTCCGTCCCACAGATGCCCACAGAGATAGGCTCCGCTGCCCCATCCAATCCTCCCAATCCTCCCACCCATTCTCTCCCAGAAGCCGATAGTGGTGACAGTACACCTGCCTCCGGAAAACGGAGGGGACCATTAAGCCTATGTCCGTGTTCACCTGTGTGACACCTGTTGACCTTCTTCATTGTCACGGCAGAATCAGCGGTGCTGCCGTCTTCTCCCCGCTGGACTTTCTGACCTTACTTCCTAATGCCCAACCGTTCGATGATCGCCCGGTACCGTTCCTGGTCTACACTGCGAAGATAGTCCAATAACCGGCGTCGACGTCCTACCAACTGCAACAATCCACGCCGTGAATGATGATCCTTTTTGTGGACCTTGAAATGCTCCGTGAGGTAGGCAATGCGGCTCGTCAGCACCGCGATTTGAACTTCCGGTGATCCGGAATCCCGTTCATGCCTCCGATGCCGTGCAATCAGTTCCGCCTTTGCTTCCTTCAACAACGCCATTGTTACCTTCTCCTTTCTATTCTTTAGATACACCGATCGGCGTCCATCAGCCTAACCAACGCCGCACTCCCATCAACTCCCCCTCTCGAGTTCGGCCAAGACCTTGTGAGCTCTGATCATCCCAGGAACCCGCGCATCACGCACGCCGATTCCCAGCAACCGCCCCTCCTTGTCCTCCAATCGGAGCGCCACTGACGGAGCAGCCCCCATCGGCAGTCGGCTTCCCGTAGGACAGACCGCCCCCCCGTGCACCACCAGCCGAGCTTCTTCGTCAGTCACAACTACCGAGGGCAATCCTTCGAGCACCCGGCGAAGAGGCAGCAGCTGCTCGTGCAGTGTTCCGTTCTGCACCAGCTCAGCGACCTGCCGTATCGTCATCGCCTGGGCGAGGGACAGAGGGCCGACCCGTTGCCGTTCCAGGGTGAGCAGGTGGCCTCCCACTCCCAACATGCGGCCGATGTCCGCACACAGTGTGCGGACATAGGTGCCTTTTGAGCACACGACATGCAGGGTGACATCGGGACCGTCAATGGCGAGCACGTCCAGCACATGGATGACGATAGACCGTTCTTCCCGCGCAACCGTCTTGCCGGCACGGGCAGCCTTATAGAGCGGCTGACCGCCAACTTTGACAGCCGAATACATCGGCGGCAGTTGCCGCTGGGGGCCGCGAAACCGCGCGATCACATCGTCAATTGCCTGTCTGCTGATACCGCTGGCGTCAACCCTCGTGACAACGCGGCCGGTGGCGTCTTGGGTATCGGTGGTCTCTCCAAGACGGAGCACGGCGCGATATTCTTTGTCCCAATCAATCAAAAATTCAGCGATCCTGGTCGCACGCCCGACCAGGATCGGCAACACTCCAGTTGCGCCAGGATCTAACGTCCCAGCATGGCCAACTTTGACACCACCCAACAACCTGCGGATCTTTGCTACCACATCGTGGGAGGTCCATCCCACCTCCTTGTTGACCACAAGCACACCATCCCATGAGACGGTGTGCTGACCGCTGTGCACAGAGGTGCTCATGGACAAACGTCAAGATCGCTCCGCTTCATCAGAGACCGACGAGGAAGTCAGCCCACCTTGGGCCTGTTCTCCGGATAATGTGTCCAGCAATTGCAGAATGCGGTCGCCACGCACACCACTGATGTCTTTAACGAAAATCACTTCAGGGAGATACCGCAGCGTCAACCGTCTCCCCAATTCGGACCGCACATAGCCGCTGGCGTGAGAGAGGCCGGCAAACAGATCCGCTTCGGCTTGTCCCGTTTCCATGGTCGTCACGAAAACTTTCGCGACTCGCAAATCCGCTGTCACATCAACAGCCGTGACGGTCACAAAACGAACTCGCGGATCCTTGATTTTCCGCATCAGGATGTCGGCGACCTCCATCTTGATTTGATCGGCCACCCGTTCCGCTCTGTTGTAGGCCGTTTTGGACATCGTGCAGTGGTCGTTTGAACCCAGCAAGGCCCTCCAACTCGCTTCCCTCGCGATCACTACAACACTTCAACCTGCGCGCGAACGACCTCGACAACCGGTACCCCCTTGATCACGTTCAAGGCCTGCTCTAACACGCTGTTGACGTGACTGGTTTCATTGGCCACGCACGCCATGGCCAGGACCGCTTTCTGCCAGAGGTCTTGACCATCCACTTCGGCTACCGAGACATTGAACGTTCCCCGCAGGCGATCCTTGAGACTATGCAGCACCTGACGCTTGTCCTTGAGCGATCGACTTTCGGCGAGAAAGAGTTCGACCGTACAGAGCCCCACCACCATGTATTTTCCGTCCCCGTTCAGAGCTTGGCGGCAATCTTATCGACAGCATAGGCTTCGATGATGTCACCGACCTTCACGTCGTTGAAGTTCTCGATACTCAGGCCGCATTCATACCCCTGCTGAACTTCGCGCACGTCATCTTTGAAGCGACGCAGGGAGGCAAGTTTGCCTTGGTACACCACCACGTTGTCCCTGAGCACGCGGACGCCGGCGCTCGCCCGCGAAATAGTGCCGTCTAGCACATAACACCCGGCCACCGTCCCGACCTTCTGAATCGTGAATACCTGCCGGACCTCGGCCCGCCCCAGCGTCCGTTCCTTCAACGTGGGCTCCAGCAACCCTTCCATGGCCGCTTTGACGTCGGCAATGGCGTCATAAATCACCGTATAGAGCCGGATGTCGACTCCCTGCTGCTCCGCCAACGCAGCGGCTTTGGGATCAGGCCTGACGTTGAATCCGATGATCACCGCCCGGGACGCAGCGGCCAGCAGAACATCGGACTCCATGATCCCTCCTACGCCGTTGTGAATGACGCGAAGCTTGACGGCATCTGTGGATAGTTTTTCGACCGCGCCGGCCAACGCCTCCGATGAACCCTGCACATCGGCCTTGATCACAAGGGCCAGTTCTTTGACCGCCCCTTCTTGAATTTTCGCAAAGAGATCATCCAGCGACACTCTGGGAGGCGCGGCCAGCTCGGAAGCCTTGCGTTTTTGAGCCCTCTCCTCAGCAATCTGTCTCGCCATCCGTTCATCCGTGACTACTTGAAAAACATCGCCGGCGGACGGCACTCCCGGCAATCCGATTACCTCGACTGGGATCGAAGGACCGGCCTGCTGGATTTTCAGCCCTTGATCATTGACCAGCGCTCTCACCCGTCCGCTGAACGTGCCCACGACAAAGGCATCTCCAACCTTGAGCGTCCCGCTCTGTACCAACACGGTGGCAACCGGCCCCCGACCCCGCTCCATCTTGGCCTCAATCACAGTCCCCCGTGCCTGGCGATAAGGATCGGCCTTGAGTTCCAGCACTTCGGCCTGCAAGAGGATCATCTCCAGCAACGTATCAAGGCCGGTTTTTTGCCTGGCTGACACCTCCACCATAATGGTGTCGCCGCCCCACGCCTCAGGGATCAACCCATGCTCGGCCAGGGCATGTTTGACCCGCTCGGGATTGGCCTCCGGCTTATCAATCTTGTTAATGGCGACCATCAATGCCACGCCGGCCGCTTTGGCATGATGAATCGCCTCCACCGTTTGAGGCATCACACCGTCGTCCGCCGCCACGACCAACACGACGATATCGGTCACTTTCGCGCCCCGCGCACGCATTGCGGTGAAGGCTTCGTGCCCTGGTGTATCAAGAAACGTGACCAACTTGCCGTGCACCGACACGGTATAGGCGCCGATGTGCTGCGTGATCCCGCCGGCTTCCCCCTCTGCAACCTTCGTTTTGCGAATCGCATCCAGCAGCGACGTCTTACCATGATCGACATGGCCCATGATGGTAACGACGGGAGGCCGAGGCTCAAGCCGTTCAGCCCCCCCTGCTTCTACCGCTTCCTTGAGCAACTCCTCCCCGCCTTTTTCCACAGCCACCTCAACCTTGATGCCGCATTGCTCGGCGAGAATTGACGCGGCATCCAGATTCATCGGCTGATTGATGGTGAGCATTTGCCCCATTTCCATCAACTTTCGCACAATGTCCGCCGGCCGTTGTCCAATCAATTCGGCGAATTCCTTTACCGTGATACCGGGAGCCACCTTGACACTTTTCTTGCGCGGCTTGGTGATTTCGCTCGGCGTACTGTGATGAAGGTGCTTGGAGCGATCGTCCCGGCGCTGGATGGGAATTGCTCGCAGATCTTGCCAGCGGGCGGTATCCTCGCGGAACCGGAGATCCTGCTCATCATCTTTCGTGCGTCCGAGCTTGCGCGGTTTTTTTAGCTTGTCCCGTTGCCCTTCGGCCTCAATGGCTTCGAACGCCATACTTTTTTTCTTGCCAATCACCGGCTCAAGGGTCACCGTCGCGGACAGTGGAACGGTACCCACTGGCTTGGAGGACACAGGCTCTAGCGAGGGTGACACCCCAGGCGGCGGCGCCTCGGAAACTGGAGGAGGCATCGGCGTCTGAGCAGCAGCACCACTACCAGCAGCAGCAGAAACCCGCTCACTCTCAGCCACGACCGGCACCACCGGCTGGGAAACGGAACTCACAAGCGGAGCAGGTTGCGAAACCAGGGGGGACATCGAGGGGATCGGTTCCGCTTCAGACGCAACGGGAGGAGGCGCCGGCGGCTCAGCCAGTCCCTCTTCTTTTTTCCGCTTAATCAGGATGCGCCGTTTTTCCGGTTTGGCTGGCTGTTCGACACCTGAACCTTTTAATTCAGCTTTGCCCGAGAGAGGTTCATGCCGCACCTTCCCGCCCGACGCGGCACTCATCGGCTCATCAGCCTTGGCCGACGAGAGGAATCGATCCATCACCTTCTGGACGACACTGTCGTCGAGCGTGCTGCTGTGCGACGCAACAGCGTTTCCCATTTTCTTGAGTTCGGCCAAGAGGGTTTTGTTCTCCATCCCCAGTCGCTTGGCCAATTCGTAGACTCGCATCCCCATCGACGAAACCTATTCTTTTTTCTCAAGTCGTGGCCGCCTCATCAGCTGCCGCTCTAGCTGCCCGCCGCGCTTCTTCTTGCAACCGTTGAGCCTCAGCCTCTTCCGCCAGAGCAGCCTTGATTTCCTTATCCCGTTCAACCTTCTCTTTTTCATATTCGGTCGCGCTGATGATATCAATCTTCCACCCGGTCAACCGCGCTGCCAGTCGGACATTTTGTCCGTTCTTTCCAATGGCCAACGACAGTTGCGAATCGGCGGCGACCACGAGCGCCGACTTCTTTTCCTCGTCGATTCCAACCTTTTCAATGGTGGCCGGGTTCAACGCTTCGGCAATAAACACCCGGGGATCCTGAGTCCAGGTGATGATGTCGATCTTCTCACCTCTCAACTCCCGGACTACAGCTTGAACGCGCGATCCCTTGACCCCCACACAGGCCCCCACCGGATCTACTCCCTTTTCCCGCGAAACCACGGCAATCTTCGTGCGATCGCCCGGCTCGCGGACAACCGATTTTATTTCGATAATCTTCTCCATAATCTCAGGCACTTCGAGCTCGAACAGTTTGGCAACGAACTGGGGGTGACTACGGGAAAGAATGACTTGGACATCTTTGGGCGTTCGCCGCACCTCAAGCAACAGGGCTTTGATCCGGTCCCCACGGCGGTAGGTTTCCCGCGGGATCTGTTCTTGAACGGGAAGAATAGCTTCGGTCTTTCCCAAATCGACGATATAGTTGCGGCGTTCCATCCCGAGAATGATGCCGTTCACCAACTCACCTTGCTTCGTCGAGTATTCTTTTTGGACAGCCTCCCACTCAGCCTCACGCACTTTTTGGAAAATGACCTGCTTGGCGGTCTGAGCTGCAATCCGCCCCAACTCATTCATTTCGATCAGAGACCCGATTTCATCCCCGATCTCCGCCTCCGCATCATACTGACGGGCCTCTTCTAGTGAAATCTCCGCCTTCGGATTCGTTACCCGCTCAACGATGACTTTCTTTGAAACGACGGAGATTTCTCCGGTCTTGGGATCGATTTCCACCTGGATGTTCTCGGACTGCCCAAACCGTTTCTTGGCTGCCGTCTGAAGAGCGGACTCGATGGCTCCAATTACCCGCGCCTTGTCAATGCCTTTTTGCCGCCCGATCTCGTCGATCACGGAGATCAGTTCTCGATTCATGCGTCATACTCCCACTGGTTGTTCGGTACCAGCAACGTCGGCCTGTTGCTTTTTCCAGAGCCGGAACTCCAATTGGATCTAAATTTTGACCACCAGCTTTGCCTCAGCAATGGACTCCCGGCTCAGCCTCACCAACTGCCGCTCGCTCGGTTTGCCTGCGAGACCCTTTTTACCATCCGCGACAGCCACACAAATCTCCTGTTCTCCCACTTCCTCGAGCAATCCAACCAGACGCCATCGGCCGTTGAGCGGGGAACGCAGTTTGAGGCTGACTTCTTTCCCCATCGCCCGTTGATAGTCTTGAAGACGTTTAAACGGTCTGTCGAGGCCGGGCGAAGACACTTCCAACGTATAGGCGTGGGCGACGACATCCGCGACGTCGAGCGCCGGACCCACGGCCCTGTGGGCTCGTTCACAGTCTGCGATGGTCACACCAGCAGGCTTATCGATCACAATGCGGACGGTGGAACGAGGCCCCTGTCCGATCCACTCCACTTCGACTAACTCTAACCCCAACGCCCAGAGGATAGGCGACGCAACCTCCTCCACCCGTTCGGCAACCGTTTTTGCTCCGCGATCATGCGTGCTCAACCAGCCCCTTCTCCTTGGCGCCTCACTTGTCTGGCGTCCCGCTCCTCGCCTCCGCTTTTCACGCCCTCTCGTTGTCTACTCCGGTGGCGAGAGGCCCAAACAAAAAAGTGGGCCTGAGCCCACTTCCAGTCGCTGCACCATACCACGCACACAGAGGCAAAGCAAGGGGGGCACGCTTACGAGGTAAGAGCCTCCCATCGGGCCGCCAACGTTTGCGTGATGGGGCCAGGACGCGCGGCTCCGATGGTCCTGCCATCGATGTGGGTCACCCCTAACACCTCGATCGTGGTGCCGGTTAAAAACACCTCATCCGCCTCATAGAGGAATTCGACCGGAAAGAACCGTTCCTCCACCACGATCCCCTCCTTCGCCGCCAGTGCCAGGACCACGGTTCTGGTCACCCCGGACAGGATGCGGGGCCCTTCGGGAGCCGTCACGAGGACTCCCGACCGAATAGCCATAACATTACTGATCGACCCCTCAGTCACCACACCATCCTTCACCAAAATTGCCTCGAACACCCCCGCTCGCCTAGCCTCTTCACGGGCCAGGACGTTGCCGAGCAAATTGAGGCTTTTAATATCACACCGCCCCCAGCGCAGATCGGGGACTGTACAAGCCGTCACTCCCGTCCGCCGTAACTCGGCACTCAGCGGATGTAGCTCTCGAATGGTCATTACAACCGTGGGGGAACTCTGCAAAGGAAACGCATGGTCCCGAGGGGCGACCCCCCTGGTGATTTGGATATAGACCTTGGCATCGCGATAGCCGGACAGTTCAATGGCTCGCTCGATCCACTCTCTCCATTGTGGTCGAGCGTAAGGCTGGGGGATGGACAGTTCTTTAGCACTTCGTTCGAGCCGATCGAGATGCGCCTCTAGCTCAAAAGGCTTGCTCCTATAGGTTCTGATGACTTCGTACACCCCATCTCCGAACTGAAACCCCCTGTCATCGATCGAAACAGTGGCTTCAGCCCAGGCAACAAAGCGGCCATTGAGAAATGCAATGTCCGGCATGGTTGTTCAGCCGCTCGGCGAATTCGCGGCCTCAATCTGAAAGACGCGGCGATCCTCTGCTGTAAACTTCCACCCCATACGTTTCTCGAACACAAGCCGGTGTGTCCCCGGCGTCAGCGCTTTAAATTCAAAGATCCGCTGCCCATTTTCGACCGCGTTGTTGCTTGCGATGCGGAGAAAATCATCACTCAACAGCACCAGGTTTTTCGTATCATAAGAAGGAACCCACAACTCGCCTCTCGTCCGATCTTCCCAGAGGCGGATGACAATCGGCTGGCCGACCGTCGCCGCCAACAAACGAGCGTCGTATGTCTCGCCAACCGGGGCCATCTGCTGATCTGGCTTTGAGGGATTCACCGGAGCTGCTCTTACTGTCGCGGGCAAGAGGCACGGAGCTTGAGGAGTTCGCTAGACCTTGCGCCGAGGCCCAATCAGCACGTCGGCTCCTTCCACAAGGATCTCATAACTGCCGACACAATAGCCCCCTCCGTCTGTTCCCTGCCCATTCCGCACATCGAATGCCAGATCATGCCACGGGCAGGATACCACGAATCCCTTCAGGCGTCCCTCCGCGAGAGGCCCTCCCTCATGGGGACAACTGTTGTGGATGGCGTAATATTGACCGTCCACGTTGAATAGCGCGATGGCCCGCGAATTAACCACGACAACCTTTGATTGTCCGGGACGTAACTCATCCACGCGGGCCACTTTTTGAAATCCTTCCATCGTCCACCTCTCCACCTTGTGACAGGACACCCGCTGCTACTTTCGCGCTCTCGTTCGTAGTACTTATACTGTCTCAGCTTCACATGCGAAGCGAGTATTTGAGTTCATCATTGTGTTTTACACCGGTTCTTTTGAGAAATCCGGCCTCAGCTTGGATGACATAGCGAGCCGCCACCGGCGGCGGACCATAGAACGGGCATGGATCGTGGCGGCAAGGCTCAGCATGTTCTACCATATGCACGACATGATGGCTCTCGTCGACCCACAGAATATCGACGGGGAACCGGTACTCCTTCGTTCGAACACGATGGAGACCATTTTCTTCAAAGATATAGAGCATCGCACCGTTCGGAGGCAACCCATCCCGGAACGCCAACCCGAACAGAAGCTTCTCCGGTGTATCGGCCACTTCGGCCTCCAGCTCGATCCCGCTGGGAAATTGGACAACGATGACACTGGACTCTTTGCGCTCTCCGATGAACACAGAAAGACTCATCAGGAGAAGCGCGAGGAGGACCATCATGACAAGCCGGTTTTTGGATTGCCCGTACCCACCTCCTCCAGCGGCCCCCTGATCAATCGTGGTCATCGTCATAGATCCAGCTTTTGCCCGTTTCCTTTCCCTTCTTAATCTTATCTCCGTCTTATCTCCGTTTCCCTTAATCAAAGCTGGGTCGAATGGCCCAAGTTCTTATGGCCACCTAGGCCTTCTTCCCGCCCCTCGTTCTGTTGACTTGGAAAAGATTCGCGGCATAGAATGCGGCTCCATTTTTGTTTCCACGGTTCCCACACACAGTGAAACTGGTACGGAGCGCTGTGGCAAGAACTATGGTCAGGGCGGCGCAATGTTGTCAACTTCGTCTTGCCGAGTTGCCGGAGTGAGAAGGAGGCACCAATCATGGCACTGTTGATTACGGACGAATGTATTTCCTGCGGGGCGTGCTTGCCGGAATGTCCCAATGAAGCAATTTTTGAGACACGCAGTGATGCAGAAAGCAAAGGGTTTCACGTCGGAGACGGCCAAGGAGTTGGTGATAACATTTACGTTATTACCCACGAGCGATGCACGGAATGCGTCGGCCACTTTGATGAGCCTCAGTGCGCCGCCGTCTGTCCGGTCGACAACTGTTGCATCCCAGACCCCGCCTATCCCGAAACAACGGAAGCTCTCCTTGAGAAGGCAAAGCGGCTGAACCCTGACAAGACGATTGATCCCTCCAAGGTGTGGAGCGGCGTCAGAAACTGACCATTGCCGACGGGCAGGGTAGGCCTTCGGTGGCCCGTCTGTCTCCTGCCGGCCGTTTCATTCGCAGGGCGTCACGAGATCTCCCTGACAAGTACAACGGCCTCAAGGATCGCTCCTTGAGGCCGTTGCTATATCTTCCTCTTCTTCGTTGGTGATTCTGCTTAGCTGCTCAATTCACAGTTGATCGTTCCACGTTTTCCCATGCCACATTTTGCCATGTGCCCATTCCAGCACTAGGTCATTTGATCATGAGCAATTTTCCACCCACATGAGCCGGGTGGAGATGGCAGCGATATTCCAACACTGCTCCAGCCCCATAAAACAAGTCGCTCGTCGGCACACCAATGTATTGGGTTTCACCAGGCTTTAACACGAGTTTGGTATCCAACACCGTTGGGGTCGATTGATCTGCGGCCGCAGCGGTAAGATGGAACCCATGTTCGGCCGTTGCTTTGTTGGTCACTTTCAAGAGAACTGGCGCCCCCGGTCTGGTTTTAAAATCAATCACGGTCATCGGTGGATACCATGTCTTGATGTCACCAATCTCGATGGAGTAAAAGGCGGCGTCCACAGTTAATTCTTTAAACGGCTGACCAACAACCGACCCCGTTTCCAAACTGCCGACCTCCACTCCGCCAGCTTGCAGTGCGTACACGGCCGACGTCCCGGCCACTACCATTCCCAGGCTTAACAGAGCAACACACATCTTCTTCGTCATTCCTACCTCCCTAAAGAAAAATGCAGAAAAGTAAATTGGCCGGTGAGGCCTGCCTCAAAATTGGACGTTTGTTATGGAAGACTGATGGGCTTCTCGAATTGCACCGGCTCCAGGAGCCCAGGCCATAGGCCCATGGATCTCATCGGTCGAGGTTTATAACATAGGGCTTCAAAGGGAAGCAACCGAGCTGGATTGCCAGAAAGAGAGCATCCCCTCTCCCATCCTCTTCAGAGCCATAGCACGCACAGCTCGCCCGTGAGAAGCACGGCTGGCCAACCGCACAGAAGAAATCCCTTCTTCTTTTTTAACGAGCGCTCAGCGCTTCCCGCGTCCCTGGGGCACATTCCTCTCGCTTCCAACTTTTCAACACCCGATCCTCTGCAAAGGTCAGGAGGTATCGATAACAGTACAAGGTGGGTTTGGGCTGATCGGTTGGCTTGCCAACAAGTGATCCGACCGATTGGGATGCCTCCACCAAGAAAGTCGGAGTCCATTTTGATAATTCCTGCTCGCTCAACGCCACTCGATAAACCCAGAGACTGTCACCGCCCAAAACCGGAGTCTTTGCGGCATGAGGAGGGCCCAGCTTGTCTCGAACATCATCTTGGGTTAATCGCCCGACCCCCCGCTTAAAATAACCGTCCCATCCTGGTCCTCCGCAGGCAGCGAGAGTCGCCGTGACGGCGAGGAGCATTAGGGTGCGCCAGGGAAAACACCGATGGATAGGAGGAGTCCCCTTTCGAATTCGCATTCTCACATAATTACGCTACACTGGTCCCTGGGCTCATTGCAACCACAGCCCCCAGATCCGTTCCCCAATTGCTCCTCAACCGCATTGCTCCCCAACCACGGCTGCCCTCCTGCAACAAGAGGGGGACATCCCGCTTCTTTCGGGTTCCTCTAAAGTCTTGGACGAGAGATTCCGATACGATCCTTGAGGATTTCCCCTATGCCTCTCATCATCACCGTCAACGGCGTCGTGCAGACATACCAATCCTCTCCGGTCGGCGCACGTCACGCACCGGCCCAAGCAAGCGAGGTGCGCGACCATCCTCGGCACACCCCTCCCTCCTCGGAGGACCATCGAGCATCCATAGCCCAACAGACATACCAGCGCCTGGCGCACCCCGAATCGAGATTGAGAGCGGCAGTCGTCGCTCGTGATCTCATGACATCGCCGGTCATTACCCTGGCCTCCACTCACACCCTGGGCGACGCATGGCATATCATGACGACCAAGGGATTTCGGCACCTCCCCATCACCTCGTTGGACGGCATCCTCGTGGGGTTGGTGTCCGAGCGCGACCTGTTGTCTCAGGCCCCTGATCTCATCATGGGGAAATCACCGTCTGCGGCGGCGCACATTAAACTGGCCGAGATCATGACCACGAGGGTCATTTCAGCCACCCCCTCGACGGATATTCGTGACATCGCCCGCATCATGCTGGATGAGCGAATTCACGCCGTTCCCGTTCTGGACGGGAACCGACACCCGGTCGGGATTGTCTCATCACGCGATCTTCTGCGGGGCATTGCCAACCATGGGCCCCTTGAGTTGTGGACTTGACCACGATCGCCAGCCTCCCTATTGCCTATCTTGTTTCACCTTGGTGTTCCTCTTAAGGTGATCGAGAGAACACCGTGAACTGCAACACGGCCAACAGTCTCTCTCCCTATCGAAGAACTCTCAGCACATTTCTTCCCAGTTCTGAAATGTAGCAGCCTGCCCGAGGCGACAGCCATGCTCATCGAGGACGTTCCAGAGGATGGCGTCAACCACCAGAAATCGGCGGCCAGTCGCGGAAATCCTGACACCGCGATATCCCTCCACATACCCCCGCGTCTGAGCCATCTCCAACATTCGTCGCCGTTCCTCTCGATGGACCGGCTCCGCCGTCATCCGCGAGGGAGTGCGGGTGAACTGATCCCATTGCATTTCCCACAGTCGGAGTGCCGTTTGATTTCCATAATTGAGGACCGGGTCCGGCTCACTCCCATGCGACACTACCACGAAGGGTGCCGTAAACAGGACCTCCGCGTCACGTAGGATCGATCCAGAGCGGACGATCAGTTCTCGCCCCATCCAGTGCCGAAAACTGTTGAGCAACTGTTGCGACCATCTCAGCACCGGGGGGCTGATCCAGATGGGAATATCCCCTCTCGATTCCATTGCACGTCGTCGCGCAAGCGAGCAGTGATGGCTTCTTCGTCGGGCGCCGTGGCCTGATGCCGCACTAACACAGAGGGACGAGGCGTTGCAAGCATGACAGCGATGTCGGCATTGCCCGCGCTTCCCCTCCTTGGCGCCCCGTTTCTGCTCCTTGTATAATGGCGTTTCTCATCCGCTGTTTGTTTCGCTGGGTGCCGTTGTCTGGCGGAGAGGGAGGAGAAAAGCATGGCTGGGACGACGTTGTTCGATAAGATTTGGGACGCGCACGTGGTCCGTGCAGAGGCGGACGGCACCACCTTGCTGTACATCGATCGACAACTGATCCATGAAGTAACCTCTCCCCAGGCCTTCGAGGGGCTGAAGCTGGCGGGACGCCGTCCACGGCGTCCCGCCGCCACATTGGCAGTGCCGGATCACAACGTGCCGACCACCGATCGGACTCTGCCCATCGCCGACCCCATCAGCGCCAAACAGATCGAGACCCTCGAGGAAAACTGCCGCGAGTTTGGTATCCCTCTGTTCGGCATGAAGGATATCCGCCAGGGCATCGTGCACGTGATTGGTCCGGAACAGGGCTTTACCTTGCCTGGCATGACTCTCGTCTGCGGTGATTCCCATACCTCAACCCATGGAGCGTTCGGCGCATTGGCGTTCGGCATTGGCACGAGCGAAGTCGAACATGTCCTGGCCACCCAGTGCCTCATCCAAAAACGACCGAAAACGATGGAAATCCGCGTCGAGGGGATCTTGCCCGACTATTGTTCAGCCAAAGACATCATCCTCGCCATCATCCGCAAGATTGGGACAGCCGGTGGAACCGGCCACGTGATCGAATACACCGGCTCGGCTATTCGCGCCTTGAGCATGGAAGGCCGCATGACCCTCTGCAATATGTCGATTGAAGGAGGAGCCAGGGCCGGCATGGTTGCCCCTGACGAGAAGACCATCGCCTATCTCAAAGGCCGGCCCCTTGCCCCACAAGGCACGCTGTTTGATCAAGCGGTGAAGAGCTGGGAGCAGCTCCAGACCGATTCGGACGCCCGTTATGACACCACCGTGACCATGCAGGCTGAGGACATCGCTCCCCAGGTCAGTTGGGGCACCAATCCGGGCATGGTGGTGGGCGTAGACGAAACGGTGCCGGACCCTCAAACAATGTCGGACGAAAACGCGAGACGCGCAACCGAGCGGGCATTGGAATACATGGGCCTCAAGCCCAACACCCCGATCACAGACATTGTGATCGACCGGGTTTTTATTGGGTCGTGCACCAATGCGAGAATTGAAGACCTTCGACTTGCCGCGCGTTTTGTCCAAGGGAAACGAGTGGCAAAGGGGGTCCACGCGATGGTCGTTCCCGGCTCCGGCCTGGTGAAGGCCCAGGCGGAAGCGGAAGGGCTCGACCGGATCTTTCGCGAGGCAGGATTCGAATGGAGAGAAGCAGGGTGCAGCATGTGTCTCGCGATGAACGCCGATGTCCTGCAACCCGGCGAGCGGTGCGCTTCCACAAGTAACCGGAACTTTGAAGGGCGTCAGGGCGCAGGCGGACGAACCCATTTGGTCTCGCCAGCCATGGCGGCGGCCGCTGCCATCGAAGGACATTTCGTGGACATCAGGCGGTGGGCTTAGAATTCGGTCGTGCGCATGCTCGCAGTCTGTTAAGCCGGCTCGTTTTCGCACGACAGCGCTCAAACTAATCACTTAAGGTTGGACTCCCATGCAGGCATTCACCCGAATAACCGGTCTGGTCGCTCCGCTGGACCGGGTCAATGTGGATACGGACCAGATTATCCCCAAACAGTTCTTGAAGACGATCAAACGAACCGGCCTGCGAGAAGGGCTCTTTTACGATTGGCGGAGGAAGCCGGATGGGTCACTGGATCCCACCTTTTTCTTAAATCAGCCCCGTTATGAAGGTGCTACGATCTTGCTCACACGTGACAATTTCGGTTGCGGATCGTCGAGAGAGCATGCCCCCTGGGCACTCCTCGATCAAGGCTTTCGCTGCATCATCGCGCCCAGTTTTGCGGACATCTTTTATAACAACTGTTTCCAGAACGGTATCCTGCCAGTCATGTTGGAGCGTGAGACAGTCTCCTCCCTTATGAAAGACGTGTTTGCCACAGAAGGATACCGGCTCACCGTCGATTTGGGTGCGCAGCAGGTAATCACACCAAGCGGAACGGTGTATCAATTTGACATCGATCCGTTCAGAAAAGACTGTCTCTACCGGGGACTGGATTCCATCGGCCTCACGCTCCAGCACGAAGACGCTATTGCAGCCTACGAACGTCGGCGGAAACAGGAAGCTCCATGGCTGTTTGCCGATCTTCCCTAGCACACAGCCGTTGCATCCCACAGGTTTATGGATACAGGCGCATGGCCAGCGCTGATCATCGAGAAGAACGGGGAAGAGTTGTGAATAGTCAGAGGCGACCGTCAGGGACCTGAAGGGGTGGCGCCACATTTGGTGAGTGACGTTCGTTTGCTCAGATGAAACGTGCCGCCCTTTTGGAGCGGGGTGAAATCCGCCCCGATTCGATCGTACCACCAGGTGCCATCGCCCTCCGTGTAGTCCTCGGAGAGGATCACCGTGAAGCCCCCCTCCCGATCGTTTTCCTTTTGATACCACTTGCCGACCCAGGTATGGCCATCAAGTCGGCTGGTTTCGAATCGTCCGTCTTTGTAGGGATAGGTCCCGTTTCCTCTTTCATCGAGCTGGAGCACGACGACCGCGCCATCTTCGTACTCCCATTCTCCTGCCAATACGGACTTGTCTGCGGATAATGAGGCATCATCGCTCAACGGCTGGTGGACGCAGGCTGTAACGAGGAGACCCGTGACAAGGATACCCCAATGGGACATAGCTACCTCCTCCCACCCTCTCATACCGTGAACATGGAAAATGGGCAAGCAAATGCTCTCTCGCTCAGCTACCACCTTGCTCGCTTGAGGCGGCAACAGGCCTCGTCGAGGTCTTCGTCGGTTTTGGCGTAACTGAACCGAATGAAGCGTGCGCCTTCCGGTCCGGAGAAAAACGCCTCCCCCGGCACCCCCGCAATACCGGTGGCCTCCAAGAGCGTCATCGCGCGAGCCTTTCCGGTCACTCCCGGCACCTTCGAGACATCCGCCAACACATAGTAGGCTCCCTGAGGAATTGACGGAGGCAAACCGCTCTCGGCCAAGACCTCGCAAAACCGATCCCGCTTGTGCTGGTAGGCACGTGCCAGCTCCTTGTAGAAGTCCTCGGAGAGATCCGTGATGCCCGCCGCAATTCCCCATTGAAGAGGAGCTGGAGCGCAGACGTACAGCAGGTCGTTGACGGCCCCGATGGCCTGGGCCCAGGGTTGAGCTGCCACACTGTAGCCGATGCGCCATCCTGTGACGCTAAAGGTTTTGGAATAGCCGCCAACGGTGATCGTCCGCTCCGCCATGCCGGGCAACGAAGCCATGCTCAGATGAGACCGCCCGTCATAGAGAAAGTATTCGTAGATTTCGTCCGAAAACACGAAGAGATCGTGCTTCTTTGCAATGGCCGCGACCGTTTCCAGCTCATCCCGCGTCCACACTTTTCCACAGGGATTGCCCGGCGAGTTGACCACCACCGCCTTGGTCTTTGCGGTCACAGCCTGTTCCAGTTGCGTCACCGCGAAGGTCCAGTCTGGAGGCTCCATCGTGACTGTCACCGGCACCGCCCCCACCGCCAACAAGGCACTCAAGTGATATTGATAGAACGGCTCAAAGACGATGACCTCATCGCCCGGTTCCAATAGCGCCTCGCACGCGCAATGGAAGGCCCCGGTCGCACCGGCACTGACGACGATCTCCGAGTCGGGATCAGCCCGAATGCCGTTGTAGCGGACCAGCTTCTGAGCCAACGCCTCCCGCAATTCCGGCAGACCATCAAACCTGGTATAGGTGTTTCGCCCCTCGTTGATGGCCCGTTGCGCGGCCTCGAGCACCAAGGCCGGCGCCGGTGTGTCACAGACCCCCTGAGCCAGGTTGATCCCCTTGACACGGGCGCAGGCCTGCGTCATCGCTCGAATCTCGGACTGCGTCAGATCCGCCATCCTCCGACTGACCACCCGTTTCATCTGCCTGCTTCCCTTCCTCACAATACGATCGTTGCCCTCATCGCGCGGCCCACGGGCGCGAGCCATTACGGCTTGCCCCACAAAGCCTCGAGCCGCTGAGCCCGTCCGCAACCGAGCTTGTAATACTTATAGCGGATCGGATTCTTCTTGTAATAATCTTGGTGTTCCTCCTCTGCTGGATAAAACGTGGAGGCCTTGACAATCTGGGTTACGATTGGTTGCGCAAACCGTTTCGATCGTTCAAGCGCCGCCTTCGATTCCTCCGCCAGCCTCCGCTCATCGTCGGTTCCATAAAAGATGGCCGATCGATACTGCGTGCCGTGGTCACAGAATTGCCCGTTAGGCGTCAGGGGGTCCACATTGCGCCAAAAGACATCGAGTAGCGTTTGGTAACTCACCTTGGCGGGATCATAGATCACCTCCACCGACTCGGCATGACCGGTTTTGCCGCTGGATACTTGAGCATAGGTGGGATTGGCAATGGTGCCTCCCATGTAACCAGACATCACCGATAGCACTCCCTCCACAGCTTCGAACGCTTCCTCCATGCACCAGAAGCAGCCTCCCGCAAAATAGGCCTTAGCCGGCTCTGCCGCCCTGGTGATTTGGGGTTGATTGAGAGGGAAGCTCACCAGCACCCCGAACAGACTCAACACAATCAAGTTGCGTGCCCTCTGTCGCCGCGACGTCATCTCTTCTTCCCTCCTTGTCCATGACGGTATCCCTGGCAACCACTTGCTCCGCCAGCTCCCTTTTGATCCTACATGATAGATTCGGTCGGTGCGAGAGAACGAGCGCGCCAAGGAAGACGATCCGGGGAGTACAAAAGGGGAAACAGCGGGTGTGTTCCCTCCCCCTCATCTTAAAAAGTCATATGGAAAGACCGTCATACCCGCTCGCGGAATCAGTCCAGGAACGGCCGCGAATCTTTCCCAATCGTTTCATGATCATTGCAATCGCCTCTTCCGGCGAATCAACGGCGGTTACCAGTCGTTTGCCCAGTTTTCTAAAGAACGCCACCTCCGCAGCAGAGGCTCCCACCAAAATGACCGGCCTTCCAGCTTTGACCGCCAAGGCCACTTCCGACACCGTGCCGGACCCCGTCAAGCCGCAGACCACGACCACATGGCTGGTCAAGACGTTGATGTTGTTGCGACCACTGCCCATCTCCGTAATGATCGGCACATCGACGTGGCGCGACACCCGGTCCTTGGCGGTCGGCAAAATACCCACGGTGAGGCTTCCCCCTACCTTCTTGGCCCCTTCGCAGGCGGCATCCATCACGCCGACATCCCGACCTCCCGTCAACACCACCCACCCCCGCCGTGCGATCAATTCGCCAA
The DNA here is from genome assembly GCA_024331045.1 of Nitrospira sp. Lineage (GTDB taxonomy): Bacteria > Nitrospirota > Nitrospiria > Nitrospirales > Nitrospiraceae > Nitrospira_D. The sequence continues at coordinate 55,569 of JANDJC010000010.1, forward strand.
GCAGTCTGGCATTTTCGAGATCCTTTTTTCTGGCGTTAGCCGGCCCCATCACCCCTACGATCACATACATCGTCCTTCCTGCTCCGTTCTCTTATCCCTCAAAAGCGTGACCCCGTGAGCGACACCTCGGCATAGGCCCATGCCGCCCTGAATCGACGCTCGGCCTCGTCCGCTTCGTGGATCCTGCCTTGGGCACGGAGGCTTTGCACGAGCCCCATAAGCGCCCATCCATTGTGAGGGTTCTTGGCCAAATCAGCGTGATAGACCGCTTCCGCTTCACTAGGCCATCCCGCCGCCAGCAAGGCCTCCCCCAGATAATGGCGAACGGGAATCGGCCAGACAGACAGCTCGGGAGAAGGTATGTGGTCCTCGATCGTCAAGGCCTCCTTCAAGCGCGCAATCGCTTGTGAATAGTTGCCCACTCGCCTCGCAATCTCTCCAGCCAACAGCCGTTCGGCAAGGTTGATCATGGCCCGTTCGATCTTGTCCTCGTCTGTTCGAACACGCCCCACTTGCTTCGTTGCGGCGGACAAGACCACCCATTCCGCTTCCGCCTCCGGCAACCGGTCGGTAGCCGCCAACGCCAACCCCCGCCCTAATCGCCAGATTCCGTGATGCAACCTGAGCTCTTTGCTGGGAGCTGGCTCACGCAGCAGTTCGTTCCATTGGCCGAACCGAATCATGGACCACAGGGGAGCAGGAAGGTACCATTCCTTCCATTTGGCCCGTTGCGCCTTGGTCTCCCCGATTAAAGTGGTCAACTGCCGCGCGACCTTCAACGATTCAGCCTTGCGCCCTTCCATCAGCAAGGAAACCCACAAGAAATAGAGATGGTGCACAGAGGAAGTCTCGGCATATTCACCGGCCTCGGTTCGCCCACCGAGATATTCTCGATCGACAAGAACAGCGTGTGCATTCCGTTCCGTAGCCTCGTGATATCGCCCAAGCCGCATGTAGATGTGAGCCGGCATGTGAAGGAGGTGACCGGCGCCCGGCATGAGTCTCGGCAACCGTTCGGCACAAGTCAACGCCCGCTCTGGCACCGCGGAGGCCTCCACGGCATGAATGTAATAGTGGCACGCCCCAGGATGGTCGGGAAATCTGGCGAGGACAGCCTCCAGTGTCGAGACCATTTCCTCTATTTCCGGTTGTGGCCTTGCGCTCGGCACCCATAAATCCCAGGGCCGCAGATCCATCAGCGCCGCCGCAAAGAGCACACCGGCATCAGCATCATGAGGGAAATCCCGCCAGAGCGCCCTCATGGCATCGACATAGGCTCCATCCCCTGTCGTCCTGGCTCCCCTTTTCGAGCCGTAGCGGAGGCTCAGTGCTTCGATATAGCGCCGTTCGGCCTCGCTTGCATGAGCAAGCCGGGCACGGGCTTGGTGAAGCGCCTCTGCCGCCCTGCGTTCTTGCTCCTTGCTCAATGGCGTGTTGATATTCGGTCTCAGTGCCAGGGCGATCCCCCAATAGGGCATGGCGGCGGAAGGATCAAGCCGCGCGGCTTCTTCAAATGCCCGCACTGCCTCCTCATGGTTAAAGGCATAGACCAGTCGCAGCCCTTGATCAAAATACCGTTGCGCCAGAGCGGATGTCGTCGTCACCGGATGGTGCAGAGTCCCCAGCGTGCTAGACAGCGGTACAAGGGAGCGGCCAAGATCGGATGATGACTCGAGCGCCGAAGCCGTTTGCCCGATCACGCCAGTCATGATCGAGAGGGCCCAGGCGGCGAACGCTCGCCCAGGACTCAGGAGATGCTGGACCATACAGTCACATAACGAGGGACTGGTACGGGAGGCGACACCCCATTACTCAACTACCCGACTGATGGATTGGATGCTAGACGTTCAGCGGTAACCACAGTGACTCATTCTTTGTTGCTGCGCTCTTTTCACTTTTGGGGGCTTTGGGCCGCCCCTGCCTACCTGGCCGAGACTGGACCGCTGGAGAACCGTCCGGCCTCAACGAGGCAGCGTCGGGACACAACGTCTCTATCAGTTGGGCGATCACCCGTTGTTGTGTCGACACGAGAGACCGTAACTCTTGGATCTGAGAGGCCAACCGCACAATGTCCTGTTGCTGCTGGAGGAGAAAGACGCGCAATTCGGCCACTTCTTCGGGATGAACGAGGGAAGAACCAGAAGCGAGCTCGGCCGGAACATTCGCCCGAGACGTTTCTTTGCCCTCTCCTCCCTCTCTCATCGGAACCGACGCGTTGTCGTTCACCATGCCCCTCCCTTCCTCTTCGGCCCCTTCCCTTGTCTGCCCCACAACTTCTTCTGCCACGACATCATCCGGCCCTTTCCGACACTTGTCCCGCGATGCTTCTGATGCTTCTCTGGAAACGTCAGACTGTTGGGGGCTCGAGGAAGCGGTGAAGCGCTGGGCGAGCAAACGGGCCAAGGATGTCGCCGCCTCGCCAAGCCGTTCTCCCAACGGTCGTGTGCCAGAGCGAACCGCCTCAATCTGATCAGGCGGGGGAATGCGACGGATAACATAGATCGGGTCGTCACTGGATCGGTGGGGCATCAGTCTGGCTCCGGATTGTTCACATGTTGTCCGACTCTCGTCCAGCTCTTCGTAGTGGACGACCAATCCGACCCGGCGATATCAGCGGGATCATTAGAGGGTGTGTCTACTCCTGCTCGATGGAAGAGTCAAGGGTTTGTTCTTAGATCAGCCCACCGCTGTTGATCGCCCTTTTCCTACCATCTGGTCACGCTCGAAAAGTGGAACCGCGGCAAGATCAAGGCCGGCGTCAACATCTTGCCTGTCTCCGGCGAGAGCGCTTCCAAGGGGACTGTCGCGGCATCGATGTCGCGAAAGACTCGCAGGGGACTGTCATGGAAGCGGAAATTTTTCACCGGGCACACAAGGTGACCGTTCTCTACCAGGAACGTTCCATCTCGCGTCATGCCCGTCAACGTCAGGTCACGACGATTGACGGAACGGATATACCAGAAGTTTGTCACGAGGATGGCCCGGTCTATCTGCTTGACCAGATCGCGAATCGTCCCGTATGACGCGCCCTGGACAGAGAGGATCGGCGCTTCCAACGTGGGAATCTCCTTGATGCCACAGGCTTGAGCGGTGAAGCGGTCATAGGAGAGTTGCTGTAAACAGCCAGCATCGATCCACCTGGACGGAGCGCTCGGCAACCCTTCTTGAGTAAACCCGACGCCGAGCAAGTCGGGATGGTCCGGTGCATTGCTCAAGGTGAGGCGCTGGTCCACAATGGGTTTGCCCATCTGTCCTGTGACCGGGCTGGTCCCCTTCGTATAGGACTTGGCATCAAGGGCTTGGATGAGCCAGAACCAGAGTCCCGCCACCGCAGCTGGTTCAAGGATGACCGGGTACTCTCCGGGCGGCAATTCCCTGGCGTCGCGGTTCCGCTTGGCCTTATCAATGGCCGCCAAGGTCCGTTCTTGAATCCTTAGATGATCGATCGACCGGTGAGAAGCGGCACTCCATCCGGTACCCATCGATCCGGTTCCAATCGAGTCTGACCCTGGGAGGGCGGTCGTGTCACCAGTGTGAACCGTGATGCTAAACTCTGCCTCCGTTCTCATTTCATAACCGAACAGACCATTGTCTGCCGCCACACCAATTGCGGCGACCGATGACGACACAATCCCGGCTCCCATCAGATTTTCCATCCGACAGAGGCCAATAGCCTCGTTCGCATACTCAAGACGGCGGGTCGGGCCAGCGGCGATCGTTTCCGCCCGCGCTGTTTCCCTGGGGGGAAATGGGCAAGGGGCCGGCGGTGGGAGATATTCCGGATCCTCAGGGGCTACACGAGCAATGCGCTCAGCCCGCGCCACCATGTTTCGAACAGCGCCGGCGGTGAAATCCGTCGTGGAAGCCGTGCCATGTCGATGACCAAACGACACCCGCGCCGTCAGCAGCCCGCGCCGCCGATCAACGTTTTGAATCACGCGATTGTTGGCGAATCTCGTGGTGCCGGACTGTTCATCCTGGAGGGTCACCACGGTATGGTCACCCGACGAGCAGGCGAGAATCACATCGACCAAAAAACGAAACTCCTCTCGGCTTGTCATCTTGGGCCACGGCTTTGCGGAGGGCTGGCTCACAGTCCCTCTCCTCCCCTGATCACATGCACCCGTCGAAACAAGGCGGGGGACGCTGCATGGGTCATCCAGCCCGACTGCACTGGCTGCCCCTTGCCGCAGGTGATGAACCCGTACCGACGTCGGTGGGACCAATTTGCCACACCGTCGCATTTACCCCAAAACTCCGGCGTGATACCCTGATAGATGACGTCGCGCACCATATGGGTGCGCCGTCCGTTTTCAATCAACCAGAAAGCGTCGCCGCCAAATTGAAAATTGTATCGGTATTGATCGATGCTGTAGGAGCCGTGCCCTTCGATGTAAAGCCCGCGCTTGACATCCGCGATCAGCTGGTCCAGCGAAGCGGTGCCAGGGACCAGTCCGAGATTGGCAATGCGGACAATCGGGATACTTCCCCATCCCTCGGCCCGATTGGATCCGCGCGACCGTGCTTCACCAATCTTGGGCGCCACTTCGCGACTCGTCGCGTAGCCGACGAAGATCCCCTCGCGGACCACATCCCATCGCTGACACTGGACTCCGTCATCATCATAGCCGGTCGCGGCAAGCGTCCCTGGTTCTGTGTTGTCCGCCACAAGCGTGACGTGTGAGGAGCCGAATTGAAAGGTGCCCAGCTTCTCTGGCGTCAGAAAGGTCGTGCCGGCGTAATTGGCCTCGTAGCCGAGAGCACGATCCAATTCCGTCGGATGGCCGCACGATTCGTGAATGGTCAGCGACAAATGTTCTGGATCGAGAACCAGATCATAGACACCGCCATCGACGGCCGGCGCGCGAACCTTTTCGACAGCTTCATGCGCTACACGAATCGCCTCTTCCGGCCAACACGTTTCTTCGATCAATTCATAGCCTTGGCGAAGATACGGCAGATTGAACGAGCGGGTAGCAAACCGCCCCTCGAAGACGGCTGTCGCGCTAATCGAGCCGTTCACGGCCATGAGATCGAAATCCAGCACCGTACCTTCCGTGGATTGGAACCGTTTGCGATCGCGACACCACCAGAGTTCAGCCGTGCTTCGAACAATGTCCGCCCTCTGGTGGACCACCTCCATCATCTCCTGGAGCAGACCAGTCTTTTGACCCAGCGGGATCGCCTGAGGGTCGATCCTAAAAGAGGTGGCCACCCGATCGCGATGGACCGGCTCTTCGGCCAACCGGACCTTCTCGGTGGCGATCGACGCTGCCTGTTTGGCAAGCTCCACAGCCAGATCCGCCACGCGGGGGACATCCTCCAACGACAGGACTGAGCTGGCCGCAAACCCCCACGCCCCATGGTAGAGGACCCGAACGCCGAATCCGCTGTCCTCATCGTTGGAAATCGACGCAATGCGGCGATCTTCGCCTGTGATCTGCTCGACAACGCGGTGTTGGATGCGGATGTCACCATAGTCGGCGCCGGATCGGCGCACCCGGGCCAGCGCGAGATCAGCCAATTCTTCCCATGTTTGAGATCCCATCGTGATGCCCTGACCAAACCACTCCGGCGGTCGAATCGGAACGATAGCTCAGTATACCAGGTCACATCCTCAGGGGAGTGACAGGCTTAGTAGGGGGTCAAACACCGTCGCAATGCTGAGCACACTCCGTGGAGAGAACATGGAGGGTCTGCGAGCAGCAGCCACCTGTCCCGCCCAGACCATGCAGTTTATGACAGCTCCTTCACTTCGCTCGGGAAGAGATCTCCGCCAGCCTGACCCCTCTTCATATTGGAGCGCACCGCGAGCATACCGCGTAAGGAATGCCGCCAGAGGGAGTGGGCCCTGGCAACGTCACCAACTGATGGCCTGATGGCACATGACTAACCTCATCACGGGGTGACTCGCTCAACACGGTATGAATCACGCGGCACAGACAACGGCACAGCGTGGGAGAAGAAACCGGCTTCAGATGCTCGTTCCCGTGCGGGTGGCCTCCACGAACTGTTCGCTGGACTCATCCAACGCCCGCCCTTTGCGACCCTTGGCGGGAAGGATGAACAACTGTTTGGGATCAATGGCCTTAGCCTCTCGCGGAGCCACGGGAAGCTTCATTTCATACTTCACAGGCCGTTGATGGTCGGCAAGTTGGAGCTTGGGGTTATACACGCTGTTGAACTTCCACAGCATCTTGATGAAGTTCGTCTGTCCCCGCAGCAGATGGCCCATGGCGATTTTGGCGGTGCTCTTCAGAGCGGCCCAGCCCAAATGTTTCTTGTTCAGCACCTGCTGCGTCTTCACCAACTCTTCGTAGAATTCAGGCAGCGGCAGCTTGGTCGGCAAGACAGCATGCTGGATGTCGAATAATCGGTAGTCCCGCGTTTGAATCTTCCGCGCTTCGGTATACCAACTTTCTGTGCCAGGATAGGGAGTATTGACACTGATGTTGACGATTTCTGGGATCTCCAGGCACCACTGGCGTATCACTTCAAACCGCCGCCGATCCCAATCGGGATCGGCAATGATATTAATCGCCACGGTGATACCGAGGGAACGAGCAAATTCCAATGCCTCAAAATTCTTCCCCAGCGAGATGCGTTTGCGGTGCATCTTCAGGCCTTCCTCATCGATCGCTTCCACCCCCAAAAACATGTACTGGAGGCCGATCTGCTTCCAAAATTGGAAGACCTCTTTGTTCCGGAGCAAGACATCGCCCCGCGTCTCCAGATAGAATTGTTTTTTGATCCCGCGCCGGGCGACGGCTTCGCCGATCTCCAACCCCTGTTTGGCTTGAATGAACGCCACGTCATCAACCAAGAAGATACCGGGTTCTTGAATCTGCTCTAACTCCTCAACCGCCTTCTCCGTGCTGACCATCCGATAACTACGGCCGTAAAACGTCCACGCGCTGCAAAAGGAGCAGTCCCACGGGCAGCCCCGTGCAAACTCGATGGACGCACAGGGATCGAGGACCCCGATAAAGTACTTACGCCGGTTCCGAAGCAGGTCGCGGGCCGGACGCACCTCGTCCAGGTTTTCGACGAACTGCGGGGGCGGCCCCTCCCCATCGAGGGTCACGACGCCGGCAATCTTGGTGATGGCCTTGCGATCATGCTCCACGGCCTCGACCAGCTTGGGGGCCGCTGCTTCCCCTTCACCTTTGAGCACGCAATCGATCGCCCCATTGGCATGTTCCAAAAATTCCTGGGCCACGAACGAGGCACTATGGCCTCCCACAAAGACAAAGGAGTTCGGCAGAATGGTCTTCGTTAACTTGGCCAGGTCCACCACCTCGGGCACGTTCGCGAGGTAATTACACCCAAAGGCCACAACGTCCGGTTTCCAGGACCGGATCAATGCCTCATAGTCTTTCCAGGTATCCGCCTGCAGGTCGATTAACCGGACCTCATGGCCCGCCTGCCGAACCGCCTGAGCAACCATTTCCAGACCGAGTGGTTCCAGACGGAGATAGATCTTTGTGTACATCAACGGACCGGGATGAACCGCGAGGAACTTCATACCCTCAACCCTCCTCGTCTGCGCAACGTGCAGCCTGCATCCCCCATCATCAGGATGGACGGATCACGATGCCGGGCCGATCGGCCAGATGACCATGGCGAAACACCTGACGCGGCGGGGCATTGTGACAGAACGACCGGGTAGGTTCAAGGCGGAACCGCCTCTGAAACCGGCGAGGCGGCAGGGGCACGGGGCAAACTGCCGGGAGCCAAGGTTTCCTTCTGTCTTGTCCGACTCCGGCGCCAACACCGCCTTAGACATGACCGCCAGGTCCAGCTCCGAGGCTACGGGATCTCGCACTGAGGCGAACACTGCGCGGGAGCCTTCTGAACGTGCAAGAGGCTCCCTGTCAACGAGGGCGAGTTCAACGGAGAATGGAACCGTTTCTGCACGGCCGAGGTGGCACAAGACACTGCCTAGGCAGAAGCCCCCAAAAAGCCGGGCCTCCTCAAGTGTGATTCAGGGTATGACGCTTCAACTGGACGACGAGGTAGAGCACGATGAGGAGATTCAGCAGCAGCACGCCGACTCTGAGGATTGAGACCCTTTCGATCACTTCATACACCTCAAACGGAACGAACAGACTCGTCGAGACCACCGTGAGATACGCAGCCCAGGACCGTTCAAACCAGAGCCCGATTCCTTCCACCAAGAACAGGCCCGCATAGCCCAGACTGACAAGGCTTGCGACGAGCACGCTGTGGGGTTGGAGAGCATCTATCCGCAGCACCAGCGCGTGGATGATCCGCGAGTCGGCGTTCAGGTGCAGCGCCTCGATCAGCCGGGAGAACAACGTTGCCAGATCCGCGTGCATCAATTCGAGCAGGCCCAACCCGACCATGAGCAACAACAGGCCTTTCACGACCTTGAACAGGGCGATCACGACGAGGCCGGTCTGATGAGAGTGCGCCGTCATAGAGTGAAAAGACTATCACACCGACTAAGAAAGCAGACACGGTGGGAGGGCCCGTTCGACTTATGGAGAGCGCTGAGCAAACCGGCTCTGAGAAGGCTTATAAATCCCGCACATGTAGCCGAGGGTCATCAACGTTTGGATGCTGGTGGATGCTGGTTCAGCTCGTCCTTTCTCTGTCTTTTCTCTTGCCGACAGCCTGCTAGGGGAGACAGCGACAGACGACCTGCCATTTCGAACGTCGCGCTTCAAAACCGACATCACACCAATAACACCAATAGGCGCTCTTAGGCACTCTCCAACTCGGAGATGACACCACCGCATGGCGCCTTACAACGTTGCCGATTGAAGCAGAAACAGATCGGGTGCAGGCATCTGATCCGCGTGCGGAATGGAATATCCGTCAGAGGCGACCAATCAGACAGGGGCACTTTGTTGAAGGCATCTCCATCTTCTGGCATCCAGCCCACAACTCGGCCCCATTCCATGATGATGGGCTCGCACGCCGAGCGCGATGCGTGAGTGCTCCACACCGTCGAACTTTGTATTCGTTCAGCATCGAATTGGCGTGAGGCACGGGCTTCAAGATCACCACCAGGTACGGCGATCTTGCTCCTGATAGGGGCATAGGCATTGCTGATCACCGCCGGTTCTGTTCCCACGCCCGGAAGGCCGCGAGGTCTTGAGCTAGGCTTTGGAGCAGCAGCGCCAGCACGGCCAGATCGTCGATCACACCGACACCAGGGATGAAGTCCGGTACAAGATCCACCGGGCTCAGCAGATAGAGGAGAGCGCCTGCCACGATCACGAGGGTGCGGGCGGAAAAGCCCGGATACCGCCCCTGTTTCCAGGCCAGAAGCAGGCGGATGAGCAGAGGCAGGTCATACCACAGACGGCCGATCATCCGTAGCATCATCCACAATCGTGTAGGCATCCTCATCGTCACCTCCGGCTGACAGAGGGTGTGTTGTCCTCTCGCCGCCCCTAGCCGTCGATAGCCTATCAAAAGCGCGGTCGGTTGAAAAGCGGGCTCCCTCTCAACACATAGTCCCTGCTCCCCTTGTTTCTGCTATGCTCCACTCCATGATTTCCCCCTTGATTTCCCCCTTGCATCTGTTTCTAGCTCTTTTCGCCTGCGGCACGGCGCTGCGCCTGTTCGGCCTGGTAGACAAACGCCACGCGGAGCGGTTGGGGGCGTTCGTGTTTTCCATCACCCTGCCGGCTACGATTCTCGTCTCGCTGGACCAGGTAATACTGTCCTCCACGACCTGGAAACTCCCCCTTGCCGCATGGCTGGTGACCGTGCCGCTCACTTCTCTTGCCTGGCTGCTCGCCCGCTGGCTGGGCCTTGAACGGCCAGCTCAGGGAGGCTTTGCCCTGACCGTCGGCTCGATCAATTCAATCTACTTCGCATTCCCTGTCATGCTGGCCACATTTGGCGAAGAGGGTCTAGCCCGGGCGGTCCTCTTCGATCTTGGCCAAACAACCCTCACGCTCACCGTGCTCTATCCGATGGCGCTGCGGCATGGGACCGGCAGCGGATCCTCCCTCCAAACATTGAGACGCCTTGTTGCCTCTCCACCTCTGTGGGCATTGGCCGCGATCGTGTCCATGAAAGTCAGTGGGCTCCACCTGCCAGAGGAATTACGGTCGATTCTGACGCCCATTCATTGGTTGACGATTCCGCTGGCGAGTCTGGTGCTCGGCCTCTCGATCAGCACCCATGCCCTGCGCAGAACCTGGCTACTCACAAGCCTGGGCGTGGCTCTTCGCATGGGCGGAGGCCTTATGATCGGATGGACGGTTACTGGGTTTCTGGGATTGACGGGCCTCGATCGGGCGGCAGTGGTTCTGATTGCTGCCATGCCCTCGGCGGTCATGGCGGTGATCTACGCGTCAGAAGCCAAACTAGACGAAGATCTCGTAGCCTCCATGGTTGCCCTGTCCATCTGTCTGGGAGTGGCTTTGTTACCGTGGTTGCCCCGTCTGGCGGGAGAACTCGTGGACTCGGCATAACGCAGGCTCCTCCCAGCGGTCGAGACCGCCGAGTGCCGTTTGTCTTTGCTGTCTTGCTTCACATACTATGGTAGCGATGCTGCCCCTCGAACGCACGGTGCGCCAGCGGATTATCGACCTCCTGACCGACACGAGACTATCGTCCTATCAACTCGCTCAACGACTCGGGATTTCGGAACGGCAGGTCGAGGACCACCTGGTCCATGTGGTCAAAAGCCTGACGCGGGACCGGTCGCGGCGTTTCCTCATGGAGCCGGCCGCCTGTCTGGATTGCGGATTCGTCTTTCGCAACCGGAGCAAACTGACCAGACCCAGCCGCTGTCCCACCTGCCGGAGCGAACAGATCACGGATCCCCGCTATGGCATTGATTCGCTTCGCGCCAAACCACAACGTCTGGACAGAAGCGCCTCAAGTGAGTAGGATACGCGCCGGAGGGGGGCCATGACCATGGGAAAAACAGGGGTGATCATCGGGGCGGTGAGCCTGCTGCTACTCGTGGGGTGTTCGGACAATGATGCAAAGGTTTTGTTCGAGAACGCAGCGTTCGAGGAGAGCCACATGAACTATGAGAACGCCAAACGGATCTACGAGCAGATCATTGCCCGCTATCCGACCAGCAAGGAAGCCGAAATTGCGAAGGCTCGCTTGCAAGACCTAGAGAAATCCGAAGAGAAAAAATAAATCAGCGCGTTTTCGGCGCACCAGGGAAAAAGGTATTGGTCGTCAGCCGATAGGCGCGATATTCCTCACCAAACTTCTCCAGGGCATCCGTTTCGTTGGGAGGAATCCCTGTCACTTTGAACAAGAGCCATCCCATCAGCAGGGGACCAAGCAAGGTAAAAGCCCAGCCGGAGGCCCCGAGGGTCATAACCACATACGAGCACCAATGGAGCCAATCGAAAAAATAGTTGGGGTGTCGGGAATAGTACCAGAGCCCTTCGCGGCACACTCGTCCTCGATTAGCGGGATCGGCCTGAAAGCGGGCCAGTTGCCGATCGGCCCGCGCCTCACCCGCTACGGCAATGCCCCAGATCAATAACCCAACCATCTCAACTACCGACGTGGGGGGGCGCGGATTCCACAACACGACCAAGAAGGGGATCGAAAACACCGCCGCCGCCGCCGCGTACATTTGGAAGTACAAAAACATGTTGAACCGTTCCGACGATCCCCATGATTTTCTGAGCCGCTGATAGCGAGTGTCTTCCTCCTTGCCAATGACGCGGTTGACCAACAGATAGTGACCCAACCGTCCGGCATACAACACCACTAACATCATCGTCAGTACCGTTCGCTCGATCCCGCCAATGGTTTGGACTGTATACCCGGCCACGATCGAGATCAGGCCCAAGCAGAATCCGACCTCCGCAACGGCCGCGTTCTTGATACGTCGTTGGACAAACCAGAGGATGACCATCACCACCATCATGGCGAAGTAGCCCTCCAGCACAAGCGGGAGCGGATTAGATTCGATCGTCGCCTTCTCTGCGTCCATTGCCCCTTCCCGTTCTCATTGCCTTTTCTCCTCTAGCCCATGCCCCTGGCATCCTCGTCGGTCTGGACAGCTCCCCATCCGCCGCGGTCCGCAGAACCTCCGACTCCCCTTCATGCCTGCTGGCGCGGCACCATTGATCCCCAGGATCCTGTTTGCTCCGAATGCTGAACAACGAGTGCGCATGTGCTTCTTGCTCAAACGGAGGGCGATTCTACGACGCCGGACGGTCCTGGGGAAAGATCTCCGTCACCGCCGCAGTCGTTATGACAGGAGGACCGTTGCTTCCCTCGCAAGGAAAGGTGTTCAATTGCTCCTCCCAATGGGAGGCTCCCAATGGGAGGACGGGATGGGCGGAGCGACGTGGCGAGTCTAGGCTGCTAGCCGAGCTGACTGTTCGCCCGCTAGCCAACGATTCAAGACGGCAGTGAGTGTCTGGGCGGTGACAGGTTTACTAAGGAAATCGTCCATCCCAGCCCGCAAACACCGCTCCCGATCTTCTGCCATCGCGTTGGCGGTCATGGCGATAATTGGCGTATGGCGGGCGGCACCCTCGCGCTCACGGATGATTCTCGTGGCTTCGAATCCGTCCATCTCCGGCATCTGGCAATCCATGAATACCAGAGTGTACCGAATTCGCTCCATGGCCTCGACCGCTTCCTTGCCGTTTCCCGCCACATCCACGCGACAGCCTAACTTCTCGAGCATCTTGACCGCCACCTTTTGATTGACAGGGTTGTCCTCTACTAACAGGATATGGCCCCTCATCGCAGCGCGGACTTCCGAGATAACATGGGTGGTAATGATACCGGCCGGCTCCCCTTCCAAACCGGCCTTGCCCGAGCCAGCGCTAGCCAGGACTA
>JANDJC010000103.1 GCA_024331045.1 Nitrospira sp.
GACAGCACGGGGATGATTCAGGGGGAAAGCGGGACCGGCAAGGAGTTAGTCGCCCGTATGCTGCATTTCAACAGTTATCGCCGGGATCGCCCCTTGGGGTCGGTGAAGTGCGGCGCTATTCCGGAGAATCTGCTGGAATCGGAATTGTTCGGGCATGAGAAAGGCGCGTTTACGGGCGCGACACACACCAGAATGGGTCGCTTCGAGATGGCCCACGGCGGCACCATTTTCCTCGATGAAATCGGTGAGATGAGTTTGCCGTTACAGGTGAAGCTGCTGCGCGTTCTGCAGGAACGGGCGTTCGAGCGGGTAGGGGGCAATCGAACGATACAGGTGGATGTGCGCATCATCGCCGCGACCAATCAGAATTTGGAAGCGTTAATCGAGGAAAAGCGGTTTCGCCGGGATTTGTTTTACCGGCTCAACGTGATTCCCATTGTGATTCCTCCGCTTCGGGAGCGCAAGAGCGATATTCCGCTATTAATCGATCATTTCCTGGCGCGATTCAATCAAACTAAACGCACACGGGTAACCGGGATTTCCCAAGAAGCATTACGCTTGTTGTTGCAATATGATTGGCCGGGCAATATCCGCGAATTGGAAAATCTTGTCGAACGGATGGTCGTCTTAAAGAAGGAAGGAGAGTTGTCGGTCTCGGACCTGCCAGAAAAAATTTCCCGCAGGCCGACCGTTCTCGATCCAAGAGAGCAACTGGTTCGCTTTGGTGAGGATGGCATCAATCTCATGCGCGAAGTGGAGCAATACGAATATCACCTCATCATCGAAGCGCTTCGCAAGGCCAATGGTGTGACAACCAAGGCGGCCCAACTCCTTCAGGTCAATCGCACCACGCTTGTTGAGAAACTGAAGCGAAAAGGCGTCGACCCTCGCGAACATATGCAGCAGAGCCTTCCTATGTGACCATTCCGGCTGTCAATCGCTTGACGCTCGTTGACAGCCGTTGTCGCCCTCTCTGACGGGGGATATCCTGCTCCCACTCCATCCATTGCGTTCTCTCAACACGTTCCAAGGGCATAGTCCTTGCTGACCCCTCTTTCGTCATGAACGTGGTGCGGTCCGTCCGCCGAGATGGCCTGTCTATCCTGATTGCGGTGTGCCTGGTGATGACCGGTGCTGTTCCAACCACCGCACAACCAGTGTTGCTGGATCACATGGATCAGGCGGTCAAGTTCCTCAAGGCTGCCTCGATGTCCGATGCAGGAGAATCGCTGGTGCTGCCGTTACCGGATGAAGGTCCTCGAGCAGACCAAGACCAGCCCGTCCAAGGCCTCGTGGATTTGGCGTGGCAAGAAGGTCGTCTGGCGTATCGCAAAGGATCGTGGTTAGAGGCAAAGCGGTTCTTTGAAAAGATTGTCGTCGATTACCCTGAGAGTCCCCTCGTGCCGGCCGCGCTGGCCTTTGCGGCGGAATCATTGCTTCGGGAGCGCGACGCCGGCGGAGGCCGCACTGAGGCTATCCAACTGTACAAGCGATTGCTTCGCGATTATCCAGCCTCCTCCAACGCAACGCGGGCTGCTTGGCGCTTGGGGGATCTGTATCGTGAACAGGGCTGGTTGCAGGAAGCGCAGTCCTATTACGAACAGGCCATGGCGCAGGGCCGTGATTCCTTTGACGGTGATCGGGCCTTGTTGGGGTTGGCTTACACGTTCATGGCTATGCGTAAGTGGAGCGATGCCGAACATGCGTTTTCCACTCTGCGGAAACAGGCGACGCACGAGCTGTTGGCCCCCTACGCTGCGATTGGGCTGGCGCACGCTTTGTTTCGACAACAACGACTCGCCGAGGCTCAGGTACTCTATGAGCTCGGCTATCGCCGCTGGTCGACATTCTTCCGGCGCGATCCCCTGGCGATTCAGCGATACGCAGTAACACACGCCATGGTGCATCGCCATCGGGCAGCGCGTGAACTCCTGTTGCTCTTGTACAACCTGTACCCGCGTCATGAGTTCGCACCGCTGGCGCTGTTGTATGTCGCGGACAGTCTGTCAGGCGATTCCCATGCCCTGCTGGCTGCCTTTTTCTACGCTGCGGTGCCCTCTCTGTATCCTGACAGTCCGTATGGCACAGCCGCGACCATGAGACTTGCATCATTGTATCTGGAACAGAAGGATCGGCTGGGCCACGATCGATTGAAGCTGGCTGTCGCGGCCATGGCGCATGACGACTCAGTTCTCGAGATCAATGAAGCAACCTACGTAGCCATGCTCCGGGAGATCGCTGCCCGGGAAGCTGACAACGCTGTTGGGGTGGAGGCGTTAGTCCATTTGGGCGGCTATTACGAGAAATCGAACGATGGGCCCCGTGCCCTTGTCCTCTATAAGGAAGCCGCGCAGCGGGCTGACTCGGCAGACAGTCCCTGGGCAACGCAGGCGGCGCGACGACTGTCGGCACTCTTGACCCCCTGGCTTGAAGAGGCGATCAACGACCAAAACGACCTCCTCGCCGTCAGTCTGTTTCATCGCTATGGGGGGGGAGCCGAACAATTGCTTTCCTCGCCGGCGCTCCTACTAGGGGTCGCTGAGGCGCACCGTCGGCTTGGCTTTGCCACGGAAGCTGGTCGCCTGTATCAACAACTGACAAAAGGAAAGGACCTCCGTCTTCTCGAATTGGCGCTGGTCGGTCTCGGCAAAAGTTATCTTGACCAGGAGGATCCCCTGGCCGCCCGGAAAGTATTGGAACGGTACCGATTCCAATTTCAAGGCGGTCGCTATGAGTCGGAAGTGCTGCATCTCTTGGTGACAGCTATGAGACGACAAGGTGATCTCGAGGGAGCCGTGCGCCTCTGTCGCCAGTGGCTCCAGCACCATTCTCAGGAGGAGGGCGGTGATCGCGCTTACATGCTGCGTCAACTGGCCGAGGTGTTGGGAGCGCTGAACCGGTTGGACGAATCGGCGACGACTTATGAAATGGCCATCAAGCAGGGCCAGGGCTCGATGGATCTGTTCATCGCGTACGCGGAAACCCTCTCTCGCTTGAATCGCCATGAACAGGCGATTGCCGCCTATCAAGCGGCGCTCGATCATCAGCCAGATCGTCGCCGACGAGAATGGATCCATCTACGGACCGCCCTACACTGGAATGCATTGAAGCACTATGATCGCGCAACCGTGGCGTTGGCCGAGGTGGGCGAGACGGACGATCCGCTCTTCAACCGGTTTGTCGATTCGCTCAAAGACACGGTGCGCACGGCGCGCCGTCTACAGATGGCCAAGGAGGGTTCGTGATGACGGTTGC
>JANDJC010000104.1 GCA_024331045.1 Nitrospira sp.
CGAGAAAGTTCCGCTTTTGCCGCTCGCGCAGCTCCTTGACGGCCGGATCGTTCGTCGGCCCTTCCGCTCCGCAGTTCCAACTGAGGTTGTCGTCGGTGCCGTCGCGGTTGTCCTCGCCGTTGGCTTCATTGTGCTTGTGGTTGTAGGACACCAGATCATGCAGCGTGAATCCATCGTGCGCCGTCACGAAATTGATGCTGGCGAACGGCCGGCGGCCGCTGGCCTCGTACAGGTCGCTGCTGCCGGTGAGGCGATAGGCCAGCTCACCGACTTGCCCTCCGTCTCCTTTGACGTACCGTCGAATGGTGTCTCGGTATTTGCCGTTCCATTCGGCCCAGCCAACCGGGAAGTTGCCCACTTGATACCCGCCTTCGCCGACGTCCCAGGGTTCGGCGATGAGTTTGACCTGCGAGAGGATCGGATCTTGATGCAGGATGTCGAAAAAGGCGCTCAATCGATCGACGGCGTGCAGCTCGCGCGCAAGGGCGGATGCAAGGTCAAAGCGAAACCCATCCACGTGCATGTCCACGACCCAATAGCGCAAACTGTCCATGATGAGTTGCAGCGTCCGAGGATGGGTGACGTTGAGCGTGTTGCCGCAACCGGTATAGTCCATGTAGAACCGGCGGTTGTCTGGGACAAGTCGGTAGTAGGATAGGTTGTCGATGCCGCGGAACGACAACGTGGGGCCCAGGTGATTGCCCTCCGCGGTGTGGTTGTACACGACGTCCAAAATGACTTCGATTCCGGCGCTGTGCAGCGTTTTGACCATGGTTTTGAATTCACGCACATGGTGGGCGTCGACAGGAGAAACCGCATAGCGAATGTCCGGCGCAAAGAAACCGATCGTGTTGTATCCCCAATAGTTCGTCAGTCCGCGTTCCGCCAGGTGTCGATCGCGAACGAAATGATGGACCGGCAACAGTTCGACGGCTGTCACACCGAGCTCGAGCAAATAATCCAACACGGCCGGAGTCGTCAATGCCGCGTAGGTGCCGCGCATGGATTCCGGCACGTTCGGATGCCGTGCCGTGAAGCCTTTCACGTGCAGCTCATAAATGATGGTCTTGTCCCAGGGCGTCTTCAGCTGCGTGTCTCCGCCCCATGAAAAGGCCGGGTCGATGACGACATATTTGGGAATGTTCGTGGCGTTGTCCCGCAGGTCGATCGACAGGTCGACTTGGGGATCGCCGATCCGGTAGCCGAACATCGCGTCGGACCACTCGATCGTTCCGGCGATGGATTTGGCGTAGGGATCAATCAACAGTTTTGCCGGATTGAACCGATGGCCCTCTTCCGGCGCGTACGGACCGTGGACTCGATAGCCGTAATGTTGGCCCGGCCAGAGCCCCGGAATATAGACGTGCCAAATTTGGTCGGTGCGTTCTTCCAACCGAATGCGCAGAGATTCCTTCGCGTGTTTGGGGCCGTCGAACAAGCAAAGATCGACGGCCGTGGCGTGTTCGGAAAACAGCGCGAAGTTGACCCCTTGCCCGTCCCACGTGGCGCCGAGCGGATAGGGTTTTCCGGGCCACACTCTCATCGTTTTTTCTGAAAACGGCGATTCATGACTTCTTGTATGTATAATATGCCGCCGCCGTCGCCCACAAGACGCCGGGTCACTATTGCTTGCCGTGCAAAAACGTGAGCCGCTCATGTCGAGACATGATTGGTCGCTTGATATCGGCGCGAATCGGACGGGCCTGGACTTGACGCGGTTTCGTGTGTGGGCCCCGCGCGCCTCGTCCGTGGCGATTCGATTCCTGGACGGAGATCCGCACACGGTGCCGATGCAGTCCGAAGGAGACGGCTACTTTCAGGCCGCCGTAGCCGGTGTCGCCGCAGGGACCCGCTATCGCTATCTCCTTGACGGCACGATGGAGCGTCCCGATCCGGCCTCTCGTTTTCAACCAGACGGGGTGCATGGGCCGTCCGCCGTGGTGGATCCCGACGCGTTTCCATGGACGGACCGCACATGGCGCGGACTTCCCATGGAAGACTTGATCATCTATGAACTCCATGTCGGAACCTTCACCTCTGAAGGCACGTTCGAGGCGATCATCCCTCGTTTGCCCTATCTCAAGGAGACGGTAGGGGTGACGGCCATTGAGCTGATGCCGGTGGCACAGTTTCCCGGTCGTCGGAATTGGGGCTATGACGGGACCTATCCGTTCGCCGTCCAGGCAAGTTACGGAGGGCCGGGAGGATTGAAACGGCTTGTGGATGCCTGCCATGCAATGGGAATGGCCGTCATGCTCGACGTGGTGTACAACCATCTTGGACCGGAAGGTAACTACCTGGCCGATTTCGGCCCGTACTTTACCGATCGGTATAAAACTCCCTGGGGAGCCGCCATCAATTACGACGGGCCGGACAGTGATCCAGTACGACACTATTTCATCAGCAACGCGCTCTACTGGGTGACGGAATATCACATCGACGGTCTTCGGCTGGACGCCGTGCACGGTATCTATGATTTCAGCCCGAGTCACATTCTGAAAGACATGGCGGCGGCCGTTCATGCCCAAGCCGAGCGGCTCGATCGGCGCGTGCTCGTCATGGCTGAGAGTGATTCAAATGATACCAGGCTCATTGATCCACCGACTGTCGGGGGTTTTGGTCTGGACGGACAATGGAACGACGAGTTTCACCATGCGCTTCACGTGGTTTTGACGGGAGAACGAACCGGCTACTATCAAGATTTTCATGATCTGAAGGATCTCGCGAACGCCGTGCGGGAAGGGTTCGTCTATCAGGGAGGCTATTCACTCTATCGCCGGCGCCGGCACGGGAGCTCTTCCCGCCATTGCCGCCCGTCGCAATTCATCGTGTTTGCTCAGAATCACGATCAGATCGGAAACCGCGCCGCGGGGGATCGGCTGAGCGTTCTTCTTCCCATGGAAGCCTTGTTCGTCACCCGCGCCTTGGTGCTCCTGGCTCCGAATATCCCGCTGTTGTTTATGGGGGAAGAATACGGCGAAACAACCCCGTTTCACTATTTCATCGAACATGGGGATTCCGTGCTGGTCGAAGCGGTGCGGCAAGGCCGACGTCGGGAATTCGCCCACTTCGGATGGAAACCCGAGGAGATCGCC
>JANDJC010000105.1 GCA_024331045.1 Nitrospira sp.
GTTGGTGGGAAGCGCGTGGAACGGCGTCGGACGACCCTTCGAAGCGCTCTTGTGGCCGTCGCTGATGGTGCTGCTGTATACGACCTTTGTTCAGGTGCCGGTGCTGCATCTGCGCGACGCCTTTCGCGACCATCGGTTCGTGACGGCCATCTTGACCGGAAACTTCGTCGTCGTGCCCCTCGTAGTTTGGATGCTCGTGCAGTGGCTCCCGCCTGATCCGATGTTGCGACTGGGGGTGCTGCTCGTCCTGTTGGTGCCCTGCACCGACTGGTTCATCACCTTCAGCCAACTGGGGGGCGGCAATGTGCCTCGCGCGATCGCGGTGACGCCCGTGAATCTGCTGTTGCAGTTGTTGCTGCTGCCCCTCTATCTGTGGCTGATGCTCGGAGCCGACCTGTCGGAAGCCCTTCCATCCGCCGATATCTGGCCGGCGCTGGCCGTGGTTCTCCTTCCCCTCGGCGTCGCGGCCGCGTCGGAACGGTGGATCGAAGCCCGCGCAGGGCGCACATGGCTGCGCGAGCGCCTGGCCTGGTGGCCGGTGCCGCTCTTGGCGTTGGTCGTCTTCTTGATCGCGGGAGCGCAGGTCGGTGCGATACGGGACGCGCTGCCCCTCCTGCCGGCGGTCGTCCCGCTGTTCGTTGTGTTTTTGGCCCTGGCCGCCTTGATCGCCAAAGGGTTGACGGAACTGCTGACGCTGCCGGCCGATCAAGGGAGAACCGTGGCCTTCAGCCTCGGCACGCGCAATTCCTTCGTGGTGTTGCCCCTGGCCCTCTCACTGCCGGCCGACTGGCACGTCGCCGCCATCGTGATCGTCGTGCAATCGCTGGTCGAGCTCTTTGGAATGACGATCTACCTGTGGTGGGTCCCCCGCCACTTGTTCAGATAAGGACGTCGCCTCCTCTCTTGCCCACCATTTCTTTCCCACCATTTGAGCCTCTTGAGCCTCCAGTCCCGCGGACAAAAGAATCATGCTACGCGGTCCTTGACAAGCACCAGCTTCATGATGTAACCATTGGTTACATCATGAAGCCAAGTGAACTCAAACGCCTTCGCGAGCAACTGGGCCTGACGCAGCAGCAGCTCGCCGAAGCGCTCAAGACAACCCGTGTCACTGTCGCCCGCTATGAAACCGGCATGAGACGGATTCCCGGAACCGTCTCCGTGGCCATCGAGCAGTTGCAGCAATCAGCCCCCCCTCTCACCATCCCGTTGGCGGGAACCGTCGCGGCCGGCTCCCCCATCGAGCCGATCGAGCAATCGGAATCGATCGAGGTTCCTTCGAGCATGTTGAAGGGAGGAACGGTCTTCGCGTTGCGCGTCAAGGGAGACTCCATGAAGGACGAGGGGATTTTGCCCGGCGATCTGGTCATCGTTCGCAAGCAACATACGGCCAGGAACGGCCAAACCGTCGTGGCGCTGGTCAATCGCGAGGCCACGATCAAAATCTATGTCAAAAAGGACACCCACATCGAACTACGCCCGGCCAACGTGACGATGGCGCCCATCATCGTGAAACCGTCGGATGAGTTTCGCATTGAAGGGGTCCTGGTCGGCGTGATTCGACATTGTGCAATCTAGCAAGGAGGGATCTCATGACCTCGACGGAACAGCCTGCCACCCATAGCCGCTTGATGGACCTGGAACGGCTCGTCACGCTGTTGAACGGACACCTACGGGCGTTGCAACGGGAACTAGATCAGATCGGCACTCGGTCTTCAGCACCTCGCCCTTGGCCAATCTGGCCCCACCAGCGGCGGAATCAGCTTTTGATGTCGGCGCTCTGTAGCCGGCGCATCCGGCCCAATCTCAGAAGGCACGACGCCAACGTCTTCCCGACACCGCGTTGAGAAGGAACGGCACGGTCTCTTGCGATCGAGGATTCTGCCATGCGTCACACAGTCCGTTACTTGCTGTGTCGCACCAGCCTGAGAAAAATTTCAGTGTCCATTTTATTTGATTGGAACGGAAGTTCCGTTATGGTAGGCGGCGCTTCTTACGGAATAGCAAGAAAAACTCTTTTACGCCACCTGTCACCTCTGCCGTGAGCGGAGAGAAAAAGGAAAAGACGCATGAAAAGAAGTGTTAGCATGAAAAAAGTCTTAGATTCTTCGCCTGCATCGGCCTGGCACTGACCCTGTCGGCACAGGCAACCTACGCGGTGCCCCTGATTCCAGGCTCCTCCGTTATCCTCACTACACCACCGTCGCTGCAGAGCCTCAGTTAGCTAGCGTGGTACTGGTGGATGACGTCGTGCCTTTTTCATTTGATGCTTATGGAGGCACCGTCTCCGGGACAGTTCAGGTTCGTGTGGTCCGTTCAGTTGTCGATAACACCCTCGATTTTTACTGGAGGGTCACGAATGACGCGGCGTCAGCCGGTCCCATTGCCGATTTTCGCATCGGACCATTTACGGATACCTTCCAAAACGTGAACTTCCGCATTGATGGGCTGGGGGATGTCGATTCAATCAGCGCCTATCGCTTCAGCGGAGTGTTCGAAAGTTATGTTAACTTCAGTTTCGGCGATGCGCTTACTTCCGGAAGCTCCACCAAGTTCTTTTTTGTCGATACGGAGGCGCCCTCTTACCAAAGAACCGCTTTTTATGACCTCATCCCCATAGGGGAGGCGGTGGCTTCACTGACCTACCCCAGGTATGCCCCCATCCCAGTGCCCGGTGCGCTCCTGTTGTTCGGCTCCGGCTTGATGGGTCTCGGCGCTGCTGTCTGGCGGCGGAAACGCAACGCATAGCTACGATCTCTGTGACCGAGCATGACCGGCGGCCCCGCCCGGGGCGCGCCGGTACTCCCACAACGCCTTGTGCGAGGTCGTTGGTGGCTCACCAGGAGCCGACATCCAATCAACAGCATGGCGGTTTACTCCGTTAACCGCGCAGGTACCCATCGACTGTTGTCCCTGCCAATTGTGTCCGCCATTATGATTGAAACACGATTTCCTTTG
>JANDJC010000106.1 GCA_024331045.1 Nitrospira sp.
CGCCTTGTGGATCTTGGTGACATCGATGCCATAACCGCGTACCAGCCCATGCGTTGCGACAGGGCAGAGTATCCATGAAAAGTTGGCATTTGGTAATGAGACATCCACTCCTTGCAACGGTTCGCCCGAGCGGAGACAGTGTGTCACCAGTTCGTGCAGGTTTGGCGGGAGGATGGCGGGGGTGCCGTTTGGCCGATAACCGAAAGCGGCCAGTCGATCTGTCATGGCCGGATTGGCATAGAGGAGGGTGGCTTCGCGATCCAACTCGACGATGGGAGATGGTGCTTCCTCTGCAATGGCGGCCAGACGATCCCGTTCGGACCGCAACTCTTCTTCCCTGGACAGATCTCGCAGGCTGATGACCAGGGCTGGTTTGTTGAAATGGCCTTCCTGGTCGAAGGCGTGACAAGTCCATTCGACTGTGACAGTGGCAGTGCCGTTCCGAAGTTGAACTCGTGCCGGCGCCGTGGGCATGCGCATGGCCATCACGGAAGAGAGTTGCTCGAAGAGGGTGGTCTCATTGCCACCAGTCAGTGCAGTCCAGATAGCGGGAAATGATTGCTCTGCAAGACTTGCTGGGTGGTGTCCCAACAGGCGCGCTCCTTCAACATTGCTCCAGATAATGGAACCGTCGCTGGCCACTAGTACGACACCGAACGGGATGTTCTCCAAGATGGCAACCACTGCTGGATGGAGATCATGCTTCAGAGAGGACAGCCGATTTTCCGTTGTCATGGGGACCTCTCGCTTGTTGTATTGTCCAGATACAGAGCAATGTTGACGAACTCGTGAGTCGGATCGAGCACGCGGATGATGGTGTGGGCCGCTTGTTGGGGAGCTGCTAGGTCCACCCGTTGCGGCCTCACATAGGCTTCGCCCCGTGGGCCTTTGATGATTAACACGTTCGGCTTGAGCCGTGCTTCGGCGTTGAGCCCCACGACGATAGCGTGCTCACCGGTATTCAGGAGAACCAAGCTGCCAATAGGATAGACGCCAATCACTCGAACGGCAGTCTCAATGAAGGGGAGCTCAAACCGGCCTTCCTTGGCAGAAAGAAACAGACGGCGCACAGCATCGTGGGGAAGCATGGCTGGACGGCCCCCTCGTCGGCTCACTAGGCTGTCGTACCAGTCCACAATACCGACAATTTGAGCAAGGGGAGAGATAGCCGTATGGGCTAATCCCTCAGGAAATCCGCTGCCGTCTACTCGCTCATGATGGTGATGGATGATGTGGGCCACCTCGTCCGGGATATCGTTCCACTCTGCAAGCATGGTCAGGCCCAAAGAGGGATGTTGCCGCAATAACGCTCGCTCCTCCTCCGTACACCCGTCCTCATGGCGTTTACGCACAAGGTTGCGTGGCAATCGAACATAGCCGACATCGTGCAAGAGGGCACCCGTTCCTAGGTGCAGTTGTGAGACGTGATCGAGACCGCATTCAACGGATACGGTGAGTGCGAGGATACAGGTGTCGAGTGAGTGAGCGGCAAGGGACTGGTCAAATCGTTTGATCTTGCGAAGAGCCAATTGGGTCATGAGGTCGTCTCGGCTGGTGAGCAAATGCCGCATGATGCTGGTGACGGTTGCCTTGGCAATAGAGGATGAGGGAGGGGCGCCTTGCATCAGCTGATCAAACATCTGGTTGATGGCCTCTTCCGCAGCAGCATAGAGTTCCTGTGCCGACTGTGCCTCGTCCAGCGGTGAATGCGAGAGGGGAGCGTCCTGAGCTGATGTCGGCTCTGTGGCGGTAGCAGGGGTCCCCAGCTCAGCTGGTCTCTGCGTGGACGCGTCTTTCCCTTTTCCGGGGTCGATCGTAACCGTTCTGATGCCACATTGCCGCATGATGTCGATGGTGGCCGGATCTTGAATCAACCGTTTGTGGGTAAGAAATGGCGTTCGGTACCATGGCACATCCACTCCCACGACATACATGCCGGGTGTGAGCTCGTCGATCGAAATTTGCTTCAACTGATGTTGGGCCATGACAATGCGGCACGGCAAACCGTGTGTGCAAAGGTATCGGTGGGAAAGGGCCCGAACTTAACAGCCAACAGCAGACCAGCGTTCAAGATTTGACGCAACTTGGCCGATTTTCAATGGCAGGGTACCGACTGTCGAGATTGAGGCTGGCAAGGTCGGGGACAGTCATGAGAAAGCGGATCACTGTGGATCAGCTTCGACCAGGGATGCGTGTGATGACGATCGACCGATCGTGGCTCGTGACTCCGTTCCTGAGCCATCGACTGACGATCACTTCCCAGGAACAGATCGAACAGTTAAAGGCCTGTGGGGTCCAAGTGGTCGAAGTGGCTGTCGATGGCGATGAGGAGACGGGGGGGCAGGACGTATCCGAATCGATGACAACTGCGCCGATAACCGATGACCAGGCAAACGCTCCTGTTTGGCAGGAGGAGTGTTCCACTCCCGAAGCGGTCTCGTTTGATGAAGAACTGGCCACGGCTAAGGAAGTCTATCGAGCTGCCAAGGCCGTGATCCAGGGAGCCATGCAGGACGTGCGACTGGGGCGGGCCATCAATATGGAGGCGGTCAATCGTGTCGTCTCGGACATGGCGGAGAGTGTCTTGCGCAATCTCGATGCGCTGACTAGCCTCTCACGACTCAAGCGATTTGATGAATACACCTTTTATCATTCCGTCAATACGTCGTTGCTCGCGATGTCATTGGGCCGGGATCTCGGTTTTACAAAGAACGAACTGCATCAAATTGGGGTCGGGGCACTCTTGCACGATATCGGCAAGACCAAAATCCCCAACGAGTTGCTCAATAAACCAGCACGTC
>JANDJC010000107.1 GCA_024331045.1 Nitrospira sp.
CTGACGGCGCTCGGGATGGTGCGGGAAAAGGAGACGGGGTCAATCTATACGATCTACGGTTCCACGGCCAGCAAGGGCGAAATCCTGTTGGGCAAGTTGGCTCCCTACTGGGCCATTTCGATTGTCAACGTGGTGGTGTTGTGGGCGACAGCCGTGTGGTTTTTTGGAGTTCCGTTTAAGGGGAGCGTCGCGGTGTTTTTTGTAGCGTCCGTGCTGTTTGTGCTGTGCAGCACCGGCATCGGGTTGGTTGTCTCGCTCCTGGTTCGGACCCAGATGGCCGCCTTGATCATTACCATTATCGTGGCGATGGTGCCGACGATTTTGTATTCCGGCTTGCTGGTGCCGGTGTCGTCGTTGGGGGTGGGTGCGCGGGTGCAGGCCCATGCCTTTCCGGCCATGTATTACACCGACGTGGTGCGAGCGAGCTTTCTCAAACAATTCAGTCTCCACACTCTGTGGATGGACATCCTGGCACTGGCTGGCTTTGCCGGGGCGATTCTGCTGCTTGCGTATCGTCTTTTCACCAAACGACCGAACGCCTAGTCCGCCTCGTCGAGTTTTAGGGCTGGCAAGACAGAGGGAGTGACGTGAAGGGGCCTGAACAGGGAACAATCAGTGCCGCTCGAGTGTGGGGGCTTCGCCTCTTAGTCATGACAAAGAAGGAGTTGCTTCAATTGAGGCGCGATGTGCCCTTGCTGTTGTTTCTGATCTACTCGTTTTCTCTGTCGGTCTATATCAGCGGTGCGGGCATTACGATGCAGTTGAAGAGCGCGAGTCTCTTGGTGCACGACGGCGACCGTAGCGAGTCCTCGCGAGAGTTAATCCGTCGCTTTCGCGAGCCCACGTTTCGCTTCGAGGGTGAGGTGTCGGAGCCCAAGAGGGGGCTCGAAGGGGTGAACCAGGGGACGGCGATGCTATTCTTGGACATCCCGCCGCGATTCCATGAGTCCATCCGTGGCGGCGAGACGGTGCCGCTCCAATTGCAGGTGGATACGACGAATGCGGCGCAAGGACTGTCGGCGGCTTCGTACGTCGCTCGTATCATCGGCGACGTCTCCAGAGATCTTGCGGCCGGTCGACTGATCGCGGCATCGGGGGGACGGTTGGAGCTGCCGGTGGTCGAGAGTGCTCCTCGGATATGGTATAACCCGAACCAAGATGAAACGTGGTTTCAATCGATCGCCCACATCCTTCGCATGATCACATTGTTTGCGTTTCTGCTGCCGGCGGCGGCACTTGTGCGGGAGAAAGAGCATGGGACGGTGGAGCAACTGCTGGTGGCGCCGGTCATGCCCCTCCACATTATGTTGTCCAAGGTCTTGGCCATGACGGTGGTGGTTCTGGTGTCCACGATGTTTGCCGTGACGGTCATTATGAAGCCACTCTTTGGCGTGCCGATCAGAGGAAGTCTGACACTGTTTCTGATTCTGACGGCGCTCTACAGTATTACCACTGCCGGTCTCGGCCTCTTTGCCGCCACGGTGGCGAAGAACCAGGCACAGATCGGAATGATGGCGTTGTTGGCGATCTCGCCCATGTTTCTGTTGTCCGGTATCACCACCCCCTATGAGGCGATGCCCTCTTGGGTGCAAACCGTGATGGCCCTGTCCCCGCTCCGCTATTTCGCCGAGGCCGCGTATGGCATTTTGCTCAAAGGGGTCGGGCTCGATGTCCTGTGGGATTCCGTGTTGACCATGGGTTTGTTGGGCGGAGTCTTGTTCAGCCTGGGCATGTGGCGGTTTCACAAACAATTTGAATAGAAGGATGATGATGAGCAGATGGTGCTCTGCCTGGGTGGCTCATTGTTCAGGCTCCGTCAGGCATCATGTTGATGAAAGATTTCCCGAGTCATTGCCGGAAGGTGGATCATGATGGATGGACCATTGTTCAAAACGGCTGGCGCTGAGCAGCCATTGGTCGCGTATTTCTCGATGGAAATCGGTATTGATCCTGGAATGCCCACCTACGCCGGCGGCTTGGGAGTGTTGGCTGGGGATACGATCCGGTCCGCCGCCGATCTGGAAATTCCTATGGTGGCCGTGACGCTGCTGCATCGGCGGGGATATTTTTACCAACGATTAGACGAGCAGGGGTGGCAACGGGAAGAGCCGGTGGCATGGCCGATCAATGATTTCTGCTATCCGATTCCCCAGCGTGTCACGGTTGAGATCGAAGGGCGGACCGTGCAGGTGGGAGCCTGGCATATTCGTGTCCGAGGCGAAACAGGGGGAGATGTCTTGGTCTACTTGCTGGACACCGATCTTCCCGAGAACGATCCATGGGATCGCACGCTGACCGATATGCTGTACGGAGGCGATGACCGGTACCGCCTGTGCCAGGAGGTGGTGTTGGGATTCGGAGGCTATCGCCTGCTGCGGGCGCTGGGATACAACCACATCCGGCGATTTCATCTTAACGAAGGCCATGCTGCGTTGCTGGTACTGGCGCTGCTGGAAGAAAAGCTGGCCTCGCGCTCGACCGAGGAGCGAGTCCCTGCTGACTTGATCGATGCCGTTCGCGAACAGTGTGTGTTCACGACCCATACGCCGGTCCCCGCCGGTCATGATCAGTTTCCGCATGACCTGGCTCGTCGAGTGCTTGGTGAGCGACGGTGTCTGTGGTTGGACGCCTGTCTCCAGGATCAAAATCTGAACATGACCCGACTGGCGCTGCGCGGTTCCCGGTTCATCAACGGGGTGGCGATGAAACATGGCGAG
>JANDJC010000108.1 GCA_024331045.1 Nitrospira sp.
CGAAAGGGGTAGCCGGTTCCGTCAACCCGTTCGTGGTGTTCAAGAGCAGGCCTTGTGTGCACTTCCGACAAACCGGCCAGGTCCGACAGAATCTCCACCCCCCGCAGCACATGTTGTTTCATCAGCTCCATTTCATCAGGATCAAGACGTGCTGGTTTATTGAGCAACTCGTTAGGGATTTTGGTCTTGCCGATATCGTGCAAGAGTGCCCCGACCCCAATTTGGTGCAGTTCGTTCTTTGTAAAACCGAGATCCCGGCCCAATGACATCGCAAGCAACGACGTATTGACGGAATGATAAAAGGTGTATTCATCAAATCGCTTGAGTCGTGAGAGGCTGGTCAGCGCATCGAGATTGCGCAAGACACTCTCCGCCATGTCCGAGACTACGCGATTGACCGCCTCCATATTGATGGCCCGCCCCAGTCGCACATCCTGCATGGCTCCCTGGATCACAGCCTTGGCAGCTCGATAGACTTCCTTGGCCGTGGCCAGTTCTTCGTCAAATGAAACCGCTTCGGGATTGGAACACTCCTCCTGCCAAACAGGAGCGTTTGCCTGGTCATCGGTTATCGGCGCAGTTGTCATCGGTTCGGGTACGTCCTGCCCCCCAGGCTCCTGATCACCATCGACAGCAACTTCGACTACTTGGACCCCACAGGCCTTTAACTGTTCGATCTGTTCCTGGGAAGTGATCGTCAGTCGATGGCTCAGGAACGGAGTCACCAGCCACGATCGGTCGATCGTCATCACACGCATCCCCGGTCGAAGCTGATCCACAGTTATCCGCTTTCTCATGACTGTCCCCGACCTTGCCAGCCCCAATCCCGACAGTCGGTACCCTGCCATTGAAAATCGGCCGAATCGTGTCAAATCTTGAACGCTGGTCTGCTGTTAGCTATTAAGTTCGGGCCCTTTCACACCGATACCTTTGCACACACGGTTTGCCGTGCCGCATTCTCATGACCCAACATCAGTTGAAGCAAATTTCGATCGACGAACTCACACCCGGCATGTATGTCGTGGGAGTGGATGTGCCATGGTACCGGACGCCATTTCTTACCCACAAACGGTTGATTCAAGATCCGGCCACCATCGACATCATGCGGCAATGCGGCATCAGAACGGTTACGATCGATCCGGGAAAAGGGAAAGACACGTCTGCGCAGAGACCAGCTGATCTGGACACCCCTGCTACCGCCACAGAGCCGACATCAGCTCAGGACGCTCCCCTCTCCTGTTCACCGCTGGACGAGGCACAGTCGGCACAGGAGCTATATGCTGCTGCGGAAGAGGCCATCAACCAGATGTTTGATCATCTGATGCAAGGCGCTCCTCCCTCATCCTCTATTGCCAAGGCAACCGTCACCAGCGTGATACGGCATTTGCTCACCAGCCGAGACGACCTCATGACCCAACTGGCTCTTCGCAAGATCAAACGATTTGACCAATCCCTTGCCGCTCACTCGCTCGACACCTGTATCCTCGCACTCGCGGTGTCTGTTGAATGTGATCTCGATCACGCCTCACAACTGCACCTGGGAACGGGCGCCCTCTTACACGATGTCGGCTATGTTCGATTGCCACGCAACCTTGTGCGTAAACGCCACGAGGACGGGTGTACAGAGGAGGAGCGCGCGTTATTGCGGCAACACCCCTCTTTGGGCCTGACCATGTTTGCAGAGTGGAACAACATCCCGGACGAGGTGGCCCACATCATCCGTCACCATCATGAGCGGGTAGACGGCAGCGGGTTTCCTGAGGGATTAGCCCACACGGCCATCTCTCCCCTTGCTCAAATTGTCGGTATTGTGGACTGGTACGACAGCCTAGTGAGCCGACGAGGGGGCCGTCCAGCCATGCTTCCCCACGATGCTGTACGCCGCCTGTTTCTTTCTGCCAAGGAAGGCCGGTTTGATCTCCCCCTCATTGAGGCTGCCGTTCGAGTGATTGGCGTCTATCCTATTGGCAGCTTGGTTCTCTTAAATACCGGCGAGCAAGCCATCGTCATGGGGCTCAACTCCGAAGCACGGCTCAAGCCGAACGTGTTAATCATCAAAGGCCCACGAGGCGAAGCCTATGTGAGGCCACAACGGGTGAACCTGGCAGCTCCCCAGCAAGCGGCCCACACCATCATCCGCGTGCTCGATCCGACTCACGAGTTCGTCAACATTGCTCTGTATCTGGACAATACAACAAGCGAGAGGTCCCCATGACAACGGAAAATCAGCTGTCCTCTCTGAAGCATGATCTCCATCCAGCAGTGGTCGCCATCTTGGAGAACATCCCGTTTGGTGTCGTACTGGTGGCCAGCGACGGTTCCATTATCTGGAGCAATGTTGAAGGAGCGCGCCTGTTGGGACACCACCCAGCAAGTCTTGCGGAGCAATCATTTCCCGCCATCTGGACTGCACTGGCTGGTAGCAACGAGACCGCCCTCTTCGAACAACTCTCTTCCGTGATGGCCATGCGCACACCCACGGCGCCAGCACGAGTTCGACTTCGGACCGGCACTGCCACTGTCACAGTCGAATGGACTTGTCACGCCTTCGACCACGAAGGCCATTTCAACAAACCAGCCCTGGTCATCAGCCTGCGAGATCTGTCCAGGGAAGAAGAGTTGCGGTCCGAACGGGATCGTCTGGCCGCCATTGCAGAGGAAG
>JANDJC010000109.1 GCA_024331045.1 Nitrospira sp.
TGGTTTTCTGTATCTCTCTTCATCCTATGGAAGGGGATGACTAGCCACACAATCGTGTCTTTCTGCTTGTCATGACACCTTCTCGTAGGTCGGAGCGAGCCTGTCGGTTCTGTACTTCGCAAAACAAATTAAATCGAGATGGTCATAGTGGTCGGGCAGTAGAGACTCTGCTTTATACCCCAGACCGAGAAAAAACAGAATGTTCCGGGGGATGCGCAGCATTGTGCAGGCGTAGAGTTTGTGGGCTTCAACCGCTCGGCGCTCGACTTCTTGCATCAATTCTTTTCCAATGCCCTTGCCTTGATAGTGCGGATGCACCGATAGTAATCGGATGATGCATACTCCACCTACGATCCAGAAACGGACTGAGCCGACGATTGCTCCCTCCAATTCAGCGACGATGATGTGTTTAGTCTTGGCATCCTCTTTGAGCTCATCGAGGGTTTCCGTTATCCAACTGGAGACCGGGAAGATGGGAGCATAGGCTCCAAAGGCGGCTTGTTGAACCTGCAAGAGAGCCACAAAGTCATTCTCGGTAGCTGGACGGATATTAACCATCATAGAATCTGAAGAACCTTTTGCAGAACCTTGTTGCGATGAGACGGACACGACAGGTGGAGTGATCCCTGGAAGCTCCAATCAGAAGTGTCCTCGAAGACCAGAATGGTGCTGATTTTCGCAACCGGTGAGAGCCACGGTTGATTCATTAATGAAGAAGATTCCGCCATTATCGCTTTGATCAGTCGCCGCCTTCCGATGCCGAATAACGCGGAGATCTGTTTTCCTTGGTCAATAGGCATTCATCTCCACGAATGTGAAACAGGTGGGGCGTCAGCCCTGTTTCAGGCTTGCTCTGTCAAAAAGAGGCATTTGAACTTCCAAACTGAAGCCACTGGGACCCAGGTCTATCGAGGAACGTTAACAAGGCGATGAGGAGCAATCCGCAAAATAGCCAGATGAGCCCGTGCTTCCATTTTCTCTGTGAGAAAGAAAAGAGGCTCATGAGGAGGACAATGCCCCCGATCAATCCTGCTATGCCTGTTCCAAACGCGCTCACACCAGCCTCTGGACGGTGACACATTCAGGGGAGAGGACTCCACCCTTCCTCCTGGCACTCATTACCATTATGTCTTCCCACTAGGCGCTCTGGCCTGTAAGTGATGGCAGTATTGTACCGGGAACGATCGGCTGATCACCAGGTGGCAAGAGAGTGTTGTGCGGCAGGAGTCTGTCTAAACGTTGTATGTGGTGCCTCCTTGGGAAAGGCGGCGGCTTCCGCCTGGTGCGGGAAGCCGCCGCCGAGGCAATGGTCCACGTGACTAGTTAACATTCGTGCTTGGCGGGACAGAGGAGTCGCGCCGGATCGCCCCTTTGGGCGGCTTAACACTGACCAAGTTGCGGATTTTGTCGTACGTCTTTCCCTTCACAATGTTGCGAGTCCTCAAATCCTCGATGGAAGTGTAAGGCCGTCCCTCGGCGATTTTTTGAGCGGTCACGACCCCCACGCCGGGGAGTGATTGTAAGTCAGCAAGCGTGGCTGAATTAATGTCGATGGGATTGGAGGAGAGAGAATGTTCCACAGCTGCAGAAGGCTTGTTCTTCGTGCTTGGTGTGGCGTTGACAACGGGTGGTGCACTCACGAGAAGTGCAAGAATGAACAGCGACGGCATGAAAAGATTGGTATGCGATAACATGGCACTGCCTCCTCTCAGTTTATGGTTCGTTGATGACAAACGAATGAATTGGCACCGAGCGCATCGGTTTTTCTCTGCCGGCACTGAACTGCTAGCGAAATCTGTTCCACTAATGAATCACCACCAAATATCATCAACATAGCCATGATCATCCGGATGCTGTCTCACGGTGACGTATCTGGTAGGTTCATGGCGTATCGCGTGGGATACACAGAGAGGAAAATGACCAGCAGAGCTCAGTGGGAGAAGAATTGGCTAAACGAAAGAGATGGCAAGAAACCATCCTGTTGTCTTTTCTAACGAAAAGAACTCAGGGAGCTCATCAAGCGCATGGAGATCGTGACATGGAATCAATGATGAGAGACAGTGTTCCGCTGTCAACTCCTTGCCTAGCGAGGGAAGGGTGCTCGTTGCTCTGCCAGTGAGCGCAAGGTTTGGCCGGCGACGGATTCTGCCACCGCTTCATCACGCCGCCGGAGCAAGGTTTCGATGGGGTCGTCTGGTGATTGGCCACGAGGTGTCGTTGTGAGATGACCGTCCCACACAATGTCGAAGATTTCTTTGATCGTGATCAGTTCTGGTGGCTTGATCAAACTGATGCCTTCTGGTTCCTTGACCAAACCGACGAGCTCAGCCTGAATCAGTCGGTCCAATTCTTCAGCCACCAATTCATCAGGGAGGTTTAGCTTCATAGCAAGGTCAGAAAGGCGGAGTGGAGGACGTCCTTGAAGGGACTGGCGCGCCAGCGTCAGCAAAAGGTTCAAGGTGACACGCTCGCGGAAAGCGGGTGTGCCATGTTGCCAGAGCTGTCGTGATAGATATGCAGTCGGATGTTGGTGAAAAAAT
>JANDJC010000011.1 GCA_024331045.1 Nitrospira sp.
CTGCAACAGAGCCGCAACGCCGGCCCTGGCCGTTCTGACCCGTTCGGCTACCTCTTGATCGAGTGCCAAAAGCCGCTCACGAACCGCGTCGGACAGTTCGACCTCTTGCAATACTGCCTCCCGCTGCCGATAACAGGCCTCAACCACATTCCATTCCCCTTTGAGAGCCGCCGTGTATGCAGCTTCCGTCAAACGTTCGAGCGTCGTCCACTCTTGCATAAAGTTACCGAGCCAGGGCCAGTGATGCCTGCTGCCCTGCCGCTACTTCTCTCCACGCTTCTCGAAGCACATGTAAGCAGCGAAGCACTCCTTCTAACTTCCTTCCATCATTCCGCGCGTTGACTTCCACCAACTCGGTCATGGCGTATTCATAGATCTGGTGCAGCAGTTTCGCGATCTCTCCTCCTCGCTCGTAATCAAGCGCACAATCCAGTTCGCCAACGATCGAGATGGCGCGTCCGAGGAAGCGGCCTTTGTCGGCAATATTGCTCGTTTCGATCGCCTGGCGTGCCAATTCAATCGATTGGATCGCCGCGTCGTACAGCAAGACCACGATCTGCACGCGCGACGACGTCATGACCTGCGTCTGGCGGTATTGATCTACATATTGTGCGATCATGGTCTGCTCCTTGCTCTAGAATGCCCGCCTCTCCGCATCGTCCCGCACCCTCAAAAAGGACGCTTGACCGCTCAATTGCCGCAACAAGCCATCCAACGCCGCATACTGCCGTTTGAGCCGTTCTTCGTACAACATCAACGCATCCTCTCGTCTGGCAATCTGGTTGGTGAGATCGTTAATGGATTGTGTTAGCCCTTGTTTGCGGAGCGTGACAGCTCCGAATTCGATGTCATCAAGGCGATCGATCGCATCGACCATGAGCTGAGCCAGGCCCATTACCCCGCTTTGATTGATAAAGAGGGTCTTGACGGCCGTGTAATTCTCGTTAAGCGCCGAGCTGAGCTTGGCTTCGTCAACCGTGATGGTCCCGTCTCGTTCCGTCTTAAAGCCGATCTCGCCTACCGTCGTGTAGACGGTCGCCCCGGATACCGTTGCGGACAGAGCCCCTTGAATCTGAGATAGAACCGTCCGCACCGTGGGCTCGTTGAAGAAGTTGCCCCCCTTTTTCGTCGCTAGGCTGTAGGTGGTTCGCTCATTGATGAACTTCACGACCTCGTTGTATGCGGAGGCCAGCGCGACAATGTTACTTTTGACGGCGTTGACATCCCTACTCACGCTCACTTGAACTGTCCCTGTATCTTTGAGGGTCAGGGTGACTCCTGGAAGGGCATCGGTAATGATGTTGCTGCTTCGCGTGAGGGTCACGGTTGACGACGATCCCACGACCACTTCCGCGTCCTGTGCCGCTTGTAACGTGTCGGTTCCTCCTGTTCCGCTGCTGTTTGTCAAATCGAGATCTGTCTGGTCCGTGACAATGGTGATGGCATTGCTGGCACCAGTGCTGGTGGACGTGAGGACCAACCGATAGGCTGGGCTCGCATCCGACCCGGCATTGATGATAGAAGCTACCACACCGGCTCCTAGATCATTGATCTGATCCCTCAGATCCTCGAGTGTGGCCGTGGCGCCGAGGGTGATTGTCTGATTTGGTCCCGAGCCCACCTGAAAGGTGAAGGTGGCAGAACTGCCAGACACGATATCTGTCGTCGTCGTTGCGACAGCCTTGGCTGCCTTGCTGACAACCTGATGGGACTGCGCGAGTCTCGTGACCTGAATTTGATAGGTGCCCTGTATCGCCGAGGAGGAAGCCACCACGGCCATCACCGTTCCATCCGAAACGCTAGCGGTGGACTGATCAAAGGAGATGGCTCGTCTTAATTTTTCAGCGGCACTCTGGAGCATCACCAGTTTGGTGCTGAGCGTGGCATAGTCGGCGCTTTTCGAGTGAAGCGAGGCTTTTTTCTCGTTCAATCGATCGATCGGCAACCGGGCAACCTTCAGCAACTGCTCGATGACCGGCCCAAAATCGATGCCGTTGCCGAGCCCTCCGAAACTAATTGTCGCCACTCTCTGGCCTCCGCCTGTTCATGTCCGGATCGGACATCTCTCTTTCGCTCAGACCTTCAGACTCGCTCTTCCAACAACACACCCCTCTCCAACTGGTTCTGCTGTTCCTCGGACAGATACTTGGCCAGCTCCAAAATCTCTTCTGGTGGGAACTGGCGAACCACTTCTCCCGATTCCTTAACGACCTTCACCACCACCCGCTCGGTTTCTCGGTCAACCAGAAGCCGAACCTGAAGTCCGGTCGATTGAAGGAGTTCTTCGATCTTCGCCATTGATCGTGTAAGCTCGTTATCGTTGCGATGATCGGGCAAAGAGATAGCCGTTGCTTGATGTAATTGATCGAATGTCTCAGCCTGATCCGTCGGCTTCGCTGGCCCTCGCCCTGATCGATGCTCCTTGAGAAATGAAGCTAAGAGATCTGCCTTCCCACTAACCGGTGTTACCATGGCAGCCTCTCTGTTCCTGTTGTTGAAAAAACGCTCCAACA
Organism: Nitrospira sp.; assembly: GCA_024331045.1. Classification (GTDB taxonomy): domain Bacteria; phylum Nitrospirota; class Nitrospiria; order Nitrospirales; family Nitrospiraceae; genus Nitrospira_D. The sequence continues at coordinate 2,514 of JANDJC010000011.1, forward strand.
CTCCCCCGACTATGCGGCCGCCCAGCCTTCAAAAGGCCGGGCGGCCGATTTGTTGTCAGATTACCGCTGCAACAACGCTAAAGCGTTTTGCGGCAATGTATTTGCTTGCGCCAGTACCGAGATACCGGCCTGCACCAGAATTTGGTTCTTGACAAACAGCGACGTTTCGTAGGCGATGTCCGCATCACGAATGCGGGACTCGGCCGCTGTCAGGTTTTCGCTCGTCACCTGGAGGTTGGCAATCGTGGCTTCCAACCGGTTTTGGAGTGATCCATACTCGGCTCGTGCGGTTGCCACGGCGCTGATGGCACTGTCAATATTCGCCAGGGCACTCATGGCGTTGGCCGACGTTGAAACGTTGACGCTCGCGATACCCAATGACGTCGTCGTGATGCTGTTTAAATCCAGCGACAAGGTATTGCCCGTTCCGCTGCGGAACCCGATCGCGATCGAGAAGCTGATGGAGGAACCACTGATCAAGGCTTGTCCGTTAAATTCCGTGGTCTGGGCAATCCGGTCGATTTCAGACCGCAAGGCAACAAACTCCTGATCGATGTATGACCGTTCGGTAGCCCCCACTGTGCCACTCGACGATTGCGAGGCCAACTCGCGCATTCGTGCCAACAAGGAGCCAATAACCTCCGCGGCTCCATCGGCAATCTGTGTCAAACTAATCCCATCGGAAGCGTTGCGGGTTGCTTGGTTGATGCTGCGAATTTGAGCCCGCAAGGTCTCGGACAAGCCGAGCCCGGCTGCATCATCCGCCGCGCGGGTAATCCGCAAGCCGGATGACAACCGCTCGACAGACCGTTGCAATGCGTTGGTACTGACCGTGAGATTCCGCTGGGCCGCGATCGACGCGGGATTGTTGTTAACGATTAGAGCCATACCTCTTCCTCCTTGCCACTAAACCGTTTCTGCTCGCTTCCAGCATCCGTGCGGAAGCCCGTTTCTCTCTCAGCGCCATTCGCTGATCACCCATGTTATCGGCTGATCGTCGGAAGACTTAAGCAGCGGCGGCCGACGCAGGAACACAACACGGCAATGGGCAAGAACGAACACCAGCAGGCTCGCCTTCTTCAACGATTGGACGAAGGCTATGCCGCCAAGCGAGGCAGGATTTCGTATTCCAAGAGGTCGGCTGTCAGGACCATGTCACCTCGCTCTCTGGCCGCCAACAGCTCCTGCACCCAAAAACTCAGGGAGGTGCGCCGATCGGTAGGACGTTGCCGATCCCCCCCTTCGGTAAATTCCAAATAATCGGCCAACCGGCCAAGCCACTCGTTCATGGCATGATCGCGAGGGGTCCCAGCCCGCCAAGCTTCCACCAGCGGCATCCCCTCCGCGTACAACAATTTGGCATAGCGGCCAGCGGCGATCCAGGCATCATGTTCGAGCTCCGCGATCGACTGAGTCAGAGCGATAAGCTTCTCATACTGGGAAGCCGGCTGCTTCAACAAGGAACAATCAAGGTCTCGATCCGTGATGTCTCGATGATCCAACTGTAGTTTCGTCACTAGACGGGACCGAGCATGGGCGCGGTCGCTAATGTCGGCAAACACGTCTTCCAACGTTGCGTGGCCCTCCACCACCCATTCTTCTTGATCGAGCTGTACTCGCATCGCTCTTCTCCTTCTTCCTGTTCCCTTGTTCCCTTGCTTCCTTGAGTTTCGACAATCAAGGCCGCTTTCCCTTACACCCGCCTCACAAACGTTCACCCGTCTTCAGGTCGCATAGGCAGTGGCAGGAACAGGCCTGCTCCCAGACCCGCTCTTCCGTTCCTCCTTGTCAGCGATGCCCAACGCCCCCCCTATTTGAGCCAAACAGGTCCGCCAGTGCCTATACGCCAATGCTTGGTGGCGGACCATCGCTTCCAACCCTTCCACATCGTCGCCTTGCGCAGTCCTGAGAAACGCGATCGTGATGGGTCTGGTCGCCATTGACTTCATCCCCAAGCTAACAAGCCGTTCTCGCTCTTGAGCAAGCGAGCGTTGCAGCGTCTGAAGTTTCCGAACATCGAGCGGCCGATTGGTTACGACTCGAACGATCTCACTGGCCTGAGTGCATGCACGATCGACAGCCGGCATCAGGGATTCAAACGCCGCTCTCGCGGCCTCGACATCAGGCGGGGGTGGCGCCGGGGGAGGAATGTTGCTGCATTGGCCGGTGAACGTCTCGTACCAATGGCGGCGCCAAAATGCGGCGTACCATCTTTCATGAACAGCCTCGTGGCCCACACAACATCGAAACGTTCCCAATCCATCTTCATCAACATCCGAGCGATAAACACGGAATCCTCGAATATCGGCCGGGAAGGGATCGTCTTCCAGGACATGAAGCAACAACGCCGCCACCTGATCGGCCTGCAACTGATCTTTACAGGTCTGGTGCACACACACGTGATCGAACCCACAGGGCGCACAGTCCAACTCCGGTTGCAGCACCCAGTGACCGGGCCCATAGGGACCGGTTTCCCAGAAATCGACATGGCCGACCGACAGATCGACGACCGGAGTCCCCACCGCGACGGCCAAGTGCATGGGGCCCGTATCATTCGTCAGCAGCAGGCGAGACGCTGCCAGGACCGCCGTGGCTTGATGGATTGTGGTCTGGCCGGTCAGGTTCTTGATCGGATTGGTTCCTCCCGCCGCTTGGTAGTCTCGCACAACTTGGGCCACCATTTCTTTTTCGGACTCGGCTCCGAGAAATACCACTCCACCGTTCCAGCGTTTGGACAGAAGCGCCAATGTACGGCCGAACTGTTGCGGACGCCACGCCTTCATCACGTCGCTGGCGCCGGCCTGAATCGCGATCCACTCCATCCGCTCATGGCCGTGGGCGAAGAGCACCTGACGAGCCCATTCTTGATCCGATTTCCCAACCATCAACCGAAGCGGCGTGAAAGGACCAGGTCCGCTCCCGCCCAAGGCGTAGAGATCGACCAGATTGAACCGATTGATCCGGCGGAAGTGATGCATATCGGCGAAATAGGCCATCCAAGGATTGTCAATGACCGTGCCACCATCCCAGGCAGTCCTGGCACCGCGAATGTCTGGAGCCCCAACAGCACTAACTAAGAGCGCGCTGGCCCGGTTGAACGTGAGATTGATGATGCGGTCATACCGGCGCTCCACCAACGGGCGGAGCCACTCCGCCAGCTCCCGATAGAGGGCGACAACATCTTTGACGGCCGCTCGACTCTCATCGATCAGCTCATGAAAGTCATGGGTGACGACCTCTCGTAAACCCGGTAACAGAGCAGCGACGGAAGCGAACCGCCGATCGATCACGAGATCGACGGCACAGCCAGGCCATTCTTGCGCCAGCCGGCCCAGCAGAGCCCCCATCTGCACCAGGTCGCCCATCCTGGTCACATTCACGACCAGGACTTGCCTCATACGCCCTGTGTCATCAGTCCGGTTTGAAACGCCGTCCCGATTCACTCGTTTTCTCCATCTCGTTCATGAACCGTTAAACAAGATCCCTCGTTTCCGAGCGGTAACTATCCAACAAAAGAATGAGCAATTCCTCGCGAGCCAAGCGACGGCTTGCGCCGCGGGCCCGAATGTTGTCAGCCACATCTTTCAGTTCGACCCGCTGATGGGGAGGAAATCTCCCCAGAAGCGCCGCCAACTCCGGCGGAGTCTCAGCCCGGGCGGCCAGCGCTCCCGCATTTCGATCCCCACGCAGGACGGCGCCGATTCGGTCCGGCTGGCGGAGACCAATCACCGCCAATAGCTCTTCCATCCGATGGCGATAGGTGTGGTGGGCCAGGACTCGTCGCCGCGCGGCCTCAGCCACCTCCCTCCTGTTGTGGTCGTCATGAAGCCACCGACTGATCAGACGTGGCACCTCATCGGGAGACCGAAATCGAACGATTTCTTGATCGGCAAACAACTCGGGCAACAAGGAGCGTTCGTCGGTCAATTGAAACGCCCCACAAGCAGCCAGTTCGAACGTCCGTGGATTCACGAAGTCCGCCTGGGGGTCCAACGATGGTCCGTTGTATGAATGGAGATTCAAATTGATGGTGGTGGCGTTGAATACCTTGCGGCAGGTCTCGATGTCGATGCGCGCGCCGCCTCGCTGCAACACCGAAGTCAGATCGGCCGCTCCTTCCCATTCGGTTCCCCACAGTTTGAACGTCCATTCAGGTGACAACCAGCGCGGCAAGAGCAGACGTCGGTTCTGGTAACCGGCCCCCACGAACGAGACATCGGCGCCGTATTCACGTTGTTCAGTCTCGGTCAGCGAACTGGGATAAAAGACTTGCGGATCAGCAGCCATTGGCAAGTAATGAACGTGGGCTGCGCCAGCCTTTCTTAGCGCCTCGACGCAATCTCCTCGCTGAATCACAAACCAATAGTCGTAGCTTGACGCCAGTTGCCGCCAATAGGTCAGGTGCCGGTAGTTTTCCACGAACCACATGATGGTGGGAAATTTCTTCTTCCGCACGTGCTCCAACACGCCGGCGGTTAAGGGGGCCTGGGCCATGGCGAGCACCAGATCCGGTGGATCCTCGGCCAATCGAGCGACCGTATCCAAACTCAAGAGCTCCGCGAAGCGGCCTTGCATCGTCAGGCGGTGGCGGGCATCTTGGTAGGAATTGAACCGTTTATAGCTGGTGTGGTGGACACTGTGATCGATCCAGGTCACACGATGGCCCAGCAACTCCAGCGCCGAGGTCACGTACTGGGCAATTGGCAACGATCCCCCATAGATGGGGCCGACCACTGCAATCCGCAGGCGTCCACTCTGCCGGGCCGCCACCAGCCGGCGCAAAGATGCTTCCACCTCACGATGAACGGCTTCATGCAGGCCGGCTGCCGGCGCATAGGTCATGAACCGCAAGGGGCTCGCAAGGCCGGCTAAACGATCCGCCATGTCCGACGGGTGACCCCAGATCCACTCAACGGTTTCGAGCCAGCGACCAAGCGCACGAGCACCAAGCGCGTCTTTGAGCACGGACGGATCCGGAACAAGCACCGCCAACCTGCGGCCGTCTTGCTTCAGCGACGCCAACGCCTCCACGTGATACAAGAGCCCGACACCGAGCACCACACCGACTTCCTCGTCTCTCCAGTCTTTGAATTGCGCGTCAGCCCAGGAACGGGCTTCTTTACGAGGATCGTACGAACTGTGGATCCAGCGATCACCGCATTTCGCCGTGACCGTTCCCTCGCGCGATGGAAGGAGCGAGAGCACACCTCCCGGTGCCAATCGCACAGCCTCGGCCAGGGCGGGAGCCGTTTTGCCAAGCCATTCAAGATTGTCCAGCAAGTTGTTCACGTGCCCTCGCTTACCTCAAGACCAACGGCGACAGTTCGGCCCAGAGCGCTTCCCGTTCGGGAGGGGGGCTCGATAGGCTTCCTCTCTCGGTGTAATACGCCCCCCATCGATCGCAGTGGCTGGTCCAGACTGACCAGCCAGGAACCCTCAGCATGGTTTGGAATTGCTGGTCCTGCATGAGAAGACCGGCCGTTTCCTCGATTGGCCATTGCAGGGGTCTCACATCGGTTCGCTCCTTGTGGCCTCCCCCATCCAAATCTTCCGCCTGCCACACCACATGGCCAACGCCATAGGGGCCGGTTTCATGCACACGAGCCCGCGCAAAGTACCAGCCGATCACTCTCACTCCGAGAGCGGACGCCAGATGCAGTGGCCCAGTATCGGTGCCAATCACATAGTGGCAGCGGCGGAGAATCGCCGCTAGATCACGAAGCGATGTACGGCCGGTTACATCCCAGACACGGCTCACAAGCGAGGGTGAAAGGAGATCATACAGCCATTGTCCCCGTTCCCGTTCGTGGCCAAGCAGGACGACACGGCTGGTGGGAACCGTCTCCAGAAACCTGACAACCAATTCCTTCCACACATGAATTGGTACCAGTCGTTCAACCGCTCCGGCTCCCAGGATGAGCCCGACCCACGGCTCTCCATGACGGCCGAGCGATTCCAAGTCAGCCGGCAACGGATGCGACGTGTTGATCAGAACTGGAGGAGTCCCAGGAGGACAGACTCCGCACAACCCGCAGAACGCATCGGCTAGATGCACACGGCAGCCGCGTCCTGTATGCGCGACATCCCGCACGTAGGCGGCCCAAGGAGCCAAGGTGGTCCCGAGAGGACCATCAAGCAGCGGACCCTTAACTTCGTCCGCCAGTAAGGAACCAGCCAACAAAGCCCGACGGTGCTGGTTCAGCACATAGGCTGTCCCATATCGGGATGTGGCGAGTGCCTCAAGCTGTTTGGCGGCCCGCTCAAGGTGCGTCGGCAGTAAACCCGCCGACGCGTCTTCCGCCCACCGCTGCCAGAGGGTCCCATCCCATTCCAGCACCCGGTCAACACCTGGGATGAGCTGCCCAATCGGCGCCAACACGGAGGGACACAGAAGATCCACGCCACCTTCTGGATCGACCGTCTTGAGCGCCGTGATCGCCGGGATCGTCTGGATCAGATCGCCGAGCCTCGCCAGTTGGACGACCAGCGTCCTTGCCATAATCGCTAGTCCTCCGCCGTCGGCACTGTCAGCGTCGCTTCTTTTTGAGAGATCGCTTTTTCTAAGTCTGCCAGGCCATCGAATTGCGGATTGAGTACGCGGATCGTCTCCAGTTCTCGCTTCGCCTCCTCCACCTGATCCGCGCGAAGCCACACGCCGGCCAGCGCGAACCGCACAGCCAGATCGCCAGGATTGCGCTTGACATACGACGCTAAGTACCGGCTCAATTCCTCCCATCGATTCTGCGCCGTGCCTACGCGCAGCAACCAATGGACCGCCTCCCCGTCATCGGGGTGATCGGCTAAGACCTCACAAAATCGTTCCCACGCCCCCTGGGGATAGGACTGTCCGATAGCGGCCATCCCCATCCCCATCAGACATGTGCGGCGATTGGCGCCAGCTTTGAGCGCACGAGCGAACGATGACTCGGCCTCCCCATACTGTTCTCGCTGCATGCAGAGCACTCCCTGGAGCAAGAGACCTTCGGGGTGATCCGTCTGCAAACGCAGCGCAACGCGAAGCTGCTGATCGGCCCCGACCAGCTCCCCCTGTTCGAGCAACAAACGAGCTAGAATAACGCGTTCATCCGATGTGGCCCCCAACTCCACAGCCCGAGCCAAAAATCGAACCTGCAACTTCGATTCTTTCAATCGCTCGGCGACTTTGGCCCCCCATAAAAGGACTAAGCGATCATTGGGCCAATCGTCCACCAGACGGATCTCGCGCCTGACGGCTTCCCAGTCTCTCTTGAGCGCAGCTGCCTGAGTCGCCGCAACATGGGCCCAACAAGCCCGGTCATGCACGTCGGTCAGAGGAACAACGCGCGTCGCCCTGTTCGCGCCAGAGAGATCTCCGACCAATTTGTATCCGTCCGTGTGATAGTGGAGATCTTCATCTTCCAGCCACAGAAGGTTGTTCCACCGTTCCCTCAACAGACGGTCATTGTCGGCTTCTCCCGCCTTGCGCCCGGGGGTCTGACCTTCGAGCTGGATCAGCATGCTGCGCGGCTGGTACACGACCTGCGCTCCCCTCTTGCGCACCCTGAGGCAGAGATCCACGCCCTCGAAACCATTGACGAATGCTTCATCGAATCCACCGACGGCCTCAAACAGGTCACGACGAATCAACAAGCACGCCGCAGTAACGACCTGGAACTCCCGCCGCTTGCCGACGGCCGGCGAATCCGCCGATACCCTTTGATAGATGTGATACGGCACCCCATCCCGAGAGAACACCACGCCCGCATGTTGCACCGTACCGTCCGGATACAACAATTTGCTCCCTACTATGCCGACTTCCGGGTGCTCCTCCACTTCAGAGACCAGCGGCTGTAGCCAACCCTTCAGTGGAACCGTGTCGTTATTCAGAAAAACAAGATATTTGCCGCGCGCGGCTCGTGCGCCCTGATTGCACGCCTTGGCAAACCCCAGATTTTCATCGTTTCGAATGATTCGCACATCGCCCTGGAGGGTTTGCAGGAACTCCGCCGTTCCATCCGTCGAACCGTTGTCGACCAGGATAACCTCGTAATCGACAGCGGTTGTCGCAGAAGCCAGGGCCATGAGGCACTGCTTGGTTAATTCGAGATTGTTGAACACCGGAATGATGATGGAACAGACGAACCGATCGGATTGGAATTGTTTCTTGTACTCTGCCAACCGCTGCTCTTGCGCGGCCAGCACACCGGGGAACCGCTCGGCCAAAGGCCTGTACTTTTGATAGATGATGTCCGTGGTCCTATAGTAGGTGTGTCGGGTACTGCTCGTCATGGAGCTGCCGTCCGTTCTCCACGTGAATTCCGCCGTGACTTTTTTTACATGGATAAAGGGGAACTTTTCGGCTATACGAATCCAGAGATCCCAGTCTTCGTGCGCGAACAACGATTCGTCGAAGCACCCTACTTCATCTAAACAACTTCGCTCGTGCATGACGCAGAGAACAGGGAAGTAATTACCAATCAACAGATGAGGCAGGCTGAACTCCTGGGAATAGGGTATGTCACGACCGACTTCGACGTATCGTCCTTCCTCGCATCGCTCATGGATACGCCACGCATCGGTGTACGCAGCCTTATAGGGCCCCTTCTCCAACACCGTCACCAACGTCTCCAGATGATCGGGCAAATAGCGGTCGTCATCGTCTAGATAAGCGATGTATTTCCCCCTGGCCATCCTGATACCGGTATTGCGCGCGGCGGCAAGCCCGCGGTTGCGATCGTGGTTGATGAGGGTGATACGGTCATCCGTATTGAGCGTATCGATCACGGAGCTCACATCGACATTTCCATCATTGACGACGATGATTTCAAAGTCCCGGTAACTCTGAGCCAGTACGCTCTGTAACGTTTCGCGCAGTCTGTCCGGTCTATTGCAGGTCGGTACGATCACGGAGACCGTCGGCTGCCCGAGAACAGTCGACGGGCTTGCGGGCATGCCCAACCGGCAGACCCATACTTGATCCATCGGAATCAGCTCTCTCGATTTCAGATCAGCCGGAGTCGGAGCGGGAACATACCGACGTTCTGGAATCTCGCCATAGAGTCTCTCAACTTGGATCGGTTGGAAACCATGGGCAGCCACCAATTCCGAGACCTGTGCCTCCGTCATCCACGTTTCTGCTTGGTTAGAGGGAAGCCCAGCTTTGCTCCATTGTTCCCATATCTCGCCGCGCCGCATCGTTAAAATAAGATAGCCGTTCGGCTTCAACAGACGGGTCAGTTGTTTGCAGATGGCATCCCGCATCTCCTGTCTCATCCCCTCCAGCAGCCGCGAGCAGAGGACGAGGTCGTAAGAGGCGGTCTTGAGGCTCGGAGGAAGCCGGCCTGCCTCACAGGCTTCAAATCGAAGATGCGGGAACTGCCGGCGAGCGTCGGCGATCGCGAGGGGATCGGGATCCACTCCCTCGCAAGATCCGTACATCGAGACACAATCGGTCAGCCAACCGGAACCGCAACCGACGTCGAGAATCCGCAAGGGCCGGTTGGGATCGTTCCGGCGAATCTCTCGAAGGATCTGCTCAAGAACGGTCGCGACTTTGACCCATCTTGCCTCCCGTTCGTTCGCCCACGTCCCATTTCCCCGAAGTACAGTCGGCTTGCTGCTTTCCTCGTCGCCCTGCACGAACCGCGAAAACATTTCCAACAGCTCATTGTCAGGATGAAGCGCACGAGCTTTTTTCAACTGCTCGCGGACTGCTTCACTGGGCGTCGAGAGAATAAGCCTCGCCTTCTCTTTGCCAGACTCGATAAACAAGTCCGGATGATGGAACACTATGTGCGCCTTGATCACGTTCATATTCGCCTGGACCCGCTCCACCATCGTGCCGCGCCTTCTGCGACACCAGAACAGCGGTTGTCCGACGTGGTAGGATCGAAACCCAAGTTTGGCGGCGCCGATCCAAAAGCACCAATCCTCGGCGCCCAGATACATCGCTGGAGAGTAACCTCCCACACGTTCCCACACCGAGCGACGGTACAACGAGCAGTAGTCATGGACATTGCCGACGAGAAGACTCTCCAATGTCACGACGCCTTTACGATGAATGCCTTCCGTCTCTCCGAAGGTCCGTTCATCAACATAGACGATGGCGATGTCGGGATTTCTTTCCAGAATCGGCACGGTCTCCGCCAAATAGCGCGGATCCAACCGATCGTCGGCGTCAAGGGGAAGAATGTATCGCCCGCGGGCCTCCCGGATACCCGCGTTGCGCGCGTCGGACAGTCCGCGGTTCGTCTTGCGGATCAATCGAATCCGCTTGTCGGGATACCGAGCGATAAGATCACGGGCGACTTGGGCGGTATGGTCTGGACTGCCGTCATCGACGATGAGACATTCCCAGTCACTGAAGGTTTGGGTCACGACACTTTCAATCGCTTCGGCCAGAAAATCGGCCTGGGCGTAGCACGGCACGATCACCGACACCGCAGGATCGGCTTCTCTCGCGCCGCTCTCCGTTCCTGAACTGATGAAGAGACTGACAGGAGTCGTTTTCCCTCTCTGCTCGTCTTGTTCGGGCACGGCGGAAGCGGGGCCAGACTGCCGGCCCAACGACCGGCTCACCTCGACTATCTCCTCAAGAAATCGGATCTGCTCAGGGAGAGATTTGGCGAGCATGGTGTTCGCCTCGGCAGCCAGTTGTTGCACAAGCTCCTTTGCTTCCCGCATACGGGGGCTGGGCTTAATGTCCAAGACAGACAGACGAAGAGGGAAATTCGCGGCACCGTTGCCCAATAGCGTCCTGACTCTGCCCATCACCGCGGGAACGGCCTCGTCTTCCAAACCACGCTCTCGCAAAAACGCAAACAGGTCGGCCGTCCAAAACACCTCATGAAACAATGTCAAAAACTCTTCTTGATAGCTGCGCGCGTCCTTGCGGATCGCCCGGGGCGGATCATGCCAGTCTCCATCGTCCTTGAGAATGGCACACTCCTCGGCCATGGGCAGCAGCCACCCCTTCATCGCCAAGTAGCTGACGAACAATTGATCACTGTAGGACGGCCAGATGGGTTTCGTTCTGACAAAATCCATCCACTCCCAAAACAAACGGCGCCGCATCGCTCCAAAGGTCAAGAGACCGTTGTGACCTTGGGTAAAGAGGGACGTGAGTCTCTCACGCTGGTCGGGTCCATTGATTGGTTTCAGCCGATACAGCAGGTGCCTCTTGGGCGAGTAACTAAGATAAAGGCGGGGCACGAACGCGGTCACGGCCGGCGCCGCCGTTCGGACGGCGTCGAGAGCGCATCGCAAATAGTTGATGCTGAAGAGGTCGTCATCCGCGACCAGCAGAACCCATTCCGATTCGATCTGCGCGGCTCGGTACAACCGTTCGGTGGGGTCCTGTAACCCGATGTAGGCAAACCGGCCGTCTTTGCTCAGCAAATCGGCGGACGCGAGGATCCACCTCTTCTTTTCTTCATTCTCCTGCCCATCGGCGATGGTGACATGAACGTCGCGGTTCTCTTCTCCTGCCCTGAAGAGTTGGACCATGATGTCCTTGGCCATGGCGGAAAACCGAATGGTCGGAAGGAGAATATTGATCAAGCCCATTACGCCACCCTCCTCCTTTCATTCGGAATGGCATAGACGACCGAGCCAGTCCCGCACCACCCGTGCAATCTCATGAGAAATCGATAATCCGGCAACGTCTCCATCAGGAATCGGGGAATGCGCCACAATCCATCGGCGTTGTGATAGGTCGTGATCGCCAAAATGGGACGACAGCGGCGGAGCGTCTCGGTTCCTCCCCGGAGCGCATTGAGTTCGCCGCCTTCCAAATGGATTTTCCCGAAAGTCAGAGGGAAATCGAGATCATCAAGACGAAAGGCTTGAACAGGCCAGGCCGCACGCGGGTCAATGCGTGACGAAAATCCCCACCCTTGCTGATAGCGTTTCTCGGCGCTTTCTTCTGCCAACGCACAATCCCTGATCATGATTGTTTCCCGAATCGCGCGAGGTAGTGTCGCCACCCATCTTCGCAAGTGCGCCACATTATCGCGATCGGCCTCAACGGCCATCACGCTGTCACATCGATGACGAACCAGTTCCAACCACTTGGCGATTACCGTCCCATGGTGGGCACCTGCATCAAGAAAGCGCTCCCGTAATCCCATCGCCAGCCGCACAGGCTCAATGAAGTATCGATCTTCGATACACACCGGCGCCCGGTCAAATTCCCATTCCGTTCTGTGCAAACGCCAGGCCAAAACCTGAAGGTGGGCGGCTCGCGACCAGTCGTCGCTCCAACCTGCGAGAACCTCGTCGATCTGATTGATGTCTTCATCATCCAAGACTTCCGCAAACCAGCCGTTGCCGAGGGGGAGTCGATCGCGATAGGCATCCAAGACATCATAGACGGGAAAAATATGCCGCCACCCCATGGCCGCCAGTTCGTCTCGAATGGGTTCATAGGGGGCGGTGACGATGCAGACCGCGATCAGGCAGGTTTCCCGATCGATCTGCTCTGCAGCCTCTGGTCGGATGACAGGGATGTCATCGAGCAGCCGATCGCCTGTGCGACAAGCACGATCCACGGCATAGGCAATGGGAATGTTGAGCCGCCTGAACAGTTCTCCCGCCATTCGGCCCAGTTTCCCCGATCCATACAGGATGAGCGGCTTATCGACAGGCTGATGACGGACCAGGGAACGGGACGATATCAATTGCCGCAGAAGTTCGCGCGCCATGGCGATGCTCGGAAGCGAGTGGAACAATCTCATGCGGCATCGAGCTGTTTCGCCCATCGAGCCAACCGTTCGTCCGCCTGATAGACGGCATGGTAGTGAAAAACGGACCCCTTGGTCCGTTCGTAGAGCACTGCGGGCCCTCGCCTGGCGGCGTCATGCAGCATGCCATTCCGCTGAAACCTCCAGGCTTCATCTCCCTGGCAAGACCGAAACCAATCGGCCGGTTCTTCTCCGAAAATCGGCCGAAAGTCGAAGGAGCGTTTTGGCTCGGTGAGCAACCGCCGATAATGATGTTCCAATCCCGCAACAGTACGACCAATGGCAAAGCGCCGGCGCACCAGACGACTGGCGTTCGCCGACAACCTTGCTCGTTCCAAGGGGTGAGCCGCCAGCCAGTCCAGCGCATCAGCGAATTGAGAAGGACCATTGACAATCACGCCGGTTTCCCCGTGCGAGACCACACATCGCTCCGCCGGATTGTCGAGTACGATCGGCACGACTCCCATGGCCATCGCTTCAAGCAACGCATTTTCCGTTGTGCCGTAATGGAATGGGTTGAGAAGATAGGCGAAAATGTCAAATCCGATCAGCTCTGCCCGGATGTCTTCACGATAGCCCCGCACGTCGAGCCGGTTTCTTACCCCCATCATCGTCGCCTCGGCCATCAGTTGCCGCCCCGTCACCGGATCTCCAACAAGAGCCAATCGAAAGTTTGGTAGGTGGACAGCCTGAACAAAGTCCAAAATGCGCGGATGAAGTTTGGAGAAATTGAGCGAGCCGACATACCCTCCTTGTAACGACGTTTCAAAGACTCGCTCCGGCGGAGGAGGAAGATCATCAAACCCGCCTGAGCTAAAAACCACCTCCGCTCGCCCCTTGAGCCTGGGCCGCAAGGCCGCCAAGGTTGGATGCTCCCAACTGCACGGCGACGTAAAAAGAAATCGATGAACCGACAAAACAAACTCGGGAGGAATAACGGGAGGATACAGCCCGGACACGTGGCACCAGACAAGCAGTCGCATGGAAGGCAGAACGCCGGAACACAGCCATCCCGCGACAGTGGGATGGTGCCACCATTCCACTTGCACGATATCGGCGCGGTCGACCTCTTCGGCCAGGCGGTCGAACGAGGGAGCGATTAGCACCTCTCCTCCCCATGAAAGGACACGGTCGAGAAACGTGCGCTTCTCCGGCACCTCGAGACAGGCAATGGTATGGCGCGTGTCGTCACGGCGTCGCGCCGATTCGGCGACCACGCCGGACAACACCTTGCCGACCCCGCCGCCAAGATGGGCAGTGATGTGCAAGACTCTCATGACTCTATGACGGCAGGGTGATTCCCAGCGAGTGGGACCGCCGCCGAGACTCCGCCATCCGACAAACCATATTTCCGCGCTCGTTCCCGCCACCACTCATCCCGCTCGATGATGTCTTGATAGCGACGGCGACAGCGGTCCGCCTCCTCCCATCGCCCAAGCCCCTCGTAAGCCCTGGCGAGGGCATGGTGGGCCAGCGCATGGTCTGGATATTTGCTGGTCACGTTCTCAAAGTACTTGGCCGCCGTTTCGAATCGCCCGACTTTGAGGTTGTAGTTGTGGACGAAGTTGACGAGCAGGTTCATCTCATAGGCGAACGCCTGAACAGCTTCCGGATCGACACCGGGGGCCCGGATGACCGATTTGGTGTTGACGTGATCAAGGAAATCTCCCGTGTCCATATATCCGTTGGTCACGCAGATGTCGTAGAGACGGCTGCCCAAGATTGGCACGGCGCAAAAGACGTGTACCCAGTCGAACCCGACGTCCAGCAACAGATCGAGCGTTTGCAGCCGGTGCTCGTCCATTTCTCCCGGCAGCCCCAGCACGATGAAGACGTGGCTTTGCACCCCGTATTTTCGCAAGAGTTCCACCTTGCCTTTCACGAGGCTGGTCTTCAAGGGCTTCTTGATGATGCGATGAAGAACGTAGTCGGATCCTGATTCGACCGCCAAGGCCACCGTGGACACTCCGGCTTGTTGGAACAGGCTCGCTACTTCCTCGTCGATGGCATAGACGGCGATCCCATTGGGGAACTCCACGCGCACGCCGAGATCGATCAATTCACGCAAGATTTGCTTCGCCCGCGCTTTGTCGAAAAAGAAGTGGTCGTCCTCGATCAGCAACACGGTCATGCCCCACTGTTCTTTCATCCGACGCACCTCGGCGGCGACGCGCGCCACACTCATGGCCCGCACATCCGCCCCGTGCAACGAGGGGTTCGCGCAAAACACGCAAAGAAAAGGACAACCCCGTGAGGTATGGATCGCCATCTCGCGTTTCGGCTGACTGCTGTATCGTTTGTCGATAGAACGGGAGTTGTAATCGTCCAAATTGACCAACCTGTAATCGAGCATGGGGATGTCATCGAGGTTCTCGACGAACGTATGGGCGGGAATTTTACCCACCGCAATTCCTCCTCTGGTCATCCATGAAGGGTGCCGCTCCAACAGATCGGCTCGGTCATCGGCTTCGATCAGATCACGCAATGGGATCTCTCCTTCTCCCCGGCATACCGCGTCAATGGCCGGGCAATGTTCCAACACTTGCCGAAATCCGGCTGACGGAAGCCCTCCACCCGCAACGATCAACGCATCGGGGGCGGCGGCTTTCGCCACGGCGGAAATATGTCCCATGTATCGGAACGACACGTTAAACAGCGCCGAAATTCCGATGATCCCGGGCCGAGCGATCCGAACCCGCTCTCTGATCAGTTCATCGAACACGGCCTGGATTCGCGAGACGTCTCCCGTCTCCACGGCTTGGCGCAGCGACAAATTCAAATCCAGAATGTCGACTGTCACCGGCACCGTGCAATGAGCCTTGAGATAAGCATCCAGAGACAGAATGCCGTATGGGATCGTGAACGACGGCAGCACGTTCGCGCGATCGCTTCCCATGTAGTCGTCCACGTTGAAATAGGGTGGAATGATGAACAGGATCCGTTCTTCTCGTCCGGTGCTTGACATCAGCGACTCCCGGTTTTTTGTGGCCGTTCAATCCTCGTCAGCAAAGAGGCGGCGTACGCGTCGATATCGTCCGGTAGACAGTGGCTGAGCTGGCCGCAGTCGGCGCAAGTCGGATTGTCCTTGCGCCGTCCCTTCAAATGGGCGACTCGATGCCGGTGCATTGACTCGCTGTCCCAGATCGACTTAAGAGATTGAAGACGTGCGTCTCCGATGATGAGCTTGCGGGCCCAGTCCAAAAAACAAAGGCTGACCGTTCCGTCGGTATTCACCGCCATGGAGTAAAAAATATAGGGGCAGACCGACACTTCCTTGATCGGGTTGCCGTAAATCCCCTCCGTGATCACGACGCCGCTGCGCGCTTCCACGTCGAATTCCGGCCAGCAGGGCGCGAAGTTTTCGATCGAGATTCGGTCCGCGTAGTCGCCGAAGGTGTCGAAGAACCGTTGTTTGTCGTCATCGGACAGGATGTCGCCCGGAATTTTGATGCAGATCTCGCAGGATCCCTTGCGCTCATAGAGATGCCGGACGTTCTCGACGTATTTCTCGAAATCGACCCTGGTTTTAGTGAACCGCCAAAATTGTTCGCTCGACATCCCGTCAACGGAAATGTTGATGCGATCGATCCCGGCGTCAAGAATCGGCCCCACCCGCTCCGGACTCAGCAAATAGCCATTGGTCGTCGTGTCGATATATTCCACGCGGCCGCTCCGCTTGGCATACCGCACCATCTCGGCGAACTGCGTGTGCAGGAGCGGCTCGCCTTCCTTGTACAATCGTAGGACTTTGATCGGCTGCTCGAATTCGGCCAGGTCATCGATGATCTTTTTAAACAAATCGAATGACATTCGCCCCTGCCACCGACCCGTGGATTTGATCAGCTCTCGGTCTCCCGTCGGACAAAAAGTGCAACGAAAATTGCATGTATCGACGGGATCGACGAACAGCACCATCGGCGTGGAAAGTGGAATCACGTCCTGGAGCGGCGTCCGATGGTCGAGGTTGATCCGGGGTTTCAATTGCGCTTTCATGACGGTCTCCTTTCCGTACGCGCGGCTAAACGCCGGCGGCCGCTTCCAAGCCGGAACCATCCCGGCGAAGATGCCCCCTTTTCACGACGACGATCTGCCTGCCCGCTTCCATCGTCAACGCGGCGGAAGATCCGTTACAGTGACGACACGCCTCCACGTATTCTAACGATAGAAACTCGATCAGACGCATCCTCAGCGACTGCCGATCCAGGCTTCGGATGTCGACGTAGTCACCTGGATAGTCCGGCACCTTGCCGATCACCGTTCCATAAGCGCTCCTGCTGCACTTGTACAACCGGCCGTCGAAAAGGTCGTGAGACAGGAAACAGCAGGTGCGATAGACACGCCGAATTTCCTCTACCGTGTAGCCTCGATCCTCAAATCCTCCGAAATCAAACCACTGCAACGTCCGAATCCGCCGATACTGGATCCGATGATTCTCCAGGTGCTCGATGAACCGCGAGACATTGGGCCGCAAGGGCTCCGGCACATGATCGCCGTAGTCGCTGATCTCGACGATGACGCGAGGACTCGCCAGCAGTTCGAACACGCGGCGGCTTTTGGGCACGACCGTTCCATTGGTAATGATCTGGAGAATCCCTACTTTGGGCAGCTGGAGGAGCTGATCGATGATCTCCTCGACACGCGGATGGAGCAACGCCTCTCCGCCGACCAGCACAAGTTTGTTGACCAAATCCACCGCCGAAAGAAGTTTCCGCAGATCCTCGATCACCTGATCGGGAGCAAGATCCCGATGATCGTCCGGTGTATAATGATCGCGGAGGTGGTTGCAGCCTTCGCATGTCATCGTGCACTTATTGGAAATCAGAACTCCCATCGAGGGTACGACCACTTCGGGAACGAACTGCGCTTCGACGCCCCTGACGAAACAATCCCGTACATGACGTTCGAAGATCTCGCATCGGCTTCTCACATCACTGACGACCGGACAGATATGACACCGCATGAGCTGGAACTCGAAACGGCCGGCTTGGAGACGGGATACACATTCCGCTTCAAGTAGGCCGCCGATGGTCGTCTTGTCGGACAAGACATTCGGGTATCCCGCGCAAAGCAATTCTTGTCTGATCCGCTCGGCGACATTCTCTGAAAAAATGGTGACAACGACGAGGCAATCAGCTCGTTCTTCGAGCGACATCGTCGACAAATCGGGGCGCAAGACCTCTATGCCATCGCGCTCGCTTCCCAACAGATCGGCACATCGATCCCAGAAGAACGCCGGCGAATGACCGAACCACCTGAGAGCCGCCGCGACCCGTTGTCCGATCTTGCCGGCCCCGTAGAGAATGATCCTCTGTCGGCGATCGATGGCTCGTTCAAATACTGATGGAACAAGCGGTTTGCGATCTCTCACCAGGAGAGCACAGGCGTTCATGACGACGCCCCTCCAGCTTGTTGACTTTTCAGTGCTTGAAATCCCTCCGGCGGTTCATAACTGGTGATGCGCTGCTGAGTCTCTCCCTCCATCAGCCGCTGATACAGGTCATGAGGGTCGCGATCCTCACTCTCAAGGCAATAGTGCAGCGCCCGCCACTGATTCGATTTGCTGATTGCGGGATCAAACGCTGTCGCCAAGGCAAGATACCGTTTGGCCAACTCGTAATTCTTTTCGCGAAACACCTCGCGACAATACCGAACCGTCAACTCGCCCACGCGTTTGACGGCCGCGTCATAATATCGCTCCAAATACGGTCTGCCTCGTCCCGCCTCCTGCATCGCCAATAAAGTCATGTAATATTCGATCATGTGATCGATGCGCCTGTTGTAGCGGGCGGTCGTGCTCTCGCCGTGTTTTCGATACACACCGACGGGCTCACGAACATAGACGATGTCGCCAGCCAGCGCACATTTGAACCACAGCAATCCGTCCAGATTCACCACGTGGCGGAGATCGGCCCCTCCGATGCTCCGGTAAACGGCTCGTCTGATCAACACTTGGCAAGGCGGAAACGACATGAACATGAATACTTTGGCCTGTTTTTCTCCAGGAATCAGGCAATCGGTTGTGTAAAACGGCGTCATGTTCCGTAGCACGCCTGTTTCGTCGGTCTCGTACCGTTCGCCGATCGCGAGAGCGGCCCGCTCGTACTGCTGCAGAAGCGGCGCCAACCGTTCCACAAAGATCGGCAGGAGATAGTCGTCGCCGTGCACGATGGCCACGAATTCTCCTCGCGCCAACTCGACGCAGCGATTGGTGTTCGCCGGCTGTCCAAGATTTTTCTCATTGCGAAACAGCCGAATCCGCTCCTCATATTTTCGGGCCAGTGAGAACGAGCCATCCGTCGAACAGTCGTCCACAAGGACTACTTCGACATGGGGCCACGTTTGAGAGAGTGCGCTCCTGATGCAGACGTCCAGATATCGCTCGTTGTTGTAATTGGGAATGCAGAGACTGACCAGCGGCAGGGACATTCTACCCTCCAATCCGATTGCCGATGGGGCGAAGGCGGCAGACCGCCTCTAATCCCGCCTGCAAAGAAACCTCTGCCTTCCAGCCCGGCAAAACCGGCACCCCCTCCCACGGCCGCAACATTTCGCGTCGGCGAAAAGGTCTCATTCCCCACCGCACCTTCACGGTGCGCAAGGGATCCGCCTCGTTCAGTTTCTCGACCAGCTCCCGCAACGTCACGGCCCTCTCCGAGGGAAGCCGATAGACACGCCGCTCTCCTGGCCTGAAGGACACCACCTGCTCGCAGGCCATTGCGATACCCCGGCTGACATCATCGACGTGCACCAAATGCAGCAGTTGGGTGCCGGGGGACATCGCAAGCTCTTCGCCAGTCTCCGCCACGGCCAACAACCGGTTGAGCAGTTTCGGCCTTTGATCATCCGGCCCGTAACTGTCGTACAAATGGAGTTCCAGGAGACGCAGGCCATCGGCATCGCGATAGTAGTCGGCGATTGTCACAAACGCCTGTTTGGTCGCAGCATAAAGATTGACCGGGCAATAGTTTTGATTCCGGTAGTGCTGCCAGGCCGTACCCGCATAGACGAGCGCGTCGCATCCCCCCTTTCCCATGGCGTCGAGCAGATGTGCGCCGAACTCAACATTCGCTCTGATCAGGGGACTGATGTCTTCTTCACGATGTTCGCACACATAGAGCGCGGCCAAATGGACGACAACCTCCGGTCGAAACGTTTGCACGGCCGCGTGGAGCCCTTGGCCGTTGTCCGCCACTCGCCATACGGAGCAGCCCTCGTGTGAGTGGCTGAGGAGAGAGCCGGTTCGTGCGACACAGCCCACTTCATGCCCTTGCTTCCGCAACGCTGGCACGACATGCGACCCAAGAAAGCCGGTGGCGCCGGTGACCAGAATTCTCATGAGCCCGCTCCATAGCTGAACGGACTTCTGAACGACTCAAACGGAGGATGGGTTAAGTCCCGGTCCGACACGAGGGGATCACCGATCGCCCAGGGAATCCCTGCCGAATTCCACAAGAGGCCACGATCATGCTCTGCTGAATAGACGCTCGAGACTTTATAGACCACGATCGCGGATTCACTGAGCGTACAAAACCCGTGAGCGAGGCCGCGGGGGACATAGACCATGTTTCCTTCTTCCGCCGATACGTCGAACAGAGCGTATCGCCCGTAGGTCGGCGAGCCGCAGCGAAGGTCCACAGCGGCATCCTGAATGCGGCCGCTGACACAATAAATGAGCTTGTCGTGATCCATCGGAGGGACCTGAAAATGTAAGCCCCGGATCACGCCTCTCCGCGAGACCGAGTAATATTCTTCCTCATAATCGGCACACAGTCCCAACAACTCAAACATGTGTCGATGGAAGACCTTGACGAACCGCCCTCGCCGGTCTTCCCGCACCTGTGGCCGCAGCTCGACGCAGCCAGGAATGGTCGAAGGCGTCACCGTAAACAATTGCTTGACCGAATCGGGCTTGGTTATCAGCAAGCCAGGCATAAACGCTGTTTCTCCTTCACCGTTCGCGTGATGGTTTCAATGACAAAGTCCAATTTGACGCGATCGAGCCCCGGATACACGCCGACCCAGAACGCTTGGTTCATAATCAAATCGCTCGTACTCAATTCTTCGTGCACGCGAAAGAGCCGCCCTCGCATGTATGGTTGACGAGTCAGGTTCCCTCCGAAGAGAAGGCGACTCCCAATCCGATGACGATCGAGCGACTCCAGCAGCTCACCCCTCGTAATTGGGGCGCCGGGGCGGAGCATGATCGGAAACCCGAACCAAGACGGATCGGACCGTGGCGTGGCCTCCGGCAACATGAGCCACTCTTGCAGGTCAGCCAATCCTTCTTTCAGATAATGGAAGTTTCGCTTTCGTATCTTGATGAAGTCGGGCAGTCGCTCCAATTGCGCCAGGCCCACCGCGGCCTGGAAATCGGTCATCTTGAGGTTATAGCCGGCATGTGTATAGATGTACTTGTGATCATATCCCTTGGGCAGTTCCCCCCGTTGCCAGCAGTAGCGACGTCCACAGGTATTATCCCGGCCCGGCGGACAGTAGCAATCACGTCCCCAGTCCCGAAACGACTCCAGAATCCGCTTGAGTTTTGTGTTGTTTGTCACGACGGCGCCGCCCTCGCCCGTCGTGATGTGGTGGGCCGGATAGAAGCTCAGCGTGCCGATGTCGCCAAAGGTCCCCACCGGTTTCCCTTCATAGGTGGATCCCAGCGCGTCGCAACAATCCTCGATCACCCACAAACCATATTGGCGGGCGACTCGCATGACGCGCGCCACATCGAACGGATTCCCCAGCGTGTGGGCGAGTACGATCGCCTTGGTTTTCTCCGACACCGCTTGTTCCAACTGGGCCACATCAACGTTATAGGTCGGCACCGACACATCGACAAACACCGGCACAGCCCCAAGCAGAAGAATCGGGTTGACCGTCGTGGGAAATCCCGTTGCCACGGTAATGATTTCGTCTCCCGGCCGAAGTGCCCGTTCTCCCCACTCCGGCGACGTCAAGGCAGACAGGGCGAGCAGGTTGGCCGACGAGCCGGAGTTGGTCGTGAGCGCATATTTCACTCCCATGACGGTGGCCAGCCGATCTTCAAATTGGTCATTGAACCGTCCCGCCGTGAGCCAACCATCCAACGCCGCCTCCACCGCGTTTTGCAATTCCGGCGCGCCAATCACCTTGCCGGACGCGGGAACCGGGGAACCATCTGGCACAAAAGGATGGTCTTTGAAGGCTTCCTCGGCGTACCGTCCCACCAACCGCAGAATTTCTTCTTTCAAGGCTTCGACGTTGGCGGCCGTCATGCGGGCTGCTCCTCATAAGAGACGAAATCTTCCTCGCACAACCGGCGTGCGTCCTCGCCGGCAGCCTGCCGTTGATACCATCTCATCGTCCGTTCTATCGCTGTTTTGATCACCCACCGAGGAACCACCCCGAGGATGCTTTTCGCCTTGGTCGACTCCAAAGCGATCGCCCCTGCCTCATGCAACCCTTCATGGCCGTCTCCATAGGCAACCTCACCTCCGCCATAAGCAGCACGGGCCAACTCCACCACGCCGCGAACAGCGACCGTCGCCCGACTGTCGGGACCAAAGTTATAGGGGCCGGCAAGACAAGGTGTATCCCACAGCAATTCCGCCAAACGAAGATACCCGCAGAGAGGCTCCAGCACATGTTGCCAAGGCCGTACCGCATCGGGGCGCCGGACGCGCAAAACCTCCCCCTTGCTCCACGCCCGAATGGCATCCGGAATCAGCCGATCGGCTGACCAATCCCCCCCACCGATCACATTGCCAGCTCTGACCGTCGCGACCGCCACACCCCGCTCGTCGAAGAATGACCGTCGATAACCGTCAACAATCATCTCCATCGCCGCCTTGCTGGCACTGTAGGGATCATCGCCCCCCAATGGATCGTCTTCCCGGAAGGAGCGCAAATGTTCTCGATTCCGATAGACCTTGTCCGTCGTCGCTAAGACCGCCACCAGGAGAGACTTCACTGTCCGCAAGGCTTCGAGCAGGTACGTGGTACCCATCACGTTCGTCTCAATGGTTTCGACCGGCATCCGATATCCCACCCGCACAAGCGGCTGAGCGGCCAGATGAAAGACGATTTCAGGCTGCACCGCCTTGATAATCCCAATCAGAGAATCGAACGACCGAATGTCGCAAAAGTAGCCGTCGAGCAGTTTGTCGATCCTAGCCAGGGTAAACAGGTTAGGTTCTGTCACAGGGGGCAATGCGACACCCGCGACAGACGCCCCTAACCTCGATAGCCACTGTGCCAGCCAGCTTCCCTTGAACCCCGTGTGGCCGGTGACCAACACCCGTTTGCCACGCCAAAATTCGGCAGAGGGAAGCTTTACTCCCACACCTTCCATGGCGCCCGCCCCGATCGCCAAAGTTCCTCCAGGTGATTCTTGTCTCGAATCGTATCCATCGGGTGCCAAAATCCCCGGTGTTCGAACGCCATCAGTTCTCCCAACGTTGCCAGCCGATATAACGGCTGGCCCTCCCACACCGTCGAGTCCTGTTCCACGAAGTCGATCACCTTCGGCGACAGAATAAAAAACCCACCGTTGATCAAGCCGCCGTCGCCCATGGGTTTTTCCGTAAACTTCACCACTCGCCCGTGCGTCAGTTCCAATGCGCCGAACCGACCGGGTGGCAACACCGCGCAGACCGTCGCCAATTTGCGATGCGACCGATGAAAGGCAATTTCTGCGGTCAGATCGACATCCGCGACCCCGTCGCCGTACGTAAAACAGAAACACTCTTCTCTCTCGACATATCGCGCCACCCGCTTGAGCCTCCCCCCCGTCATCGTGTGTTCGCCCGTATCCACCAGCGTCACACGCCACGGCTCGGCATGGTTGTGATGGACCTCGATCTTGTTGTGAGCCACATCGATGGTGATATCTGAGCGATATAGGGAATAATTCACGAAGTAGTCCTTAATCATGGTACCCTTGTAGCCAAGGCAAATAATGAAGTCATTGATGCCATGGGCCGAATAGATCTTCATGATGTGCCAGAGGATCGGCCTGCCGCCGATCTCCACCATCGGCTTGGGACGGCCGATAGTTTCCTCGCTTAATCGAGACCCGACTCCTCCAGCCAGAATCACAGCCTTCACGAGGCCCTCCTCACAAAGGGAGGTTCAAACTGCGTGCCAGCGGTTTTCCGCACAAAAACCGAGTGTTTGGGGCACGTGAAGATCACCATGGCAAAATTTGCCGGTCGGAGATGGAAGAATCAGCCGGGCAGGATGAGAACAAGACTAGTCAATAGAGAGTGGGCTCTCCCGACTTTTGACGTATCCACCGCCAGATGGCCTGTTTGACCGACCCGCCCCATCCCCGATATTCAATGTATTCCATTTTGTCGAATTGGAACTCGACGCCGATCAGATTGCCCTCCTCTCCCTTGTCGACGCTCTTGACCATACCCGTCAAATTGGTGACATGCCCCAATCCGGGTAATTCAAATTCCAGGTGAACCGACGAGCCGGCCCTCATCCATGAGGGAACCTGCTCCAACAAGAGACGACAGCCTCCCATACTGAGATCTTTCACCAGACCGCCGACATGATCAGCCGTAGCGAGCCCTCCTTTGTTCTGGCCTCGACTCGCGAGCCGGCTGACCACAGCCGGCTCGTTAGACGACACACGCGGATGTTGTCGGAGATGCATTTCTTCGACTTGCTGAGGGTAGGCCAGGAACAGCAGCGGCACCGGTGTCGCGACGGCCCCGCGAATTTCCGTTCGACATCCCACAAGCTTTCCATCTCGCAGATAGCTCAGCGTGCAGGGCGTGCGTTCCGCCAAGCCGGAAACCCAGTCTAGGTGCGAGGGCCATTCGCAGATGAGCCACGCAGCCTCTTTCCACCCCAACAATGTGCTGCCATGCACAACCTTGCGCCCCTCCATGACGACGGAAAGCTTCACGGGCAAACCAACGGTCAAGAAACAGGCCGAGGGAGGAACGGTATCCGATCCATTGTTCATATCGGCTCCTCGTCAAGATACACGCCGGGATCGATCCCGACGTCATGCGGCCCCTTGACGGTTCTGATGGTCCGTCCGGAAATCCTCGTCTCCTCCCGAAGATCGCATTCGAGCGGCTTGGAAAGCAGCACGTTGCTCGCGCTTTTCACGATGATGACGAGCGGAGCCAGCGGAGCGTCTCGGTGAACGCGCCGCACCACCGCCACTTCTCCCGTGTTCAACTCGACAAGGGACCCCACCGGATATACCCCAACGACACGGATGAACCGTTGCACCAACCCGGCGTCGAGATGACCTTTGAGAGACAGCAGATACAGGTATTGCAGGGCATCATGGGGAGGTCTTCCCCGGTGATAACAGCGGTCACTGGTAATGGCGTCGTAGATGTCCACAATGGAGGCCATCAGACCGAAGCGGCTGATTTGGTCTTTCGATCGCTGAAAGGGGTAGCCGGTCCCGTCGACCCGTTCATGATGTTCGAGCGCCGGCTTCGCATGCACCTCCGATAAGCCGGACATGTTCGACAGGATCTCCACGCCGCGCAGCACATGTTGTTTCATCAGTTCCATCTCATTCGGCTCAAGACGTGCCGGCTTATTGAGCAACTCGTTGGGAATCTTGGTTTTGCCAATGTCGTGCAACAGCGCCCCGACCCCGATTTGATGAAGTTCGTTCTTGGTGAAGCCAAGATCCCGTCCCAACGACATCGCCAGCAACGACGTGTTGACCGAATGATAGAACGTGTATTCGTCGAATCGTTTGAGTCGCGAGAGGCTGGTCAGGGCGTCGAGATTACGCAAGACGCTCTCCGCCATGTCCGAGACGACTCGATGGACTTCCTCCACGTTGATCGCCCGTCCCAATCGCACATCCTGCATGGCGCCCTGGATCACCGCCTTGGCGGCTCGATAGACCTCCTTGGCGGTCTTGAGTTCTTCTTCAAACGAGACCGGTTCAGGATCAACACCTTCTTCCTGTCGAACAGGAGCGATCGCAGCCCCACTGGCTGCCAATGGTTCACCCCCCTCTTGGTCGATGGTTCCCCCACCATCATCGACCGCAATCTCGACGATACGGACTCCACAGGCCTTTAACTGTTCAATTTGTTCCTGCGAAGTGATGGTCAGTCGATGGCTAAGGAACGGAGTCACCAGCCACGACCGGTCGATCGTCACCACGCGCATCCCCAGTCGAAGCTGATCTACGTCAATCCGCTTTCTCATAACCGTCCATCGACCTCGTCAACATTCCATCTCGAGCTACTCTCAACCTCGATCTCCTCTCAACGCCCGGCACCCCTCCATTGGAAATCGGTCGAACCCCACCAAATCTTGAACATCGATCCGCCGCTTTCTGTTAAGTTCCTGCCCCCTTGCGCCGATATCCATCACACACGGTTTGCTCGCGTAGCATTCTCATGACCCATCACCAGTTGAAGCAGATTTCAATCGATGAGCTCACACCCGGCATGTATGTCGTGGGAGTCGATGTGCCGTGGTATCGGACGCCTTTTCTGAGCCACAAACGGTTGATCCAAGATCTAGCCACCATCGACATCATGCGACAATGCGGCATCAGAACAGTTACGATCGACCCTGAAAAAGGAAAAGACACCACCGCACCGGAACCGGCCGATCACGGCAACCCTACCCCTGTCGAGGAGGCGGCTTCAGCCCAGATCCTTACGCCTTCTCTCTCGCCGCTAGACGAGGCACACTCGGCACAAGAGCTGTACGCCGCTGCGGAGGAAGCCATCCACCAGATGTTTGACCACCTGATGCAAGGCGGCCCTCCCTCTTCTTCGATCGCCAAGACGACCGTCACCAACGTGATGCGGCACCTGCTCACCAACCGAAACGACCTCATGACCCAACTGGCCCTTCGCAAGATCAAACGATTTGACCAATCCCTCGCTGCCCACTCGCTCGATACCTGCATCCTTGCGCTGGCCGTGTCCGTCGAATACGGTCTCGATCACGCCGCACAACTGCACCTTGGAACCGGTGCCCTTCTTCATGACGTCGGCTATGTTCGATTGCCCCGCAACCTCGTGCGCAAGCGTCACGAAGAAGGGTGTACGGAAGAAGAGCGAATTTTGTTGCGGCAACACCCGTCTTTGGGGCTGACCGTGCTGACAGCGTGGAACAACATCCCGGACGAGGTAACCCATATCATCCGTCACCATCATGAACGGGTAGACGGCAGCGGGTTTCCCGACGGCTTGCATTGCACCAGCCTCTCTCTCCTTGCCCAAATTGTAGGAATGGTGGACTGGTACGACAGTATGGTGAGCCGTCGAGGGGGCCGCCCGACCATGCTTCCCCATGACGCCGTGCGTCGCCTCTTTCTCTCCGCGAAAGAAGGCTCCTTCGAGCCAACGCTCATCGAGACCGCCGTTCGAGTTGTCGGTGTCTATCCCATCGGCAGCTTGGTTCTCTTAAATACCGGGGAACAAGCCATCGTCGTGGGTCTCAACTCCGAAGCACGACTTAAGCCGAAAGTCTTGATCATCAAGGGCCCGCGGGGCGAAGCCTATGTGAGACCGCAACGAGTGGACTTGGCGGCGCCCAAGCAGGCCGCCCACACCATCGTCCGTGTGCTCGATCCGGCTCACGAGTTCGTCAACATTGCCCTCTACCTGGACGATCCAACAAGCGAGGGATCCCCATGACAACCGAAAACCGGCTGTCTTCTCCTGAACAGGGTCTCCATCCAGCAGTGGTCGCCGTCTTGGAGAATGTGCCATTCGGTGTCGTGCTGGTGGCCAGCAACGGTTCCATTGTCTGGAGCAATGGGGAAGGGGCCCAACTATTGGGACAACGGCCAGCAAGCCTTGTCGGGCGGTCATTTCCCGCCATCTGGGCTTCGTTGACAGGTGGAAACGAGACCGCCGTGCTGGATCAACTCACATCCGTGATAGCTGAGCGCATCCCCACGGCGCCGGCACGAGTTCAACTCCGGACCGGCACCCCCGCGGTCACGGTAGAATGGTCTTGTCACGCCTTCAATCAGGAAGGCCGTTTCAACAAACCAGCCCTGGTCATCAGCCTGCGGGATCTCTCAAGGGAAGAAGCGTTGCGGTCCGAACGGGACCGCCTTGCTGCCATCGCAGAGGAAGCGCCGTCACCCATCGTCGAGTTGGACCGCGAAGCTCATCTTCTCTATGCCAATCCAGCCATGACGGCCCGGCTCGCCGCTTTCGGTTATCGGTCAAACGGCATACCCGCCATCCTGCCGCCGAACCTTCCCGATCTCGTAGCCCATTGCCTCCGCTCCGGTGAGCCCCTCCAAGGATTAGATGTCTCATTACCGGACGCTAACTTCTCATGGATACTCTGCCCGGTCACCACCCACGGCCTGGTGCGCGGCTACGGCATCGATGTCACCAAGATCCACAAGACGCAGCAGGAGCTGATCCGTTCCGCTGAAGAGTTGCAACATGCCAACCAGCGGTTGGATGAAGCCCTCGCCATCGCTCAGGAGGCTGCCAAGGCCAAAGCAACGTTTCTGGCCATGATGAGTCATGAGATTCGCACGCCCATGAACGGTGTCATCGGCATGACGAGCCTCCTGCTGGAAACACCCCTCTCGCCGGAACAAAAAACCTACACCACGACCATTCGCCAGTGCGGGGAATCCTTGCTGCGGGTGATCAACGACGTCTTAGAGTACAGCAAGATCGAAGCGGGAAAGCTGGAGCTCGAATCGATCGATTTCAATCTGCGCGACACGGTGGAGGACACGTTGGCGCCATTCGCTCAGCAGGCCGACGCCAAAGGAATTGAACTCACCGGCCTGATCCACGCCAACGTACCCATTGCGTTGAGAGGAGACCCAGCCCGACTGCGTCAGGTCCTGACCAATTTGCTGGGAAACGCCCTGAAATTCACCCAGCAGGGCGATATCTCGCTTCAGGTGTCGTTGAACGAAGCAGCTCTGCATGACGTCATCCTCCAATTCGAGGTGACGGATACAGGCATTGGTATCCCCTCGGAAATCCAAGCCAAATTGTTCCAGCCGTTTGTCCAAGGAGACAGTTCGACAACGAGACGGTACGGGGGCACAGGCCTTGGCTTGACGATCTCTAAACAACTGATCGAACTCATGGGAGGCCACATCACGGTCATCAGTTCTCCCGGCCAAGGAAGCACCTTTCGGTTTACGGCTCGTTTTGAACAACAAGCCGATTCCCCTCTGGCGATCACCCCTGCCGACGACCTAGTGGGACGTCGCATCCTCATCGTCAGTGGCCGAGAGCTGAGCCGAAGGGTCTTGAACCTCCTTACGACCGGATGGGGAATGGCGACAGCTCTCGCCCACGACGAAGAAACAGCGCTTCGGCATTTCGATCAGGCAATCGCTACAGCCCCTCCCTTCGATGCCCTTATTATAGATATTCCACCGTCCAGCAAGACCGTCCCATCTCATGACGGATGGCAACTGATTCGCACGTTGCGGCAACGGCCCAGTGGCGCGACAGTGCCAATCGTGTTGTTGACTTCACTGCTGCAACGGAACGTAGCCGAGCAGGTGGGACAGATCGGAGCAGTAAGCCATCTCTGGAAGCCGATCCGCCACGATCGATTGCAAGATTGCCTCCGCCAAGCCTTGAGCCTCAACGGCAAGATCGCCCCCCCTTTTCTAGTCCCCCCCACCATCTCATCCGCCTTTGCCCTTGCCCCAGGGCTGGCGGCAACGTCAACCTCTCCACGGCCACGCCTGCTCATCGTGGAAGACAACGACATCAATCAAAAACTCGCTGCACGGATGGCCGAGAAACTTGGCTACGAGCCCTCCATCGCCAACAACGGAGAGGAAGCGCTCAAAGCTCTGACCAATCAGCACTACGATGCGATCCTCATGGATTGCCAGATGCCGGTTCTCGACGGGTTCGAGACGACGAGACTCATCCGGCAACGTGAAGCAGAGGCGCTGAGCAACACCAGCGAATCGGGTGGAGGCACCGACAAAGGAGGAACCCCTCTCGCAAGACACATTCCCATTATTGCCGTCACCGCCAATGCGATGAAAGGCGATCGTGAACAGTGCCTCGCCGCCGGCATGGACGACTACCTTGCCAAACCGATTCAGCTCGAGACATTGCGCGCGGTCCTCCACCGCTGGGCTCCTCCGGCCGGTACATTCCAGAGGCGGTCTGAACAGCAGACAACAAGGGAACCGAGCAAGCCCGAGATCTTCGACGAGGTCGGTCTTTACGCCAATCTGGGAGACGATCCCTCTCTCATTCGCCACCTGATCACGCTCTTTATTGATCAGCACCCCGCCCGGTTGGCGGAGATCAAGGAGGGACTGGCCGCTCAAGACGCCTCAGCGGTTGAACGGGCGGCTCATACCTTGAAGAGCACCGCCGGCAACTTGCGCGCCAACAAAGTAGTGGCGGTAGCCAGCCGGCTGGAGGAACTCGCCCGCCACAAACGTTTGGAAGAGGTGAAGCCTCTCGTTGCAGAGTTGGAGGCGGCGGTTCTCCAACTGGTGTCGGTGCTGCGACGGCATCAAGAGGACACGAGACCCTTCCCCCAGGCTGCCTGACAATCCACGCTCTCGTTCTCTCCCACTTGGCGTTTGACAGAGCTCCCTCCACGTGAGATACAGTCGGGTGAATCATTCCCTTTTCAAGCAAGAGGATTCCCATGACCGTTCATCCACTGGCTGGGCAACCGGCCCCACCATCTTCCCTCGTCGACCTCACGAAGCTCCTAGCCGCCTACGAGACGGAGAAGCCGGACCCCTTTGTCCGGCAGCAACGGGTCGCGTTCGGC
This sequence comes from Nitrospira sp., assembly GCA_024331045.1. Classification (GTDB taxonomy): domain Bacteria; phylum Nitrospirota; class Nitrospiria; order Nitrospirales; family Nitrospiraceae; genus Nitrospira_D. The sequence goes on from JANDJC010000011.1 coordinate 32,972, forward strand.
ACGTCGGGCCATCGCGGATCCTCCTTGACACGCAGCTTCAACGAGGCCCATATCCTAGCCATTACTCAGGCAATCTGTGATTACCGCGCAAGCCAACGAACAACCGGCCCCCTGTATTTGGGCAAAGATACACATGCCCTTTCCCAACCAGCCTTCGCCACAACCCTGGAAGTCCTGGCCGCCAATCGTATCACCGTGATGATCGATCACGCGGATGGTTACACCCCCACCCCGGTCATCTCCCACGCAATCGTGTCTTACAACAGGGGCCGGAAAGCAGGGCTGGCGGACGGCATTGTCATCACTCCTTCGCACAATCCGCCAGAGGATGGGGGCATCAAATACAATCCACCCCATGGAGGGCCTGCCGACACCCAAGTGACGACATGGATCGAGGAGCGGGCCAACGAACTGTTGGCCAGCGGGCTGCGGGACGTTCGGCGTGTGCCCTTCGAGCAGGCACGTAGGGCCCCAACGACCAACCGGCATGATTTCATCTCCTCCTATGTCGGCGACCTCGCCAATGTCATCGACATGAACGTCATCAAATCCGCCACATTGAGGTTAGGAGTCGACCCGTTGGGCGGATCGGCCATCGCTTACTGGGAGCCGATCGCCGCCCGATTTGGTTTGAACCTTGCGATCGTCAATCGCACTGTCGATCCCACCTTCCGCTTCATGCCCCTTGATTGGGACGGGAAGATTCGTATGGACTGCTCATCGCCCTACGCCATGGCGAATCTGATTTCGCTCAAAGATCGGTTTGATGTCGCGTTCGGCAATGACCCAGACACCGATCGGCACGGCATCGTGACCGGAACCGGCCTGCTGAACCCCAACCACTACCTGGCCGTGGCCATCACGTATTTGTTTACCCACCGCCTGGGGTGGAGCACCGAAGCCGGTATTGGCAAAACCCTGGTGAGTAGTAGCCTGATCGATCGGGTGGCCAAACGGATCAAGCGACGGCTCATCGAAGTGCCAGTCGGCTTCAAATGGTTCGTGAGCGGCCTTTTGGACGGCTCCCTGGGCTTCGGCGGCGAGGAAAGCGCGGGAGCTTCATTCCTTCGCCAGGACGGCACCGCCTGGTCCACCGACAAAGATGGCATCATCATGGACCTGCTCGCCGCCGAAATGACAGCCAGGACTGGCAAGAACCCCGCTCAACTGTACCGCGAGCTCACAAACGAATTGGGCGAGCCGGTTTACGAGCGCATCGACGCCCCCGCCACACCGGAGCAAAAAGCGGCGCTTGCGAAACTCTCCCCCTCCCACATCACGGCCACAACCTTAGCCGGCGACCGAATCATCGCCCTGTTGACCACGGCGCCGGGCAACGGCGCTCCCATCGGCGGGCTCAAGGTCATCACGGAACATGGATGGTTTGCCGCCCGGCCATCCGGCACGGAGGCTGTCTACAAGCTCTACGCGGAAAGTTTCCGGGGAAAGGATCACCTCAAGCGGATTCAAGAAGAGGCCCAGGCCCTGATCGGCAAGGTCCTAGGGTCCTGACGTGACCGGACACCAGTCATCACCCACCCCGCCACGGATCGGCGTCGGTGCCCATTCCAGACACGCCAGCCAGACACGCCAGATAGCCCGGATGTCTGACGCCATCCTTCCTTGTAGCCGTTGCGGTCCTCACACCGTTATCTGCCGTTCGGCATGGTAAGAACTTCGCACCAGGGGACCGGACTCCACGTGGGCAAACCCCAAGGCAAGCCCCTCTTCCCTTAAAAGGGCAAACTCGGAGGGATCATAAAACCGTGCAACTGGCAGATGAGCTCTCGTCGGCTGGAGATATTGCCCGATCGTGACAATATCACACCCCACTGACCGAAGATCATGTAAGATCTCGCGAATCTCTTCGAGAGTTTCTCCCATCCCGACAATCAGACCGGATTTTGTTCTCATGCCCCATTGTTTGGCCTGCTCCAGCAGCTTCATCGACCGTCGATATTTCCCCTGTGGCCTTATCCGGGGGAACAATCGAGGCACCGTCTCGATGTTATGATTGAGAATGTCGGGCCGCTCGGCACAGACGGTCTTGAGCGCTTCTTCATTGCCTTCAAAATCGGGAATGAGCACTTCGACCGTGCAGGAGGGATTCAGTTCCCTGATCAGCCGGATCGTCTCGGCAAAGACCGAGGCGCCTCCATCCGCCAACTCATCGCGATTGACGGATGTAACCACCGCATGGCGTAACCCAAGCGCCCGTACTGCCTCGGCCACCCGTCGCGGCTCCTGAGAATCGACTGGTCGCGGCCGGCCGGTTTCGACTGAACAGTAGTGACACCGTCTGGTGCAGATGTCGCCAAGAATTAGAAAGGTGGCGGTGCGGGCGTTCCAACATTCCCAACGATTGGGACAGCGGGCTTCCTCGCAAATCGTGTGGAGCTGAAGCCGCTCGATCGTCCCCTTCACATCCAAATAGTCCGGACCGGTGTTGGCCACGACCTTAAACCACGACGGGAGTCTGGGACGGGCACGTCCCGCTTCGTCAGGTCCCGCCAACCATCGTCTCCCCGCAGAATCGGCGGACGATGATCGAAGATCATCAAGGGGCACAAAACTCATCACGCACCCCCACGACGAGCACCGAATCGACCGAGCAGGCGGGCCAGAACGCCTCGCTGTTCCGCCACGGGGAGGGGGTCTGGATATTCGACCCACAGTTCCCGCGAGCCCAGATATTCGCCCTTGTGGAAACTTTTTTGGCTCCTCAACTGCCGGTAGCCCTGTTGGTGCAATAGCGTGACCAACGCCAGCAATGCGTCGTCTTGCGTCCCACAGGGTTCCGTCATGATGCGCACCGTTTCATAACGCAACACTGCCCGATACCCACCAGCCACTGCTTCAAATTCAACAATCCGATTGAACCCCCGTTCCCGCGGGTCGAAGCCGGCCAATTGATGTTTGTCGAGCGGCTCTGCCATGACATCCTTTGCCGGCGTCCTTTGTCGTCGGCCACCTGCCTCTCGCTAATGGTTCAGACCAAGACTTTAATGTCGTTCCCCTCGACCTTGACTTGAAAGACCTCGACCGTAATAGATGGATTTTTGGTACAGGCGCCGGTAGCCATGTCAAACTGCCATCCGTGCCACGGACAGGTCACGATGTTTCCCTCCACTTCTCCATCTCCCAGCGGGCCGCCGCGATGAGGGCAGGTATTGTCGATCGCATGATAGGTCCCATCAACATTGAAGATCGCCAACGTGCGGCCGTTGATGTCCACCGTTATCCCTTGCCCCGGTTTGACATCTCCGACTCCGGCAACTCGAACGAACTCCGCCATCTCCCTCCTCCCTTGATTGTGAAGATCCTTTTTCAATGACCGGCCAACGGCTGTTTGATTTTTTTAAGCAGGCTGTCGATCGAAGGGCGTTGTTGTGCGCCTCCCTCTAATCGATCAATGAGTTTTTGGGCAATGTCCCTGAACGCCGCCGCTTGCGGCGACGCTGGGTCGGCCACGACGATCGGATGGCCGCTATCACCCCCTTCACGGATGGCAGGATCAATGGGGATCCGTCCCAGAAAAGGCACGCCGAGCTTTTCGGCTGCCCGTTCGCCACCCCCATGAGAAAAAATCTCGGTTCGTTCTCCGCAGTGAGCGCAAACGAAGTAACTCATGTTTTCGATAATGCCCAACAGCGGCACATTGACCTTTTGAAACATGGCCATGCCCTTTCGTACATCGTGCAGCGCCACCTCTTGCGGCGTGGTGACCGTGACAGCCCCAGCCAGTGGAACCATCTGAGACAACGACAATTGCACATCACCAGTCCCCGGAGGCAAGTCAATCAACAGGTACTCCAGCTCGCCCCACTCCACATCCCGAAAAAAGGCCTGCAAATACTGATGGACCATCGGCCCTCGCCAAATCAGCGGAGTCTCCTCCGGCACGAGAAACGCCATGGAGATCAATTTGACCCCGTAACTTTCAGCCGGAACAATTTTGCCGTCTCTCTGTTCAGGCCCCTTGGCGGGCGCCATCATCATGGGAATGTTGGGGCCGTACAGGTCGGCATCCAGCAACCCAACCTTGGCCCCTGTCAAGGCCAGTGCACAGGCCAGATTGGCGGCGACGGTCGATTTCCCCACTCCTCCCTTTCCGCTACTGACGGCGATCACGTGTTTGACACCCGGCACCAAGCTGCTTGGCATCTGCGGTGGTCGTTCTTGTTGAGTCCCCTCGTTGGCCATGATGGTCTCCTTGTGTGATACATCCTCACCCCTCTGGTTCGACGTCCCGGACCGGGGCGGCGAGCGTCGATTGGGGGATTATCCGTTCATCATAAGCGATGAAACCAGGGAAAGAAATGGGCCAGTTGCCTTACCTTCCGATGGTCTAAATGGCAACTTCGTCAGAGCCCATGGCCCCTTCTCCTGCTCCATGTTAATCTTAACTAGGTTAATCTTAACTAGGCGCATCTGACAGGGAATCGACAACGTGACCATTGACCATGACGGCTCCCTTCTCAGCACCCTCATCGGGCGGTTCAGAGCCTGAATCGCTTGAACCGGCGATCCGCCACATCGGCGAGCACCTGGCCCGCCTGTCTGCCGGTCACACCCCGACAATTTTCGAAGGCCGCTGGTGGTCCCAATCCGCCATCAACCTGGCCATGAAGGACCAGGTGTTCAAAACCCGCCTTTTTCGCTTCATTGATGTCTTGCCATCGATCGCCGACGATGAGCGAGTCGTCTCGCTCGCGCAAGAATATTTTGGCGATTTGCACACCGAGCTGTTCGGCTTCCAGTGGGGATTGAAGGCGCTGGCAGCCACTAGCCTGGGAGCCAAATGGACCGGCAAATCGATCAGGACCCATGTTGAACAGATGGCCCGAACCTTTATCGCAGGCGCCTCGGTGGAGGAAGCGCTCCCGCTGTTGGAGCACCTGTGGAAATCGGGGAAAACCTGGTCCGTCGATCTGTTGGGTGAAGCAACGGTCAGTGAGCATGAAGCCAATCAGTACAGAGACCGATGCCTGGAGGCCCTGACCATCTTGGGACGCGCTTCCGCCGCCTGGCCTCATGCTCCTTTGTTGGAGACGGACCATCTGGGACCGATTCCGCGCGTGCAACTCTCGCTCAAAGTTTCGGCGCTCTCCTCACAATGGGATCCGATCGACCCGGACGGGAGTTACCGATCCGTCGCGGAACGGCTCCGTCCGTTGATCGACCAGGCCCTTACAGTGCCAGCGGGGTTGATCTTCGACATGGAGCAGGCCGAGACCAAATCCCTCCTGCTGGACACCTTCACCAGGCTGTTCAATGAGCCAGCATACCGTTCGTATCCCTATGCCGGCATCGCTCTTCAAGCTTACCATCGGGAGACAGAACAGGATATTCGGAATTTGATTGCATGGGTAAGGGCCCGTGGCACGCCGGTCACAATCCGATTGGTCAAGGGCGCCTATTGGGACTCCGACACGGTCCGCTATCGGCAGGCGGGCTGGCCAGTTCCACTCTTTGAACACAAGGCGGAAACGGATGCCAACTATGAACGGCTGGTTCGCCTTCTCTGCGACCATGCGGAATTGATCCGGCCCGCTTTTGGCACGCACAATTTGCGAACCCTCGCTGTCATCGAGGCGACGGCCAACAGCCGCCATCTGCCGTCCTCCGCACGCGAATACCAAATGATCTACGGCATGGCCGAGCCGTTCCAACAGGCCATGGTGACGCTCGGTCGTCGGGTTCGGCTTTATACGCCAGTCGGCCGACTCTTGCCTGGCATGGCCTATTTGGTTCGCCGCCTGTTGGAGAACACCTCCAACGAATCGTTCCTCCGCAAAGAGTACGTTGAGTCTCAGCCCCTCGCTGCCTTGTTGGCACCACCTGAAGTCTTGTCGTCTCCGACGAGCCAACAGGTCGAGACCAGCTCTTTCTCATTTGCCAATGAGCCGCACAGTGATTTTTCCCGCGCAGAGGTCCGTCGTGCCATGCACGATGGTCTCGCATTCGTCCGGACGCAACTGGGTCGCCGCTGGGAGCCGACCGATTCGCGACCGAAGCTGAGTGGTCCTTGGCTGGTCTCCCGCAATCCGGCCAATCCCCAAGAAATAGTCGCCGAGGTCCGTGGCGTTTCGGTCACTGATCTCGACCAAGCAATCCAACGGGCAGAGAAGGCCTTTGCCAACTGGCGGCGCCGGCCGGCTGAGGAACGGGCCTCCATCCTGGACAGGGCCGCCGACGAACTTGCACGACGACGTTATGAATTGGCGGCCTGGGAAGTGTTCGAGGTCGGAAAACCGTGGCGGGAAGCGGATGCCGACATCACCGAGGCAATAGATTTCCTCCGCTACTACGGTCGGGAAATGCGTCGCCTGGCTCAACCATTGAGGCTGGGTGACCGACCGGGAGAGCTTAATCACCGGCTGTACGACCCTCGGGGGGTCACCGCCGTGATTGCTCCCTGGAACTTCCCCCTTGCTATTCCGACCGGGATGGTCGCCGCCGCGCTCGTCACCGGCAACACTGTTCTGTTCAAACCATCCGAGCGGGCCCCTCGTTTGGGAGTGTTGCTCTGCGACATCCTCCTGCACGCGGGAATTCCATCGGATGTGCTCATCTGCCTTCCCGGTGGACCAGAGATTGGTCGCGCTCTTGTGGTTCATCCTCGCGTTGTGACAATCGCCTTTACGGGATCAAAAGCCTCCGGCCTCCACATCTTGTCTCAAGCCTCCGTCGTCCACCCCGGTCAACCGATGGTCAAACGGGTCGTTGCCGAAATGGGAGGCAAAAACGCTATCGTCGTCGATGACACGGCTGATCTCGACGAAGCCGTCACCGGTGTCGTGACATCGTTCACAGGTTATGCGGGGCAGAAATGTTCCGCCTGTTCACGGGTCATCGTGCACCGGTCCGTGTTCGACGAGTTCACGAGCCGGCTCAAGGAAGCGGTCTTGAGTCTTGCGATCGGTGATCCGGAACACCCGGGGACCAGAATGGGCCCGGTCATCGACGAACGGGCACAACTGTCAATCCAGCAGTTTATTGAAGAGGGGTTGCGCGACTGTGAGGTGCTCATCCGGCGATCGATTGAGCGGGAAGGGTATTTTGTGGGCCCAACCGTCTTTACAGACGTAGATCCGCGCCATCGCCTCGCTCAAGAGGAAATCTTCGGCCCTGTGCTGGCTGTGATCAGAGCGGAGAGTTTTGAGGACGCGCTGCACGTGGCGAACGGTACGTCCTATGCGCTCACCGGGGGTGTGTACAGCAGAAGCCCCAAAAACCTGGCGCTGGCCCGCGAACGGTTCGATGTTGGCAATCTCTATCTCAACCGACCGATCACCGGCGCGCTTGTTGGCCGCCAGCCCTTCGGCGGCCATCGATTTTCAGGGGTCGGAGCCAAAACGGGAGGAGAGGACTACTTGCCGCAATTTATGATTACCCGCGTCGTGTGCGAAAACACTCTCCGCCGGGGATTCGACGCCGCCGAGTGAAGGACCGGGAGCCTTGATCTCATATTCTTCCAGCTCTTCCGTGATTTCAACGACGAGCCCTCGATCGTCCTTCATCGGACTCATCTCCTGACGTTCCACATACTTAACCAGCCCCACCCCCTTGGCAAACCAGGCAGTCATGGTATCAGATCCGACGATCGTGCGACGACCGGACGACAAATGCACCAGCATGGTCATCCTGGCCTCGACCTTAATGACCTCGAAGGTTCCCGCCGGTACAGTGACCGTGTCACGGCCAAGGATCGTCACCCATCCCTTCGCATCGACCTTCTCATTGGCCCCGTCATGATCCATATCCGCCCCGTAATCGAGACCGGTCCGATCGAACTGTTGAAAAGAGGAGGGGATTTTTAACGGAAACCGAAAAATCTGGTACGGCGTCAGCTGTTTCTCCAACGGTGTTCCCGGGTCGGAGCCATAATAGACAATCCCAGCGGGATCCCGCCGATAGTAACTGTCCGAAGGGCCGTGGTTGCCGGGATTCGTGTCATGAAAGACGGTGACACGCACCGTATTGAGCATCTTGGTTCCTGTGACCGTGGACACATTGGTAAAAAACTTGTTGTCCACCGTCTGGAGCGGCTCTTCCGTAATCTCTCCGCGATAGACCCAGCGATTGCCGACGGCATCGGGAAAATAATCGGCCGAGTCAGCGATGATCACTGGCTCCTCAGCGAGAGCGGCCACCGGTCTACCCAGTCCGACCTGCCAATTCATCAGCATGACGCCGGTGAGGACGATCCCTAGCGCAAAGTGATCCGTGATCGTAAGACGGGCCATGGATGATGGTCTCCCTGCTTCCGGTGTCCGACGGTACCATAGGCATCACAGCCTCGGCAAGCGACTCGCCGTCGTGACCGTGCCGGCTCCCACCTTGCGTTTGCGGGGTCCCCTTCTCATAATCTCTTGTTCACATGGACACCACATTTTGCTCTACACACCAACCCTCGGCTCGGACAGCTCCTCGCTCTTCACGGCCTCCTTCCGTCCTAGTCACGGGAGCATCAGGAGGGATAGGACGGGCCGTAAGTCGCGCCTTTGCAACCATGGGATGGCATGTCGGGATCCACTATGGCCGAAACAAACGAGCCGCCGAAGCGACACTTCGTCTGGTCCTTTCCGCTGGTGGCACCGGCCACCTCTATCAAGCCGATGTCCGGGATCCAGATGCAGTAGGGCGGATGGTCGAGGTCTGGCGTACGCATACCGATGCCCCTACCGCCCTCATTTGCAACGCCGGCATCGCGGGGGGGGCTTTGCTGATCCGACATTCGGAGCAGACCTGGCATGACGTCATAGCGACGAATCTCACCGGCGTTTTTTATTGTCTGCGTGCTGTCGCGCCAGTGTTGATGGCCCACGGTGGTGGTTCCATCGTCGTGATTGGCTCCCATACGGGATTCCATGGAGCCGTGGGACAGGCAGCCTATGCCACGTCGAAGGCGGGGTTGATTGGCTTGGTCAGAACTGCGGCATGGGAATGGGGGCCTCACAACATCCGGGTAAACCTGATGCTCCCAGGTTGGCAGAAAACGAACATGACAAAAGACATCTACCCGAAGGACGGAGGATGGTTGGATCACGCCCTTCGGCGTCCCACCACGCTTGAGGAAGCGGCGCAAACGATAGTTTACATGACAGGACTTGAACATGTATCCGGACAGGTCTGGAACGGTGATAGCAGGTTGCTGTGAGCGCTTCTCGCCTGTGCAAACAAGATGAGGGATGGGCCGCGGGGACAAGGAGAAGGGCCGTCGTCCTCGATCCAGCAACAAACTGGATGATTCTCGGCCCAGTAATCCCATGAGCCCTGGCATCTTTGTCACCGGCACCGATACCGGCGTCGGCAAGACCGTTGTCTCGGCAGCCCTGTCCATTGCATTAAGCCGACTGGGGTTCCGGGTGGGTGTCATGAAACCGATTGAAACAGGGGTCCTGCCCGCTCGTCCCTCGCAATCAGACGCCGCTCGACTTCGTCAAGCGGCGGGCTGTCAGGCCCCCCTGGACGCCATTAGCCCCTATCGATTCCCACTGCCAGTGGCTCCGATCACCGCCGCCAAACAAGCAGGGCGGACCATCAGCCTGACCCTCCTCGATCGCCGATATCGCCAACTGGCGCAACAACATGACTGGATGGTGGTCGAAGGGGTGGGAGGGGTCTTGGTTCCCATCAAGGCGAACATGGATGTCACGGACCTGATCTCGCGGTTCAATTTGCCAGCGGTAATCGTGGGACGCTCCGGCCTGGGAGGGATCAATCACGCCCGGTTGACCATCGAGGCGCTGCGCCAGAGAGAGATCCCGATTATCGCCCTCGTATTAAACCGCCCCCGTCCTGCGAGGTTGCCCATCGAACGAGCCCAGGAACACAGCACCGTGGAGGTGCTTGGACGGCTAGCCAGCGTACCGGTATTGGGTCCTTTGCCCCACCAGCCGACCCTGAGGAGAGACTTTCAGCGGGCCGCTAGCCGCCTCGCTCGATCGCCAGCGATGACCCACCTTGCTTTGATGATTGCATCAGATGAACGAACTGCCGGACGACTGTCTTCACATCCTTCGCCTTCATAACCGCCGAGATCACCGCGATGCCGTCGGCTCCTGCTTGGCACACAGCCATCGCATTGTCCAAGGTGATCCCGCCGATGGCAAAGAGCGGCAAGGTAGTCAGTGGCCGAATGGTTGCTAGTCCTTCCACGCCGACGATCGGATCGTGATCCTCTTTCGATCCTGGCTTGAAAATCGGTCCAAAGCCGATGTAGTCCGGCTTGAGTCGGGCTGCTTCCTTGACTTGCTCAGGATTGTGAGTGGACAGCCCAATCAATTTGTGGGGCCCCATGAGGCGACGGGCATATTCATACGGTAAATCGTCTTGCCCTATATGGACCCCATCGGCATCCACGGCGAGGGCCAGATCACATCGGTCATTGACAAGGAACGTGACGCCACAATCACTGGCCACCACTTTAAGCCCGCGAGCTTCCTCATAGGCCTCCTTCATCGAGGCGGTTTTGTTGCGATATTGAAACAGCCGGGCACCGGCTTCCGCTGCTTCTTTCAAAATATCAACAAGCGGTCGAGCAGGATTGCTCGCAGGATCAAGAACGACGTAGAGGCCGGATAAGATCGGTTTCATTGATGGGGCAGTTTTGATTCGTTCCTGGTGGAGTCATCGTTCAGATCGTTCAGAATGAAGCCTCCGAACGAGCCACCGCCTTTTGTTTGAGAATTCGAAAGTGTGCTTCTAGTTCTTGCCGCACCGCGATCAAGACAATCCATTCCGGCACCAGCGAGTCCAATTCAAATATTAACTCAAACTCGGCCAGTGTCCGATTCCCATCGGCGGCGTGGCGCAAGATCCAGACACGGTGGTACCGCTTGAAATCGCCACCCTTCAGATCAGTTACGAGCCCGCCGTCCGGTAAGAGCCGTGATTCCGTCACCAATCGGCGCTCACCTGGCAACAGGGGATGTGCAATGCGGAGATCGACGGTGGCGATTCCATTTTCCACTGTCAACCCCGCGAGTCTCATGCGGACATCGAATAATTCGGGCCATCGGGCATAGTCGGTCAACAGCTCATGAATGACCTCGGCCTTGGCCGGAAGCAACAGACGGGCTGTGGCGCGGATGCCGCCATGGGGATCCCGGACCACTTCCAAAGTGTCCAAGGGAGCTGGCACCTGCGCATCAGAGGACCCAGGAGCAAGGATTCCTACGGCCAAGACGAGCGCCCCCCACGACCAAACGTTCATCCACCACGCAGCCAACGGTCCCTGGTTCTCCTTAAGACGGTCCCGCCGCTCAGCATCACCCTGAGCCATCACGCTTCTCCACGCCTCTCGTTAAATTGAATAGACGCGCAAGGAGCGTTTTCGTTGGAGGCCCGTTGCATTTTGCATTTTTGAACAGGTGGATTCTACGTGGGCCAGCCCATGGCTGCAAGCGAAGGGCCTGTGTTACCCTGAGGGCGATGTGGTTGGTCATATGACGCTCACGGAATCCATCAAACGGGAAGCCCTTGCCTTGGGATTTGATGCCGTCGGTATTGCACGAATCGAAGCAGAGAAGGGAGTTGAGCCGGATTCAGCCGAACAGGCGAAGACGTCCCCCTCTCCTGAAATGTCGCTGCCACGCCTCCTGCTGGACCGCCTCAGCGAATGGCTCCGTCGCGGATACCACGGCACCATGGCCTGGATAGGCCGGGATCCAGCCAAACGGGCCGATCCCCGCCTGGTGCTTCCTGGTTGTCAGTCTATTGTCGTGGTAGGACTCAATTATTTGACCGACCATCGAGCAGACGAACGACCTGGGCATGGTCGCATTGCCCGCTATGCCTGGGGGCGGGACTATCACAAAGTCTTCTGGGATCGTCTCAAGCAACTCGAGCAACAAATCCGTGACCTTGCACCAGAGGCTGAAACCCGCTCCTATGCCGATACTGGTCCTATCATGGAAAAAGCGTGGGCGGAGCGGGCCGGCCTGGGATGGATTGGCAAACACTCCAACCTGGTTTCGGCAACACACGGCTCGTGGCTCCTCTTAGGAGAGGTGTTGACAACCCTTCCGTTGGACGCCGATGAACCGGCCACCGACCTGTGTGGCAGTTGCTCGCTCTGCATTCAAGCCTGCCCAACCGGCGCCATTGTGGAGCCCTATGTCGTCGATGCCACGAAATGTATCTCGTACTGGACCATCGAATGGCGTGGTCTTCGGGAGGAAATTCCACCAGCGATCCAACAGCGGATGGGAAACAAAATTTTTGGCTGCGATGACTGTCTTGACGTCTGCCCCTTTAACCTCCGCGCCGAGCCGACCACAGAACCGGCCTTTCAACCAACACCTCTGGCCCTTTCGCCAAACCTAGACGCCTTGTCCATGTTAGACGAAGCAGCCTTCTCCTCCCTCTTTCAGCAGAGCCCAATCCGACGGACTAAACTCGAAGGGCTTCGCCGCAACATCGCCATTGCTCAGCAAAATCTCAACTCTCTCTAGCTCATAGCCCCTTTTCACGGTCTTAGCCCCTTTTGCTCGGGCAACGTTCATGATGCTCTGGGGCTATGAACCATAAACCATCAATCCGATGCTAATCTGCACCGTTAATCTGCACCAGCCTCGCACTAAAAGGGGTGGCCCATTTTTCTAATGTTTCTTTTTCCAGAGAGCTCCTTGTCCATGGAGACACAGGCTCTGGAGACGCAGGCTTTGCCTCTTTTTTTGATCCATCACCTTCCGGTGCTCCCTCACTTTGACCGTTAAAGCGAACTCCTCATCGCCTGAAGATCAACACTGATCCGGCAGATAGCAAAATTTCCCTTTGCATTTTCGTGTTCAAATTTGGTAGATACTTGACCCGACGTCTGCTGGCAGTAGTGAGGGAGGAACGGCGTTCGCCGCACTGCGTCTAGAGCAACGTCTCTTTTTTCCCCAACAATCAAAGGAGGCTATTATGCAGAGGTTTCGTGTGCTTACTCTCACCCTAGGGCTGGGCATTCTCTTTGTTGCCAGCGGGTGTGTCACCATGCCCGGGACAGCGGGGGCTAAAGTTCATGACATCACATTCACGGCTACTGAGTCTGAAATCGTCATCGACGGTAATGGCACGAAGTATAAAGCGTGGACCTTCAACGGGCAGATGCCAGGGCCGGTCGTGCGCGTTACGCAAGGCGATACTGTCAATTTCACCCTCATCGGTGACAAAAACAACTCCTTCCCCCACTCCATGGACTTTCATGCGGCTGAGCTTGACTTCTTGAAAAACTATCATCGCACCGTTGGACCAGGGGAAGTCCACAAGTTTTCCTTCGTAGCCAAGAAACCCGGGGTGTTTTTCTATCACTGTGGAGCAAGCCCCATGATTCAGCACGTCGCTCGCGGCATGTTCGGCGCCATTATTGTTGACCCCAAAGATCCCAGTGTATGGCCCAAGGCCGACCGAGAATTCGTGCTCGTGCAGTCGGAACTGTGGAAGAACCCCGACAACGTGCAAGCTATGTTTGACCGCAAGTGGGACCACACGGTGTTCAATGGAGGAATCTTCAAGTACCATCCATTCTTTCCCGGTGGGGAGCCCCTGGAGGTCAAGGTTGGTGAACGGGTCCGCATCTACTTCGTGAATGCCGGCCCGAACGAGTTTTCGGCGATTCACCCCATCGCGGAAATTTGGGACGCCGTCTATGAAAGTGGCAATCCTTCCAATAAGTTCGTCGGAGTCCAGACCTATGTGGTCGGTCCCGGAAGCGGCGCCACCTTCGACATGATCGCCGACGAGCCTGGAGCCTATCCGGTGGTGACCCACTCGTTGACCGGAGCCTTGAGAGGTGCTATTGCGGTGGTGGTGGCCAACAAGAATCCCAAGGACTATAAAGGTCAGTTGATGCCGAACACCCCTTGGAACCCGTAACCAGTGAGCGAGGGAGAAAAATTCATCCGTTCATCACTCACACAAAGGAGCAGACGATATGAAATGGAGCAAGAAAATAGTATGTGCGACCGTCGCGGCCGCATCTTTTTGGGCCTTTAGTGGCGCCGCATCTTATGCCGCGGAGCAATCGCTCTATGAGCGACTGGGCGGCGTGGGAGCCATTCAGGCGGTCGTCACCAAGTTCATCAGCAACGTGGGAGCAGATACGAGGATCAACGGCTATTTCAAGAATGCCGATCTCAAGCAGCTCAACAAACATCTGGTCAATCAGGTCTGTCAGGCTACTGGCGGCCCCTGCACCTACGAAGGACGGGATATGAAAACCGCTCACAAAGGCATGAAGATCACCACGGCCGCGTTCAATGCCCTGGTGGAAGACCTAGTGGCCGCCTTGGATACCTTCAATGTGCCGGAGAAAGAAAAGGGTGAATTGTTGGCGATCCTCGGCCCGATGAAAGCAGATATCGTCGAAGTTCCTTGATCGACGGCCCTGATATTGGAATCGGCAAGTCAGCCGGCAGCCCTGCCATCCACTGCTGCAGTTGGGGCGAGGTCGGAATCCGATCTTGCTCCAACTGTTGTTAACAGCCTCATCAACACCTCTAGTGTCACGGCCAGTGCCTCCTGCGAGACAGACAGTCTGCACGAGCAAACGTGGTCGTGTTATCATAAGCGCGTGGCTGGGTCCATGGTGCAAGTGGTATGCGTGAAGATCATGCTTCAGAGTGTTCATCACCGAGAGGAGGAGTCATGAAAGGGAAGTATTGGGCCATTGCAGTCTGCAGTGTCGTGACCGTTGCCTTGTGGAGTCCGGTTAGCTGGGCTGGCCCGGAATCGGATCCATTGAAACCGCGCGTGCCGGAAGCCGAACGAGGCGAGGCAAAAAAGATCAAGAACCCTCTCACCATCACACCGGCTGTCATCGCCAAGGGACAGGAACTCTACGAAGGGAAAGGCACCTGCGCAAATTGCCATGGACAGACTGGAGCGGGTGACGGTCCTGGAGGAATGTTATTGACACCCGGTCCCCGCAACTTCACCAATTGCAAGTTCCACAAGAAACGAAGCGACGGCGAACTGTTCTGGGTGGTCAAAAACGGAAGCCCCGGCACCGGGATGCCGGCCCTCGTCAAAGGCGGAGTGTTGACTGAAGAAGAGGCTTGGTCCATCATCGCCTACGAACGAACCTTCTGTAAGGATAATGATTGACCCTGATCTCCTTCCCGCGGCCGAAATGCCGTGCCCTGCGAGCTGCCGGTCAAGACCGGCAGCTCGCTTCACAATGACCTTCTCCTCTGTGCTGGTGCTCCTCCCCACCCACCGAGCATGTTTCTGTCAAAAGTTTGGTCAGCGCGCATCCTTTCATAACACTTCATAACGCTCCGTTGTTGTTTCCCGTGCTTCCGCTTGTTGTTCTGGGGCCATGGCGAGTCAATGACACGGGACAGATGCTCTGATCCATCGTCAGAAAGATGGTGAGGGACAATTGCTCATCGTCTCGCCAATCCGTTGGCCGCAGCTCACCATCGGCACTATCCCTCATCGAAAGAGCTTTCCCGCGAGGCTCGTCTGCTTTGATCGGCTTTGTCACCTTTCTATGTGTCTACCTACCAAATGCAATTAGCGGTAAGTTGACCAGTTGTGAGATACCGACCGCCTATCCACATGGGCAGCCCCTTTTTTCTTCTCACTAAGAGGAGTAGGCTGTGATGCAAGGGCCACTAAACTGGAACAGGATCTGACCCAAGACGGTGTCATGCCTTCATCGATCATCCTGCTGATCACGAAAGATCCCGCTCTGTCACGGCTTCTTCAGACCGCGGTTCCGGAGTCCAGCACCATTTTGACGGCATCAACCATTGTCGAAGCTATGAGGCTCTGGCAAACGACCACCCCCTCTCTGGTCGTTTGTGAAGGCCCGCCTCAGTCCGTGATGCCTTTGTTGGAGTTCTCACAGCAGACTACCCCGCTTTGTCCCATTCTTGTAATCGCAGAGGGCCATTCGGTAAGGGATGCCGTCACGGTCATGCGATCCGGGGCAGCCGACTATCTCGTCAAGCCGGTCACCGCCGAAGAACTTCGGACCGTGGTCGCTCGATTGCTGCATCGACCGTCCGTCGAGACCATGCCTGCCTTACATGATCGCTTTGCCCAGATCATTAGCGTCTCTGCGCAAATGAATTTGATCAAACAACTCGCACGAGAAGTCGCCGCCACCGACGCGACCGTCCTGATTACCGGAGAAAGTGGAACCGGGAAGGAGCTCTTCGCTCAAGCCATCCATGCGGCCAGCCCGCGGGCACGAGGACCGCTCATCGCCCTCAACTGCGCTGGTATTCCCGAACCACTGCTGGAAGCGGAATTGTTCGGCTACCAACAAGGGGCATTCACCGACGCCAAACACTCAAAGCCGGGTCGCTTTCAACTGGCCGAAGGCGGCACCCTGTTCCTAGACGAGATCGGAGAAATGAGTGCGACGGCTCAAGCCAAACTTTTGCGTGTGCTGGAAGACCATGTGGTGGACCCTCTGGGGGCCACCAGGGGCCAGAAGGTGGACATTCGTATTGTCGCCGCGACGAACGAAGATCTACCCGCCCGCATTAAAGCAGGACAATTCCGCCTCGACCTCTACTACCGGCTCAACGTCTATCAACTCCGCATTCCTCCTCTCCGTGAGCGACCAGAAGACATCGAGGCAATTTTGATGGTTTTTCTGGAACGAGCACGCAGGGAGCGCGGGTGCCCCATTCGAGCCATCGCTCCAGAGGCCTTGGCGATCCTGAAGCGCCACGACTGGCCAGGCAACGTGCGGGAGCTCCACAATGTTGTGGAATGGCTCACCATCACGTGCAAACATCAGACCATTCAACCGGAGCATCTTCCACCATCGGTCCGGCCTCTGCCTATTCAGAGCCGAGCCCAGAGTGAACACAGACCTTCTCTTCTAGACCTTGGGCTGTCACTTGAAGAGTTGGAAAAACATCTCCTTGAGGAAGCATTGGCGAGAGCGGCAGGCAATGTATCGGAAGCCAGCCGTTTGTTGAAGATCAGTCGCAATACGTTTCGTTACCGCATGGCCAAACACCATCTTCGGCCTCACCGTTAACAGCCCACGACCTTCCAGGACAGTCAGGACTTGCAACAGGATGCTCGTCCTTCCCTCGGTTTCCCTTTCAATATTTTTTCCCAGAAGACCCCTTAAGTAAAATGGGCGGCCATCCGATAGAGCTTCACGCTTCTGGGTGAGCTCTATGCCCAAACGAACCATTCCCATTAGCCGCCTCCGAGTGGGTATGTATGTGGCGGGGCTTGATCGCTCCTGGTTTCGCACACCCTTTCTCCGCCATAGTTTTCTGATTCAAAGCGAGCAGGAAATCATGGCATTGCGACAATCCGGCGTTACTATGGTGGTCGTCGACACTGACTTGGGCAGAGATATCGCCGATGAACGGGCGGTATCTCAGCCCGTTCCCACTTCTTCAGGTTCAGTGTCTCCCGCAACTCCCGCCCCCTCTACCACCGATATGACCGCCGACAACAGGCCTCAGGCTCAAGCCCACGGCGATCCCTCACCATCGGTGGAGAGGCCATCCCCCCTTCAATTGGCAACCCACTTCTCTCATGCAAGACAACAGCGCGAGCAATGGGTTGCCCGGGCAAAGGCTCTTTTTGAAACGACGCGAGCGACGGATCTCATTGAGACCGATGAAGCTCGGGCTCTCATTGATGATGTGCTGAAAAACCTGCTCGAGCGGCAGGCCGCCTGCCTGGCGGTCCTGGGCATGGGACAACTTGACGCCACTCTGCAAGAACATGGCCTTACGGTGTGTACCCTTGCCCTCACGCTGGGAAAATCGATCGGATTCTCGGATGACCGTCTGCGCCAGCTTGGACTGGGATCCCTTCTGCACGACATCGGTCTGACTAAACTACCACACCATATGATCAAACGGCCAAAGACCATGACTTCCGCCCAACAGTCAATTTATCTCACTCATACCGCCGAGGGCCGGAGAATTTTACAAAAAAGTGGGCTGACGGCACCCGATCTTCTCTCGATGATCAGCTATCACCATCAATTGGAACATCCGACAGAGATCGCTGCCAACTCAATGTCCAACACCGACGTCATCAAGCTGATCAGCGTGGTCGACCAGTACGACGAACTCTTAAGCGGTCAAACAGGCCTCCCTCCCATGTCATCGAGCCAGGCCTTGTCTCACCTCTATCAGCGTTTTCAGGCCCATACCGAATGGCAAGCGATGGTCTCATTGTTGATCAGAGTCATCGGCATCTATCCCCTGTACAGTGTCGTGTCCTTGACCAGCGGCGAGGTAGGTATCGTCGCCGCCATTAGTCCCGGAAAGGCTCATCTCCCCTACCTCTACCTCTGTCGAGACCACCTCCAACGCCCTTGTACCCCACCCATACCACTCGACTTAACTCAGGAACCGGAGGGTGGTCGCCGTGTGAAAGAAGTGCTGGACCCACGGCGGTGCAGTATCGATATCGAGCAGGTACTCGAACAGGCGGCGGCATGACCATTTCTCTTCCCTTCTCTCCCAATTATTCCGCGCACCATCCCGACCCAACCTGGCTACCGACGCACCATGACCTCTTCCTCATTATGGAGGCGGCAGGTGACGCGTTGTTCGTCACAGATCAAAAAGGGCGTATTCTGTTTCACAATCCTGCCGCCCGCCAGTTGATTGGCAACCATCAAAGCGCAGTGGGTCAGCATTTGCACGAACTTTTTCCGTGCGTCGCGAATCACGAAGAACGCATCGAGAGATGTCCTCTGGAGACGGCCCTGTCTTCTGGGCAGACCACCGCGCTGCCGCCTTACCGATGGACCAGGCCTGACGGCACCGTTCTGGACCTTTCCGCCACTTACTGGCCTCGCCTAAAAGGAACACAAGTAATTGGCGTCTTGGCGGTGATTCAAAATCTGACGGCCCAGCAAGAAATGGAGCGGGATCTTCAACGAGTCGCCCGTCTGGCCGAGGACGCCCCCAATCCCATCGTTGAATTCGATGAAAGCGGCACGATGCTTTATGCCAACACAGCCGCTATCGAACTCATGAATATCGCAAGCAACCAGGGAGATTCTATTCGCGCGATCTTTCCGCCCACTCTTGAAGAGATCGTCCACATGTGTCTGGCGAGCAATCAACCGAGCGAACGATACGAACACGTTCTCGGCCCCATTGTGCTCGCCTGGACCTTTTTCCCACTTGGGGAGCTGCGTCAGGTTCGAGCCTATGGACTAGATGTTACAGCCGATGTGGAACTTCGACGGGCTAAGGAGAAAGCTGAAGAAACGGCCAAGGCCAAAGGCTTTTTCCTCGCAACCATGAGCCACGAACTCAGAACACCTATGAACGGTGTCCTCGGCTGCACAAGACTGCTCCAAGACACCCTTCTTACCGATCAGCAACAGGAATTGATTACCACGATACGACGATCCGCCGAGGCCTTGCTCGGGCTGGTGAACGACATTTTGGACTTCTCCAAAATCGAGGCGGGCAAAATGACTCTTGAAGTCGCCGACGTGGACTTGCGGTTGTTGGTCAAGGATGTGATCATGCTCCTCTCCGAATTGGCCAAACAAAAGGGGCTGACGCTGGTGAGCGAGGTCCGCGCGGACATCCCCTCTCTTTTTCGAGGAGACCCGGTGCGACTCAGACAGATACTCTTTAATCTGGTCGGAAACGCAATCAAGTTCACCGAACAGGGAGAAGTCAGCGTCATGGTTGACATTGCTCCCTCTCCATCTCCTCAAGCCGAATATATCCCCATTCGTTGGACCGTGAAGGACAGCGGTATCGGGATGACCCCAGAGCAGTTAAACCGACTGTTTCAAGCCTATGCCCAAGCCGACGCCTCCACGACACGGCGCTTCGGCGGAACAGGATTGGGCTTGATGATCTGCCGCCAACTCGTCACCATGATGGGCGGCACTATCACCGTCGAAAGCGAGCCAGGAAAAGGAAGCACCTTTACCTACACCACAAACCTGTTGCCGGCGATTCAGCGCGCTCCTTCGTCCTCGTTGGATTCGACTCAGCGTGATCAAACTACCACCTCGCCACTTCCGCAGCGTATCCTGGTCGTCGATGATAACGAGATCAATCAAGTTGTCGCATGTAAATTCCTGCAAAAACTTGGCTGCCACGTCGAAGTGGCAAGAAACGGCAAGGAAGCTGTCGAATCGCTAGCGAGGGCGACTTATGATGTCGTCTTGATGGATTGCGAAATGCCTGTCATGGACGGCTATGAAGCCACCCGATCCATCCGGCACCAGGAGGAAAGTCAGAGAACCCGCCACCTTCCCATTATCGCTATGACCGGCAACGCCTCGCCCGAGGACGCCCAGCGCTGCAAAGAGGCCGGCATGGACGATGTGGTGGTCAAGCCTCTCTCGCCGGCATCACTTCGTTCCGTGCTTGAACGTCTCTGCACAGAGCCCTACGCAACCAAGACACAAGACCACCGGTGAGAAATGAGATCGCTCGCTGAGCTGATTCCACCAACCTTCGACCAAAACTACGAGAACTTACAAACTGTGACACGACGGACGGGTAGAGCGTGCCGCCAAGCTTTTCTTGACGGTTGACGGCACACATTCCATGTTGATTTCTATGTTGCTTTTCGACTGCAAACCCGATCGAGAAGAGCCTGGGCTGAAGCCGGCCGCTTTGCAGATACAGCCCGCTCCCTTTTCTCATTGTCCGCAGAGAGAAGGGCAACCCGGCCATTGCCCTTTCCCCTCACGACCTTCATGAGTTTGCTGGAAGGACACCCTTACGAGCACGAGATGGCCATACATGAGATATCCCCTTCTCAGCAAAGCTCTCGGCAAGCTCTACCGGCCACGCTAGAAGGCTCATCCCGCACCTCGATGTAAAATTCATAGTGGCATGCTTCCATCTACCACACAAGGTAGGATCTGTTCGGTAACCTTTGACGGGTAGGATAAAGAAGACCCCTCCCTCGCTAGCACCCCGGCATGAAAAACTCATGCTCTTTGGACTTTACACCACTCCTGGTTGCGACACCCCGTTTCGGCACACCTCGCTCAGAGGGAGATCAATACTGTTGAATGCCAACCATGCTCGTAATCATGGCGACAATTCCTATCACGACCCCTGTAACAATGACCCCGTAAATCACTAGCTTAAGGTGATCCATGCAATGCCTCCTTATGGTTGGGAAAAGGTGATGCTTTCCTTACCATTGATGAAGAGGGAGTGTCAAGATTTTCGTTGGGGTACCCGCTCTCGCTACACCGAAGCCCCAACGTCTTTCTTCCCACTGGCATCATGGAAGGAGATAGTGATCGCATCCTTGTTTCCCTTCTGATTTGTGCTCCCTTTCAAAAGGACCATTCCTCTCCCTCTAATAATGAGGCTCTTCGTTAGGCCGACTTGTTGGTTCTCTTTGCACGATAGTTTCACATGCCTCATCACCGACAGCACGACTCGCCCTCTCCATGCAAGACGCAGATCGGTTCACTCCTATTCTGCCCCCTAAACGGGAATCGTCAAAACCCACGGGGAACGAAACAGGACCACACTGTCCGTTCTAAAGCAATGACCGCCACTGACATGGGCTGACACCCCCACGCATGAACGGCCAAGATAAGCAACCGACCAAGAACAGCGTGGTTCTTGGGGAGAAGGTATGAGTATGAATTGAGGGGGTTTACTAAAAGGTGTCCATATCGATGACTTCTGTTTCTTCCCAGAGATTCTTCCATTCAGCTTCAGCCAGGGCTCTATTCCGATCCTCCTCTGTATCGTCGCCGAATTGATGAGCAACCTCATCTGTTTGACGAACCAGTTGGCTTGGGCGATCTGAAGAACAGACCTGGTGCTCGGAAACCCGCCTCCGTTTCTGCTCCGGATTCAAATTAACGGGCATGGGGCATTCTCCTCGTGATGGTCGCTTTCATTCCTAAGATCTTTGGCTTTTCTCCCTCAGCCGGTTGTTGGTCGACTCACCGAAGAAGATTAATTCTTGCCAACCGGCAACTCATCTTTTCTCCGATTAAATCATAGCAGCTTGACCACCGTGACTCCATCTCCTCCTGCGGCCCGATCAGCAAGATGAAATTCCGCCACATATGGAGACCCCTTTAGATAGTCGTGCAAAGCGGCCTTCAGCCGACCAGTCCCGTGCCCGTGAACGATACGGATCGTGGAAACGCCGTTCAACATGGCTCGGTCCAGAACAGAGACGACGCGATCAAGAGCGTCATCCGCTCTGCACCCACGCACATCGATCACCGTCTCCGCTTCAACATGCCAGTTTTCTTCTTCCAACGATCGTCGATCGGTCCGAAACGGGGACCCTTGAGTGGACGACTGAACAGTTGGCGATAGATCACTAGCCTGAGCCTGGCGGGGCAGGCCGATCAAATTTGAAACAGCCGCCATAATCTCCCCCTCTCCTACCTTGACACGCACTCGCTTTTTTCCCGCCGGTCTTTCTAGCAAACTCCCCCTCATCCCCAAACCGGCAATTTCCACCCTATCACCCACATCGAGCTGTTCAACCGGGACGGATTCATCAGTTGGCGTAACGATTTGCTTCACCCGCTCCTCGACCTCATTGAATCGCCGCTTGATCTCGCCAACCTCCCGCGGCCTTTGCTCCCGTTTGATCGCATCCACCATCGCCCGAACCTCCGCCCACGCCTGTCGGAGCTGCTCATCGACTTTCCTTCTGAGCATCTTCCGCACTGCAGATTCCTCCCGTTCCAACTTGGCCTTGAGGATCCTGGCCTCGACGGCCGCCTGTTCTGCTTCTTCTCTTGCTCGTCTCGCCCGCTCAAGATCCTCGATCAATCGTTGTTGTTGCAGTTGCAAATCCGCCATCATGCGATCAAGCCTGTGGCCGTCAGGGTGCAATCGCCGCCTGGCGTCATCGATGATGTCCCGATCCATGCCCAACCGGCTGGCAATTTCCAAAGCTGAAGACTTACCGGGGATCCCCATGAATAATTTGTAGGTGGGAGCCAGTCGTTCCATATCAAGCCCCACGCTGGCATTGGCAAAGCCCGGAGTCGTTTGCGCCAATTCTTTGAGTGTCCGATAATGGGTGGTGACCACTACTTTCATAGCGAACGTCGCCAGTCGACACAGGACCGCTTCAGCCAAAGCTGCTCCTTCCTCCGGATCAGTCGAGGTCACCGGTTCATCAAGCAGCACCAATGTCTGCATCGTGTGCATCCCTTGTAGTCCCCGACCCTCCTCTTCCCTGTTCGCTTCTGAGAGAAGCTGCACGATCTGCACAATGTGTGCGGAGAAACTGGAAAGGTCTCGGCTTAAGTCTTGCGCATCTCCGATATCGGCATAGCACCTTGTAAAAAGGGCCATCTCGGACTCCGGCGCACAGGGTACATGAAGTCCCGCCCGCACCATGAACGAATAGAGGCCAATCATTTTGAGCGCCACGGTCTTTCCACCCGTGTTGGGACCCGAAATGACGAGAACTCGAACCGTCTCATCCGCGATGATGTCGTTCGGCACCACCTGCTCCCTGGAAACCACAAGCAAGGGATGTCGCGCCTGTTTCAACACCACGCGCCCTTCTTCATTCAACGAGACCGGATGGCATTGCAGTCGTCGGCTCAACTCCGCCTTCGCGTGGAGACAGTCCCATTCGGCAAGCCTCTCCGCTCCTTGAGCAATCGCATCCGCGTGGGACACCACCAACAGGGTCAATTCGTGCAAGATGCGACGAACTTCCCGTTCCACATTCAGCTCAGCGACTTTGATGGCATTGTTCAGTTCGATCAATTCATGAGGCTCAAGAAAAACCGTTGCGCCACTGACGGAGACATCGTGGACGATGCCCGACACCCTTCCTCTCATTTCGGCCTTGACCGGCAAGACATACCGTCCTTCCCGTTGCGCGAAATACAACTCTTGCAGCACCTCTCGGTAAGTCGGCGAGTGAAGCATGCACTCGAGCCGTTCACGCATGGTCTGCTTCAATTCATGAGCGTGTTGAGCCAGCCGCGCGAGTGTCGGCGTCGCCGATTCTTTGACCGACCCGCCTGGCTCAATCGCCCCCTCAATCGCCAACCGAATAGGATGCACCTTCCGCATCACGGCCCGTAGCGGCTCTACCACCCGGCCTAGAGCGCTCCCCGGCATTACATGGCGCGCCGCGTATCCAACCACTGCCTCCAGCACAGCAATGACCACCGCGCAATTCCAGAGCTCGGAGGCTGTCAGTTCTCCTCCCTTGGCTGCCCGTTTTACAATGTCGCGAAGATCAGGAAATCGCAGGTCGGGCATTGGCTCGCCTCTGTCGAGTAACTCCACCATGTCGGTCGTTTCCTGCTGACGCGACCGAGCCTCGGCCAGATTGACGGCAAGCAACGGAGCCCGACACTTCTCCTCCCCTTGCACCGATTGCGCGTGCTC
Organism: Nitrospira sp.; assembly: GCA_024331045.1. GTDB lineage: Bacteria > Nitrospirota > Nitrospiria > Nitrospirales > Nitrospiraceae > Nitrospira_D. The sequence continues at coordinate 57,298 of JANDJC010000011.1, forward strand.
GGCCAAGAGAGCCAGAAGACGAGGCCACTCCAACACCCGCGCGGCGTTGGGCAGGGTGTCATCCATGTTGGTTCTTGCCTCCTCTCTTTACCCAGCCTTTAGAACGGGATCAGGATTTTCCGTCCATGTGGGGACCCTAACGGAGGTCGGCCTGGGACACCAGGATGGCGTTCCACATCTTCCGTCAACCTGCTTGACAACAATGAAACAGCATGGATACTATCGCGTGCCTCTCACTCTGTTTCAAGAGTGACCCAGACCACTTTGTCAGTAAAGGATCCGCACACTATGGCTATTCGGCTCGGCATCAACGGATTCGGTCGAATCGGAAGGACGGTGCTTCGCGCTTCGCTCGGCGACCCCGATATCAACATCGTCGCCATCAATGACCTGACCGATGCCAAGACTCTGGCATATTTGCTGAAGTACGACTCGGTTCATGGAACCCTTAAGGAGCATGTTGAAGCTCAGGAGGACCGGATCGTCATCAATGGAACCCCCATCAAAGTCCTGGCCATCAAGGACCCCAAGGACTTGCCTTGGAAATCGTTAGAGGTTGATGTCGTCCTCGAATCGACCGGGCGGTTTACAGATCGAGACAATGCCAGCAAGCACCTTTCCGCCGGAGCCCGCTATGTCATCATCTCCGCTCCAGCTAAAGATCCTGACGTCACCATCGTGCTCGGCGTCAATGACGAGAAACTTGATCCTCGCACCCATCGCATCGTCTCCAATGCCTCTTGCACAACCAATTGCCTGGCGCCGGTCGCCAAGGTGCTATTGGAAAACTTCGGCATCAAGCACGGCGTCATGACCACCATTCATTCCTACACGAATGACCAACAGTTGTTGGATTTGCCCCATAAAGATCTGCGCCGAGCGCGGGCGGCCGGAGTGTCCATGATTCCGACGAGCACAGGAGCGGCGAAAGCCTTGCACCTCGTCATCCCTGAATTAAAAGGCAAGCTCGATGGTCTCGCGATCCGCGTTCCGACGCCGAACGTGTCGTTAGTGGACCTGACCGTCGAAACTGAGAAAGATTGTGACATCGCTTCGGTCAACGAAGCTTTTAAGAAAGCGGCAGAGGGTCCACTGAAAGGTATTCTCAAATATTCCGAGGATCCGATCGTGTCCATCGACCAAAAGGGTGACGACCACTCCGCTACGATTGATGCCCCCCTCACCAACGTCGTCGATAAACGCTTGGTCAAGGTGACAGCCTGGTACGACAACGAGTGGGGGTATTCGTGCCGGATCCGGGATTTGATCAAAATGCTGGCCCAAAAGATCGAATCCCGCTGAACTTCGGCGGCGCTTCTGACCCGAAGAACCGACCAGCAGAGCACGGTCGCTGAGGGAATTGAACGGGCAAAAGGACCTCTTCTCGTGAACCTGCATAAGAAAACCCTGGAAGATATCGCCCTACGCGGAAGACGGGTCTTGATTCGAGCCGATTTCAACGTGCCCCTCGACGAGGCCCTTCAGATCACAGACGATACCCGCATTCGTTCCACCCTGCCCACCATCAATCGTGTCGTTGACGAAGGGGCCAAGGTCATTCTGTGCTCTCATCTGGGGCGACCCCACGGGAAGTTCGATCCCAAATACAGTTTGGCACCAGTCGCCAAGCGGCTCGGCCGTCTCCTCGGAAAGGAAGTGATCTTCGCGCCCGACTGCATCGGCCCCACCGTTGAACGCCTTGTCGCAAAGATGAATCCTGGCGACGTGCTGCTGTTGGAAAACCTCCGCTTTCACCCCGAAGAGGAACAAAACGACGACTCCTTCGCCAAGGCCCTCGCCTCCTTGGCGGACGTCTACATCAACGACGCATTCGGCGCCGCCCATCGTGCCCATGCCTCCACAGTCGGCATCACCAAGTTCGTCAAGGAAGCGGCGGCCGGCTTTTTGCTCAAAAAAGAAATCGAATACTTGGAAGGGGCCGTCGCGAATCCCATCAGACCCTTCGTGGCGATCCTCGGAGGAGCAAAGGTCTCGGGGAAAATCGGTGTCATTGAAAACCTTGGTAAGAAGGTTGACAAGGTCATCATTGGGGGGGGCATGGCCTTTACCTTTTTGAAGGCCAAAGGCTTGGAGATCGGCAACTCGCTGGTGGAAAACGATATGCTCGACTTTGCCAAGGGTGTCGAAGACCATGCCTTGTCGCGGGGAGTCAAATTTTATCTTCCCGTCGATTGCGTCGTCGCAACCAGCCGAGAACTGGGCGCCGAGTCCAAAATCGTTCCCGTGCAAGAGATCCCTAAAGGATGGTACGGCCTGGACATTGGCCCGGCCTCCGTGAAGTTGTTCCAAGAAGCGGTGCAAAACGCCAAAACCATTTTGTGGAATGGCCCCATGGGTGTCTTTGAAATTGATGCGTATGCCAGAGGGACACTTGCCATGGCCCATGCGATCGCCGACGCCTATGCCCTGACGATCATCGGGGGAGGCGAAACGGCGCTAGCCGTCCATCGAGCCGGCGTTTCCGACAACATGTCCTTCATTTCAACTGGCGGCGGCGCCGCGCTGGAATTGCTAGAGGGCAAGACCTTGCCGGGTCTCGCGGCGTTGCCCGATCGTGATAACTAGCGGCGCGCATCGCCCCCCGGCGCCCACGGTACACCTCCGTGCGACCTCTCCTCATCATCGGCAATTGGAAAATGAACAAAACCGCATCCGAAACGGCCGCCTTCCTGCGCGCCGTGTCATCACGGATTCCCTTTTCGTCGATGGTCGAATTCGTCGTGGCTCCCCCCTTCACCGCGCTCGAATCAGCACGCGCCACGCTCGGCCCTTCGTCGCCTCTTCAGCTCGGCGCTCAAGACATGTTCTGGGAAAACCAGGGGGCTTATACCGGCGAAATTTCTCCGCCAATGCTGAAAGAGTTCGGCTGCCGCTATGTCATTCTTGGGCATTCGGAGCGACGAAGACTCCTCGGAGAGCGTGACGAGTGGATCGAGAAAAAGATTCGCGCAGCGCTCGCCCATGATCTCAGGCCAATTGTCTGTATAGGAGAATCAGCGACGGAGCGGGAGGAGGGACGAACGGAGAACGTGGTCCGGCACCAATTGAGTGCCTGTATGGGGAACCTGTCACCCCAGGATATGGAGGCCCTCGTTCTTGCCTATGAACCGATCTGGGCCATTGGAACCGGTAAGGCAGCCACAGTCGAGCAAGCAGCGGACGCCCATCAGACGATTCGGCAATTCGTTGCGGAGCGCTGGTCACCCCACGTCGCCTCGATGATCAGAATTCTCTACGGGGGCAGCGTCACTCCCGACAATATTGGCGGGTTCTTGCAATCGAAGCAGATCGACGGCGCATTGATCGGCGGAGCTTGCCTCCACGTAGAATCCTTTGTTACAATCGCCGCCATCGCCCACTCGGTCGCTGAGCAAAAATAGATGCTATACACCCTCATCGTCATCGTCCACGTATTTATCTCCTTTCTCATGATCGGCGCCATCCTGCTCCAATCGGGGAAAGGAGCGGAAATCGGCGCTGCCTTTGGCGGTTCCAGCCAGACCATCTTCGGAAGCCGAGGGCCGGCTAATTTCCTCAGCAAATTGACCGTCGTCGTGGCCGCTGTGTTTATGCTCACGTCTCTCAGCTTGGCTATTCTGGCCAAGGAACGAAACTTCGCTTCCACCGTCATCGACCTTGATAAAAAGAGCGAGCCCCTACCTGCCGCCCAGCCCCCTCAGTCGACAACCGAGTCACAACCTGCAACGGAAGGCAGCGGTTCACCAGCCGAACAACACTGATCGTTTTGAACGGAAGCGGGCTTGCGTGAGGAGCGGCGATCTCATTCCCCTCTTCATAACCTAAGTACGATATCTTAAGAACGAGCCGCGGAGCATTGTTGGACACCCGCCACCTCGAGAACATCGCCTCTTCACCGCCCATCCTCGCACACGAGGGACTTGAGTGAAGCAAATCAGCTTTCTCATCCATCGTACTGTTCAGAGCGTACTGTTCAGAGGGGATTGCCAGAGGGTAGATTGTCAAAGGAGCAGGCACTAGATAGGCGTGAGCCACGACGCATGGGAGGGGTCCTCTCCCCGCACCGTCGCAAAAAAGGCCTTTTGCAGCATCTGGGTAATGGGCCCTGGCGTGCCGTTCCCGATTGGTCGGCGATCGATTTCGCAAACCGGCGTCAACTCAGCAGCTGTGCCGGTCACAAACACCTCATCGGCGATGTACATTTCGTCGCGGGTAAACCGCTCTTCCTCCACCACGAGTTTCCGTTCCCTGGCCAGCTCGATCACCGAATTTCGGGTAATGCCTTCAAGGACTGAGGTCAAGGGCGTGGTCTTCACCTTGCCCTTGCGGACAATAAACACATTCTCCCCCGTGCCCTCCGCCACATACCCTTCTGCGTCAAGCAAAATGGCCTCGTCATAACCGGCCGCCTTGGCTTCCCGTTTTGCCATGATCGAATTGACGTAGTAGCCTGCGATCTTCCCTTTGGTCATGGCGGCATTGACATGATGTCTCGTAAACGAGGACACGCAGGCACGGATGCCCTTTGCCAACGCCTCTTCTCCCAGATATGCTCCCCACTTCCACGCTGCGATGGCGACGCGGACGGGATTGTCGCCGGGATGGACGCCCATCGCTCCGTAACCGATATACACCAGCGGTCGGATGTAACAGGCCTCCAACCGATTCACGCGCACCGTTTCGACAATGGCGTCGGCGATTTGTTTTCGGTCATAGGGAATCGCCATCATGCCGATATGAGCCGAATCAAACAACCTCTCTACATGCTCCTGGAGCCGGAACACAGCCGATCCATTTTGCCCTTTATAGCAGCGGATCCCTTCGAACACGGCTAACCCGTAATGGAGCGAATGGGTGAGGATATGCACCGTGGCCTCTTCCCACGCGACAAACCGCCCATCCATCCAGATTTTTTCACTGGGTTCCAACATCGAGTCCGACTCCTGGGTGCGGCGATCAGTTTGACATCGTATCGTGTTGTCACTCTTGTCAACCGGCGCGAACTATATCGCGCTCCCACACAAGCGTCAAGCAACCTCCTTTCCTTCTCACTGTCGATGCAGAAGACGCGGGAGCTCTCTCCGGAAGGCCAGCCACTCATTGATTCGCTTTTCAGCATCCGTACTTAATTTGAGCCATTTGGCTCCAAACCAAAGATCTTGCGCCCAACAAACCACTACACGTTGGATGTCCATCCACCCACCCCCCTCAGGCAGTAGCAGGCGGGCAGCGAGTTGCATTCCCGGCATCACCCGACAGTCACCAAGTATTCGAAATCCTTTGGGGGACAAATCTATCACGGTCCCCTTGCCGAGAAACCCTTCCCCCATGTAATAGAGACCACCGCGGATGGGCACGCGATGATAGGCACGAATCACAAACCTGGTGGGGGGCATACCATCCTCCTTCTTTCGAAACATCGCTCGAACCATCACTTAAACCTTAGCCTCACACACTTCGTCGCACGCTGCCTTTTAGCATAGTTGCTTTCTTCCCTCCTGCCTATCCCTCCTCTGGAGGGGATGAACCCTTCCCTTCCGTCAACCACGAAACAAGGAGCACACTCGCCCCCAGATCCCTTACAGATCCCCTTGACATTGCTCAAAATAGCATGATAGGGGAATTGTCCTGCTTATGGAGAACCAAGCCATGTATGCGATCATTGAAACAGGTGGAAAACAGTATCGGGTTGAAACCGGCTCAACGATCCAAGTTGAAAAGCTGCCCGGCGACGTGGGGACTATCGTTGAACTAGACCGCGTCCGCTTCGTCCATGGCGATAGCGGCGTGTTCATTGGGCAACCACTCGTCCAAGGCGCCAAGGTCATGGCTCAGATCGTACAACAGGGTCGCAGCAGGTCCATCACTGTTTTCAAAAAGAAACGACGGAAGAATTATCGCCGGACCCATGGTCATCGGCAGCCCTACACCAAGCTTCTGGTCAAGGACATCACCACAGCCTAGCAGGAGAGAGAACCAACCATGGCAACCAACAAGGGCGGCGGCTCATCGAGGAATGGGCGGGACAGCAATCCTCAGTATCTAGGCGTCAAAGCTTACGGAGGCGAGACAGTCACGGCAGGCAGCATCCTCGTCCGCCAACGAGGAACCAAATTTTTCCCCGGCTTGAACGTGGACATTGGACGAGATCACACGTTGTTTGCCCGAATTACCGGCACTGTACGATTCGAAGGCGGACGGCATAGAAAAAAAGTGAGCGTGTACCCCCTCCCCTCTAAGGTGTGATTCCTTCTCCATCATCGTCTGGACGCAACCTTTTCCCACTCACCTACGTCTTCCTGCAGGAGGACAACCGACGCTGTAGGGGCGATGTATACTAAGCTCGTGCGAACACGCGGCATGTTGAGCCGAACGCGGGGGCAAAATGTTTGTCGATGAAGCGGTCATTACCGTGCGAGCCGGACGGGGAGGAGACGGTGTGTGTAGTTTTCGCCGAGAAGCGTATGTGCCGCGGGGCGGGCCGGATGGAGGGGATGGAGGCAACGGCGGTGATGTCGTCCTCACCGCTTCCCATCGCCTGACAACTCTTCTTGATTTCCGTTATCAACGGTACTACCAGGCAGAAGACGGCCGGCCCGGGGGGAGCTCCAACTGCACAGGACGGTCGGGAGCCGACGTTGTTGTGACGCTTCCGGTGGGCACGGTGGTGTATGACGCGTCAACAGGCGACATGCTCGCCGACCTTGTCACCGATGGGCAGACCGTGGTGATTGCACGGGGGGGGCGGGGTGGCCTCGGGAACAGCCGTTTTGCAACCTCAACCAACCAGACCCCCACCCAACATACCCAAGGAATGGCCGGCGAAGAGCGGACTCTTCGACTGGAGTTGAAGCTTTTGGCCGACGTCGGCTTGGTTGGTTTTCCAAATGCGGGAAAATCCACGTTCATCGCCGCTATTTCAGCAGCCCGTCCCAAGATCGCCGACTATCCCTTCACAACCTTGAGCCCGCATCTTGGTGTTGTCCGATGGGGACTTGATCAGACCTTCGTTGTAGCCGACATTCCAGGCCTTATCGAAGGTGCTCATCAGGGAAAAGGACTGGGACTTCAGTTCCTCCGTCATATTGAGCGCACGGCCTTTTTGCTCCACCTCATAGATGTTTCGGAATGGGCCTCCATCGAGCCGATCACCGCTTTTGAAGTCCTGCGACGAGAACTCGCGGCGTACGACCGGACCTTGCTGGACCGTCCCTTCGCCGTCGTGGCAACCAAGATTGATATCTGCAGCTCATCAGACCGGCTGGTACAGCTCCAGAACTACTGTGCACGGCATCATATCCGGTGTTTTCCTCTTTCATCGGCGACCCGACAAGGAGTGGACGACGTCGTCACCTTCGTTGGCTCCCACGTCAACCGAGTGAGAAACAATCCATGCGAGACGAAATCCTGATAGGAGCCAAGCGCCTCGTCGTCAAGATTGGGAGCAGTCTGATCGCTTCTCGCACGACGGGCCTGCGCCTTGATCAAATCGAACGGCTGGCCGATGAATTGGCCGACCTTCGGACGACAGGCCGGGAAATCTTGATCGTCTCATCAGGCGCAATCATCTCCGGCATTACGAAACTGCGATTGAAAGAGTACCCGAAAAGCCTGCCTGTCAAGCAAGCAGCCGCAGCCGTCGGGCAGAGCCGGCTGATGTGGGCCTATGAAAAAGCATTCGAGCGCAAAGGGCTTCAAGTGGCGCAAATTCTCCTGACCCACCAAGACCTGGCCGATCGCCGGCGCTTCCTCAATGCCCGCCACACCCTCGTAACCTTGATCGAATTTGGAGTGGTTCCGATCATCAACGAAAACGATACGGTAGCCGTCGATGAAATCCGCGTCGGTGACAATGATACCTTGGCAAGCGACGTCGTTCACTTGGCCGATGCGGAATTGCTCGTCATCTTGTCCGACGTGGATGGCCTCTTTACCGAAGACCCCAGAAAAAACCCCTCCGCAACGCTGATCCCCGTGATTCCGGAAATTACAGAGGAAACCGAACGGATCGCCGGTGCTTCCAGCACCTTTGAAGGAACCGGAGGGATGGCCACCAAAGTCCGCGCCGCCAAAAAGGTTGCCGAATATGGAGTCTCGACATTGATTATCAACGGCGAACGGCCCGGCCTTCTCCGCGCTGTGCTTGCCGGAGGGCCGGGGGGGAGCCTCTTCCTGGCCCGCGAGCGACGCATGACGAGCCGCAAACACTGGATCGCCTTCACCCTTCGCCCTCGTGGACACGTCCGGCTGGACCACGGAGCCGTCGAGGCCCTTCTGAAAGGAGGAAAAAGCCTGTTAGCCTCTGGCATCGTCGAAGTCATCGGCACGTTCGAAGCGGGAGATCCAATCGGCTGTCTGGATCCGGACGGAAAAGAAATCGCCAAGGGGCTCGTCAATTTCTCGTCCGCAGTTGTTGATCGCATCAAGGGCCTCCGAACGCGGGACATTCACGAACAAATCGGACCGCAGGAGTACGAGGAAGTGATCCACAGGGACAACCTTGCCATCCTGTAACCGACCGTCGCCTCATCTCCATGACTGTTCTTCCTTCTTCTCCTCGCTCTCCCCTCAAGTTAGGCCTGCTGGGCGGTACATTCAATCCGATCCACAATGGTCACTTGGCCATTGCTGGCGAAGTCCGGGACAGGCTGCAACTGGATCGAGTGCTGTTCATCCCCGCCGGCGACCCGCCCCATAAGGAGGACAGGTCGCTTGCACCGGCTGCCGCTCGATACGAGATGGTCCGTCTGGCTATCGCCGATACACCGTCGTTCGAACTCTCGGATATCGAAGTCCGGCGCAAAGGAAAATCCTATTCCATTGATACCGTCCGCACCCTGAAGCAGCAGGTTGGTCCAACGACAGACCTCTACTTCATCATTGGGCTTGATGCGTTTCTCGACATCCACCATTGGAGAGCTCCGTTGGAACTGCTGCAACTTTGTCGGTTCGTCGTCGTGCCCAGACCGGGACACTCCTATCGCAGCCTTGCTGCGATTTCGCTGCTCCCTCCCCTCGATCACCAGGCCCTGGCTCAGCTAGACAGGGGAGCAGTGCCCAGACTGGACATTTCAATTCCCTCCTGTCAGACCATCATTTGTTTATCCATTTCCCTCTGTCCCGTTTCGGCCTCTGAGATCCGCCAACGGGTCAGACGCGGCCAATCTCTGGCAAATCTGTTGCCGCCCCCGGTTGAATCCTTTATACTCCAACATCAGTTGTACCAGGAGGATACCGATCGGACAGACGTCTAAGTCCCTGGCGCTCGCCCTGGGAAAGGCCATGCTTGATAAAAAGGCGGCCGATGTCCAGGTGCTTCATGTCGCTCCACTGACCTCCCTCGCTGATTACTTGGTGATCGGGTCGGCGGAGTCAGACCGGCAAACCCGCGCCATTGCCGACCATGTTGATGAGACAAGCGCCCGCTTGGGACGACGAGCTCTCAGCATCGAAGGAACGACCGCTGGGCAGTGGGTCTTGATCGACTTTGGCGACGTCGTCGCCCACGTGTTCCGACAAGATGCGCGTTCTCATTACGCTTTGGAGCGGCTCTGGAGCGATGCCAAGCAAGTGCCGATTCCTTCTGATATGAAAACCACTGCTGAAGGATCCAGGCCACGTGTCATGCCCCGACGAGCCTCCACCAGCAAATCGAGCTAGCCATGCTCAGACTGTTGGTCACGATCTTTTTGATCAGCGCCGGCATCTTTGTCTACAGCTATTTCCGCGAATTGAATCCCGGCACCGTGACCGTCCGCACAAGCCCCACCGCCGAGTTTGAGCTGAGCCCGGTCAATTTGGTTTTGATCTCCATGGCCGCCGGCTCGATCGTTGT
>JANDJC010000012.1 GCA_024331045.1 Nitrospira sp.
ATCGCAAAGCCTATGCCGATGATCTCCGGCGCAAAAATCACAATTTCCGTGGCATTACATGGGTGCTTCCTTGCGGGTGTTGCGGTGGTGGTTGATTTGCACCACCAAGGGGGTGATATCCACCAGGGGATTGCGTTGCCTTCAATGGAGGACTTCGGTTAGGGTAATAGCCGGAAATGTCTTGCGAGGAAGAGAACGAAGAGGGGGCAAAAAACCAAGGGGGGCGTGTGATTACGGTGGAAGTTCTGACAGACTACATTCGAAAACATATGCCAGATGCGGTGGTGACGGTGACAGATCGAACCGGAACCATGGACCACCTCAAAGTGCTGGTGGTATCGTCGGTCTTTCGGGACAAGACGCTGCTCGATCGGCATCGGATGATCTATCAGGCCTTGGATGCCCCACTGAAGGATGGTCGCATTCATGCGCTGGAGTTGACAGCCAAGACGCCGGCTGAGCAAGACGCCGGCTGAGCAAGACGCCGGCTGAGATGGGAGCGTGAAGAAGGAAGACACAGAAGCCCAAACAGAAGAGAGCCAGGAAAGGGAGAGGCTCGGGGAGGAGGCTTACGTCATGGCAGATCCGATTGAAGAGGAGATTCAACGTGAGATTCGGACACATAAGATCTTGATTTATGGCAAAGGGACCAAAGAGATGCCGATGTGTGGATTTACGCGGGAGACCATGCAATTTTTCGACAAGTACGGCTATCCGTACGAGGTTATCGATGTGCTCTCCCAGCCGGCCAAGCGGGAAGCCCTCACCCGGATGACCAATTGGCCGACGTTGCCCAAGGTTTTCATTGGAGGAACCTTCTACGGCGATACCGATATCCTCGATCCGATGGAGGTCAAGGGCGAGATCGGACCGTTGTTGAAGAAGGTGTTTGGACAGTGAATCGAACGTTCCGACCTTCGTCCGGTCTTGAAACCGTTCAGAGGCCACCAACCACAATGTCAACCACAATGTGATGAAAAGTAGGATGTTGTCCAAAGGAACAAGGGGGGCTACCCATGGCCCCAGAGGTATGTGACGGCTGGATAACAGGTTTTCTCGTCGCTTTCAGCAAGGGGAAGAGGGGATGTTGCCGTTGAGAAGGACGAGACTATGGACATGGGTGATGCCGGTGGTGGCGTGGGTGGCAGCGGGGGGCTGCGTTTCTCAAGGTCCGGCTTCCGGACATGGTCTGATTCCCGGCGCTGATTGGAGCAGCGTTCGGCTGGTCGATTTAACCCATGCATTTGGGGGAGAAACAATCGTGTGGCCGACCGAACAGGAATTCCGCCTGGTTATCCAACAGGCGGGGGAGACGGAGGAGGGCTATTACTATGCCTCGAACCGGATCGAGATGCCAGAACATGGCGGCACTCATATCGATGCCCCGATTCATTTTTCGCGTGGTGGGCGAACGGTGGATCAGATCCCGTTGGAGGAATTGGTCGGGCCGGCAGTTCGGGTGGATGTGCGATCTCGGTGCGCCGATGATCGGGATTATCGCATGACGATTCAGGACTTTGTCCGGTGGGAAGCCGAGCATGGACGGATCCCTGATCGGGCCATTGTGCTGGTGGAAACCGGCTATGGCCGTTTCTGGCCCTCACGGGAACGATATCTAGGGACCGAGCAACGAGGAAGGAATGGGGTGAAGGCATTGCGGTTTCCTGGTTTGCATCCCGAGGCTGCCCAATGGCTGGTCCGCGAACGGCGGGTCAGGGCTGTCGGGATTGACACCGCGTCGATTGACTATGGTCAATCGACGACCTTCGAGACTCACGTGACACTCCTGTCTCATCAAGTGCCGGTGTTTGAAAACCTCGCCAATTTGGATCGCTTGCCGGACCGTGACTTTTCGGTGATCGCTCTGCCGATGAAAATTGCGGGGGGAAGCGGGGGACCCTTGCGCATTGTCGCGGTGCTGCCGGTAAGAAGTAAACCTTGATGCCGAAAAAGTATGGTCGAGCGCGACGACCTTTGCGACGACCTTCGATTGTTTGCGAAGCCGTTCACTAATATCCCCAGCGATCCCAAACTGTGGCGATGAGGGTGATCTCTGCTCCCACAAGGAGCGGGTTTGCCTTTGTTGACAGAGTGTCGGCGGGTGATACGCTGAAACCAGCGTTCAACCTGTCTCAGGGAATGGGCATGGGCTCAGATGTCAGATGATGGAGATTGATGAATGGGGAGAGGTAAGGGAGGAGTGAGGGCCAATGGTTGAACGGCCACTCCTTTGCGAAAGCAGTCTGAGGCACGAGCATGATTTCTCTTCTTCTGGCGAGAACAGTGGCGGGTATCGTTGTGTTTATGCACGTGTTGCACGATTTCCTGTGTCCCTCTGAAGACGGATCTATTCCTCAATCAAACCGCATCAGCTCTCTGGGAAGATCAGGGTCACAACTGCCCCGCTGAGGAGAAGGCAGCGTCTTCTTCACCTCACCAAGAGAGAAACGGACACTGATCGAAGGGCTCTAGACCTCTCTTCTAGACCTCATCTGGTGAAAAACGGTCACCGGATTTCCTGCAAGCAGCCTGAGGGACAGGCACGAGAAGTCCGCTGTGGGCAATAAGGGGCGATTTTTGTCATCAACGATGGAAGAGGAGGCATCGCCTCTCACGGTGACTGTCGGTGCTCTGCACAGTGCCCGTGACAGGGGTCAACACATAAAGATGCCGCGGTTCCTGAACTGCCCGGCCATGATGTCACAGTGATGGGCTAGGACGCGATGGCCTGTTTGGTTTCATCCAAGTGTTTTTGGAGATAGGTCATGAACGGGGTGCCGCCGGTTCCCACGGCGGTGGGATTGCTCGCGTGGGTTTGGTGCTGGCGGTAGATGTACTCGTCGGCATAGCCGAGGTGGATGGCCCGGAACTGAGCCAAAAGGTCGACGCAATCCCGATAGGCTGACCAAAGTCGGGGGTGGTCCCCTTTGCGGTCGCGGATGTAGCCGGGCAGCAGGGGGCGCCCCTGGTTGTCGGTTCGGCTTTCCAGAACCTCAAGAAATGAACGGTGGCGCGGCGGCATGTACTCCCGCATCTCGCGTAGATACACCGTCAAGGGGTCGGGGGCATGATGGATGCCAAGTCCCGCATCCAGGCACGGCACAATCGTGCTTTGAGCCCCGGTTTCTCCTCGGAACTGTTGTGGCTGTCCTCCATAGGCACCGACCTTTTCATAAAGGAGGCCATGGGGTAACGAAGGGTTGTTCTTCCAGCCATGAATATAGGGTCTCACTCTGGTGTAATACACATAGGGATCGCAACGTTCTTTCATACGGAGCAGAGTGTCCTTCATGGCAGTCTGAGCGGAGGCGAGGGCCTGTAAGCCGGACAGCACGTCCTCGTCGTTTCCTTCTGAGGCGCCGTTCATCGCTCGTACCAACCCCTCGAGCCCAGGGCCCGCTTGCCTCTCGATCTGGATGTGGATGACGACGAACCATTCTTCATCGAGGCCGCCAAGAAAGTTCTGAAGGAGCACCACATTGTCGAGTTCGATGGGTTTGGTCCGGTCCAAGCGGCGCCAGTTGTCCAGCGCGTAAGAAGCATAGGAGAGGACGGGAGGGCGGCCAAGCCGACTGGCGATCTGATGCCATGGTTTGGCCAGTTGCGGCGGTATTCGATCGGCAGGATGGCGCGGATCTTCCCAGACGTATGCGTGGCCAGCGAACGACAGGATCCGCATCGCGGCTTGGTAGTCGGCATCGCTCCAGCTCATGGGAATTTGAGCAAGAAGCGACGACTGTTCGTGGATGAATTGGCGAACGCGATGGGCACTTAACAGTTTGGGCAATTCGCGACCCAGGTGATTAAGGAGGGGACAGTCAGGAAGAGTCTCCACGGGATCGGACGGGAGAAACCCTCCTTCTGGAGAGAGCGCAAAATCTATGAGCCGAATCGGCGAGTTTGGACGACGATCCATGGCGGTCTTAAGTCCTACTCTATCATTCATGGAAGAGATTGCAATATGCTGGAGAAGAAGGTTTACAATTATCAAGCAAGAAAGTGAAGAAGAAGCAGCCTGGCACAGGGGGAGCAACAGCTATGAAAAAAAGAGGATGTGTCTTGTTCACGAATATCAATGGACCTGTTGAGGGTTGCTGCTATAGTTGAATCAGAAAGGAGGTGGCGTTGTGGCGTATTGGCAAGGGTATCTACCGTTCGCAGCGAGTGGGCTGCTGCTCTTCTCAATGGCTTCTTGGGTTGGGGCGGAGGGGGAAGGGCGTACGGTTCGCGACCGTGCGATGTATCTCAAACATGATGGAGGAACCTATACCCATTACCTTGAGTTGCGCGCCGACGGATCATACCGGCGGGTGGCCCGAGGGCCTCAGTATAGTGAGGAGCGGGACCGGGGAACTTGGCAACAGACCAGCTCGCGGAATCTGCTGCTTCGATCGGATGCTCATTTGCGCAACATCAGTGCGGGGGATCTGTTCATTTCCATGCGGCAGCCGGAGCGACTCAAAACTCTGCCCGACCTCAAGCAGCGGATTCAAGCATTCCTCAAAGCTCATCGCTCGCAGGAATTTCCCGCTGAAGATATCGAACGCATTCGTGAGACTACGGTCGGGAGCGATCCTCCCCTCAAAATTTCCGACATTACGGTCCTGGGGTCCAAATGGGTACAGCGATCGGATGTGGAAAAGCTGGTGATCGAAATTGATCGCTTTTTAGCCAGTAGCGAGAAAAATCTTTTTACGTTGGTGCCGGTAGAGTACAAGACGGCGATCATCTATGTGGATGACGATCGGGCTGAACTCACCAAGAAAATCATCGCCGACGAACTGGCAGGATCATCTGCGCTCTCGTCCTTTTCGGCAGATCGACATGGGTATCAGGAAATCGGTGAGGCGCAATTCTTAAAGGAAACGAGCAACTCTCAGGCCGTCTCCCTTTCACGGGAAGCGAGTGAATCCCACAAATGAGCAATGACGTCAGCGAGCGGCACAGACTCCGCGGCTACTCCGTCAAACCAAGGGGGTAGGAAATAGAGGATTCTGTTGGGAAATGGCTCCGGCCGCCGAGTCGGCCGGAGCCTGAGCAAGGGCAAGCCATCCTTCTCGGGAGCAAGGTCCAACCATTGCCTAGTGAGGAGCTTTGGGAGATGAGGAGGAGCCTTAGGTTCCCAGCTCCCAGGAGGCGAGATAGTGTTTCTGCTTGGTGGTCAGGGTATCGATCGCGACGCCCATGGCCGCCAGTTTGAGCCGCGCAATTTCTCTATCGATAGGTGGCGGGACAGGATAGACCTTCTTCTCCAACTTTTTATAATTCTTCACAAGATACTCCGCTCCCAACGCTTGGTTTGCGAAACTCATGTCCATCACGCTCGACGGATGGCCTTCGGCTGTTGCCAAATTAACGAGCCGACCCTCACCCAGTAAATTGATGCGGCGACCATTTTTCAGGGTGAACTGCTCGACCCCCGGGCGAACCACCCGCCGGTGGTTACTTAATTTCTCCAGGGCCGGAATGTCCAGTTCTACGTTAAAATGCCCGCTGTTGCAGACAATTGCACCGTCCTTCATGAGAGCAAAGTGCTCGCCGCGAATCACGTGAATATTGCCGGTGACGGTGATGAAGAAATCGCCAATCGGCGCAGCTTGCGCCATCGGCATCACCCGGAATCCGTCCATGACCGCCTCCAGGCCTTTGAGCGGATCCACTTCGGTGACGATCACGTCGGCCCCCATCCCTCTGGCCCTCATTGCAACGCCGCGCCCGCACCAGCCGTAACCAGCGACGACAACGGTGGAGCCGCAGACCAACCGGTTGGTAGCTCGGATGATGCCGTCGATGGTGGATTGGCCAGTCCCATAGCGGTTGTCGAACATATGTTTGGTGTCCGCGTCATTGACGGAAATGACAGGGAATTTGAGCACCTTCCGCTCGGCCATGCTGCGAAGCCGAATAACCCCCGTCGTGGTTTCCTCCGTGCCGCCGATGACGTTCTTGAGCAGCTCTTTCCGTTTGGAATGCAGGTATGAGACCACGTCGGCACCGTCGTCCATGGTCACATGTGGGCGATGGGCCACGGCCGATTCGATGTGACGGTAGTAGGTGGCATTGTCTTCTCCTTTGATCGCGAACGTGGGAATGCCTTCGTACTGGACGAGGGCCGCCGCGACATCGTCTTGCGTGCTGAGTGGGTTGGAAGCGCACAGTCTCACGTCGGCGCCGCCGGCTTTCAACGTGATCACGAGATTGGCCGTTTCCGTCGTCACATGAAGACAGGCGGTAATCCGTACACCTTTGAGCGGCCGTTGCTGGGCGAATCGTTTGCGGATGAGCCGCAGCACGGGCATGGTCGCTTCCGCCCATTCGATCTTCAGTCGTCCACCCTCGGCCAGTTTGATGTCCTTCACATCGTAATCCACGATACCCTCCTCTCCTTCGCCGTTCAGACGCCGGCGGAGGCTTGCGTGAGCCCCCGCACGGTCTTGCTGTTCGCTGATGGTGTGATGGGTGGTGACCGTTCTCCGCAGTAGCGGAGCCACGCTCTGTCAAATCAGAGCTTGGCCTCTTTGCGAAGCACCGCGGCTTTGTCCGTTCGTTCCCACGTGAACTCCGGCTCATTGCGACCAAAGTGTCCGTAGGCAGCGGTTTTGCGATAGATGGGCCGGCGCAGTTTCAGATGATCGATGATCCCGCGTGGCGTCAAGGGAAAATGTTTGCGGACCAACTTATCCAGATGGTCGACGGATACTTTTTCGGTGTTCTTGGTATCGACGAGGACCGAAACGGGGTCAGCGACGCCAATGGCATAGGCCAATTGCACCTCGCATTTGTCGGCCAAACCAGCGGCGACGATATTTTTTGCGATATAGCGGGCCATATAGGAGGCCGACCGATCCACCTTCGTCGGATCTTTCCCGGAGAACGCTCCGCCTCCGTGGCTGCCTTGGCCTCCGTAGGTGTCGACGATGATCTTTCGGCCAGTCAGTCCCGTGTCGCCCATCGGACCCCCCACGACGAATCGGCCCGTTGGATTGATATGGTGCTTGACGCTTGCCGGGTCATAGAGCGACGTGGGCATGACGGGTTTGATGACATGCTCTAAGACATCCCGTTCGATTTGCTTGCTGGTGACGTCCGGGCTGTGTTGCGTGGATACGACGATCGTGTCGATTCGCACGGGCCTGCCGTTTTTATATTCGACCGTCACTTGTGATTTGCCGTCCGGACGCACCCATTTCAGTTTGTTTGTTTTGCGCACTTCGGCAAGGCGCTTGGTTAGCCGATGGGCTAGGACGATGGGCATCGGCATCAGTTCTTCCGTTTCATTGGTCGCGTAGCCGAACATCAACCCTTGGTCCCCGGCTCCGCCGGAGTCGACGCCCATGGCGATATCGCAGGATTGATGATGGATGGATGTCAAAACGGAGCACGTGTGGTAGTCGAACCCCCAGGATGCATCGGTGTAGCCGATGTCTTTGATGACTTCTCGAATGACGTCGGGGATTTCCACATAGGCTTTCGTGGTAATTTCACCTGCAACAAAGGCGATCCCCGTGGTCAGGATGGTCTCACAGGCGACGCGACAATTCTTGTCCTTGGCGATCAAGGCGTCCAAAATGCCATCGGATATTTGATCGGCGATTTTGTCCGGGTGCCCTTCGGTGACGGATTCCGACGTAAACAAATAGTTGCTTCGCATAGGGATCCTCTGGGTTAAGGTGATGAACAGTGGCCGTGCGACTCCTTCACTAGGACGTTGTTGAAATGAGTGGTCCCGGTCGAACGCGTGCTCCGACCAAAACGCGGAAATTGTAGAGAAGCCAGTACCTTTTTGTCTATGGTTTCTTCTCTCCTCTTCTGCTCTGCCCTTCTGCCATAAAGGGGGCCGTAGCCTCTCCCCTTTCTTGACGGAATTTCCAAGCCGTTTGTAAGATGCTCACGTTGTGAGGGCCATGGTCCCTCAGAGAGGAAGGTGCTGGTGCGATCAGCGTGGGCTGCCCTGCTGATAGGGGGGCAGGTCGGCATTTCGTTGCTCCCAGCAGTGGCGGGGTCGGCCATGACCCCGTTGTCTTCGGTTGTGGAGGTGCGGAGTGCTGAACGGAATGTACCCGGCATTGGTGATGAGGCGCCAGATTTTCGCTTGCCCGACCTTGAGGGGGCAGTGGTAAGTCTCTCGCAATTTCGCGGGAAGGTCGTCCTCTTGAATTTTTGGGCGACTTGGTGCGGTCCCTGTCGCATCGAGATGCCGGCCATGGAGCGACTCTATCGCTCGCTTCCCCGTCAGGACTTTGCAATCCTTGCTGTGTCAACGGATCCCCTGGGTCCGGCAGTCACCCGGCCGTTTCAACAGGAAATGGGGCTGACGTTCCCCATCGTCCATGACCGTGATATGAGGGTGGGGGTGACCTATGGCGTGCGAACGCTCCCCCTGAGCTTCATGGTGGACCGTCAGGGGGTCATTCGCAAGAAAATTTTTGGCGCTCGGGATTGGGACTCGGCAGAAGCCCGCGCTCTGATCCGGATGCTCATGAAGTCATAGTGATGTCGCAAGCACTTCCCAATATTTCCCTTGTTGCGGCCTTCTCGGCCGGACTCCTCTCGTTTGTTTCTCCCTGCGTGTTGCCGCTGGTTCCTTCGTACATTTCCTACATCACGGGACTCTCGGTTGAGCAACTGATGAATGCGTCGGAGCGGGATAAGTTTAAGAAGGCGATCGTACTCAATTCGCTCTTATTCATCATGGGATTCTCGGTGGTCTTCATTGCGTTCGGCGCCTCGGCGAGTTTCATAGGACAGATGCTGGTCGCCTACCAGGATTATATCCGGCGGGGAGGGGGAATTCTCATCGTACTTTTCGGGCTGTACCTTCTGGGCATCTTAAATCTCAGATTCTTAAAAACTGAGCGGCGCTTTCAGTTTCGCCGTCGCCCCGCCGGGTATGCGGGATCGTTTTTGGTCGGCGTGGCATTTGCCGCTGGATGGACGCCCTGTGTGGGACCGGTTCTGGGGTCGATTTTGCTGTATGCCAGCACGAGCGATTCGCTCTTAAGTGGGGTGGTGCTCTTGACCTGTTATTCACTCGGTCTTGGTCTGCCCCTGTTCCTTACCGCCTTGGGCGTGGACCGATTTCTGGCCTATTTCAAGGGTGTCCGTACCTATCTGTGGGGGGTCTCCACGGTGAGCGGGCTATTGCTTGTTGCCGTAGGGGTAATGATCTATGCCAACTCTCTTACCATGGTGACGAGTTTTCTTGAACGGTACGGCATTGGCTGGTATCTGGGACAGTAAGAAAGAACGGTTCTCTGGTGCGATCGGTCCTCTAGCATGTGGAACCGACCTAATCTTCGTTTCCGCTCCGGTTTGTGGGCAGACTTTCAAGATTCTAACTGATCTTGGTCAACGACAAGCATCCGTCGTTGGTGGGTGTGACGTTTGCCGGGCGGAAGAGAGAACACTCCCACGAAGCCCTTTACGGAACCTTCTTGAGCGCTAGTTCCCTTCCAGAGGTCCGTAGACCTTAGATCTTGTGCTCAAGGGCAATAAGGAGCTGGGTGATGAACAGCAGCAACAAGGCGATCAGCTAACACCAGGCGCCGAGGCGGCAGGCGGTCACGGTCTGACCGACCGAAACGGGAGGAGCAATGCTCAAGGAGGGTAATCGAGAGGTGGATAGCAAATTCGACATTGAGGGTGATGAGGAAGCCGCGTGTTCACTGCTCCCCGTTGATCCACTGGAGGTCTGGGCAGAACTGGAGGGGCTAGAGGTGTCCTTGAGTTTGGCCAAGAGACTTTTCCCTTGGTCCGCTGCCGAACTATGAGGATAGTTCTCAACCAGCAGATTGAGGCGCTCTCGCGCCCAATCGTCGGCGCCCATCTCATGGTAACTCATTGCCAGGAAATAGAGGGCATCTGGGGCCACCGGGCGGTCCGGGTACAGTTTCAGGATCTGTTCAAAACGATGGGCGGCGGCCAAATACGATCCACGCCGGTAGTAAAAACGGCCGACGAACAGATGCATCTCTGCCAGCCAGTTATGACACTCTTCGAGTTTTTCCAGGGCGAGCGCATCATACCGGCTCCCTGGAAATTCTTTCCGCACCCGTTCAAATGCGAGGATGGCTTTCTGCATGGGTTCGGGGTCCCGATCGATGGTTTTGGCCATCTTCATGTGAACTTCTCCGATGCGAAACGCGGCATAGGGAGCCAGCGGATGACTTTTATAAAACTCCAAGAAACGGTTGAACTCGGTTAACGCTTCCGCGTACTCCTCTTTTTCAAAAAAGGATTCTCCTCGCTTCATGATGACGTTGGGGTGATAGTAGCGTTCTGTGCTGTCTTCGATAAAAATTTGCTCGTCCGTGCCGCTAATGGGATGTTTGATAAGATCCCTAATGTCCTTGGTGCCGCCGGAGCACGAGATCAGCAGTGCCGCCCCCGCGAGGAGGAATCCTGTTCTGGCACGTCTCGCGAAAGCCAGGGCTGGAGTTCGTGATTGTGTGGGAGAGGAGCATGACGACCGTTGCATGGCGCTCCTTCATAGCAGGGATGCGGTTCAAAATGCAACATGAGGGCGTAGCCGTATGGCATGGTTGGAGAGGGAAGACCCATGGGGTCACCGAGGGGGCGCCGGAGAAGCTTGTGTTTGAGAGGAATTGGGAGTGGGGAAGGAGCGGTCACGTCTTCTCTCTCTCGGGCTGGAGACCGTGGAAGGAAACGCTGCGAGCCATGTTAGGAACCGGGGTGGCTAAGAACTCTGGTCAGAGTGAGGAGTGGCAGTGTGTGGGGGCAGTGTGTGTGATTGACCCCTCATCTCCTGCCCCCTATAATCCGCGGCCGTCGATGACATGACCATTTCGTTTCAACCGTGGTTGGTGAGTCGGGATGCTTCGAACAAGAATCATCGGGACAGGCAGTTATCTCCCCGCCCGTGTTGTCAGCAATGAGGAGATTGCTCCCCTGCTGGGGGTCGATCCGGCCCATATTTACCGGCTTACCGGAATTCGAGAACGTCGCTGGGCGGACCCCCATGAGGCCTCGTCAGACTTGGCGATCGAGGCGGGGCGTCGTGCGCTTGAAGCGGCCAACTGTGAACCGTCGGCTCTCGATGCCATCATCCTCTCGACGACCTCTCCGGACATGATCTTTCCTTCGACAGCTTGTTTGGTTCAGCGAGGACTTGGTTGTGGGCGGATTGGGGCATTCGACGTGTCGGCGTCGTGTTCCGGCTTTCTTTACGGACTCTCGATGGGGTGGGCGTTGATCCAGAGCGGGCAGGTGAGAACCTGTCTGGTGGTGGCGGCAGAGGTCAAGTCTCGCTATCTCGATTTGACCGATAAAGCTACGGCGATGTTGTTCGGAGATGGAGCTGGTGCCGTCGTCTTGCGTGGTGAGGAGGACCGCAGTCCTGAGGAGAGCAGAATTATGGGGATTCGTGTCCAGGCGGACGGCGAACGGCATGCCTTAATCCGTGTTTCGGCTGGCGGATCGAGAATGCCCATTTCATCCGATGCATTGAAGCGCTGTGCACAGACGATTCGCATGGACGGGGCCTCGCTCTATCGGGTCGCCGTGCGGAGGCTTGAACGGGCCGTGCGCGAGGTCCTCAAAGACCATGGAGTGGAACAGAGCGACCTCAAGCAGGTGGTGCTCCATCAGGCAAACGGTCGTATTTTGCATCAGGTGGCCGAGCGTCTCGATCTCGCAACGGATCGGCTCGTGTCGGTGATTGAACGATATGGGAACACCTCGTCGGCGTCACTGCCCATTGCGCTCGACGATGCCGTGCGCGCGGGTCGTATCGCTGCAGGAGATTTGGTGCTACTAGGGAGTTTTGGCGGCGGGGTGACATGGGCAGCCGGCCTGGTTCGCTGGTAACGGTCTGCTCTGTTTCGGCATTGGGTGTTCTCCTATGGTCGTGATCGATCATAGCACCTGTGAGTCGGCAGGCGAACGATAAAGCGGCTGCCCTTGGGCTTATTGGCTTCAACCCACACTTCCCCGCCATGGCCTTCCACGAGATGTTTGACGATAGCGAGGCCAAGACCGGTTCCTCCCAACTCCCGGGACCTTGCTTTATCCACCCGATAAAAACGCTCAAAGATGCGGGGACGGTCCTCGGGCGGAATGCCGATGCCCGTATCCGCCACGCTAATCTCAATCGCTTCTTCGGGCGGCCCGTCCGGCCGTGACCGTGTTGTCCGCTTGGCCGTGACGGTGATGGTTCCGGCGGGCGGGGTGTATTTGACGGCGTTATCCAATAGGTTGGTCATGATCTGCCCGAGTCGGTCTTCATCTCCTACCAGAGAGGGGAGTGGCTCTTCGAGGTGGACGACCAGCCGGTGGTCCTTTTTGGCGGCCAGCGGTTTGATGGTGGAGACGGCACGGTCGAGGACCATGCGGAGATCAATTGGCTCTTCACGGGACAAGACCAAGCCTGATTCAATGCGGGAGAGTTCGAGCAGATCGGCGATGATACGATTAAGTCGATCGCTTTGTTTCAGAATAATGTCGAGGAAGTTGGAGAGCATTGCCGGATCATCCTTCGCCCCATCCAGGAGGGCTTCGACATATCCCTTGATTGACGTGAGGGGGGTGCGCAGTTCATGGGAGACATTCGCCACGAAGTCCTTGCGGATCGTCTCCAAATGCCGAAGTTCGGTGATGTCATGACACACCAGCACAACACATGCCTCATTGTCCCGCTCTCCTCCCGCAAAGGAGGCTTCGATCTGCAAACAGCGCCCCGTCAACGGAAGGGTCAGTTCCACTTTGCGATGGGTGCGGGAGAGGAGAGTGGTTTCGATCAGTTCGTTCAATTGCTGGTTGCGAAAGAGTTCCGCAAAGGGGCGGCCGCGAGCTTCGGTGCGGGAGATGCCAAAAATACGTTCCAATGCGGGATTGATCTGCAATACGTAACCACGTCGGTCCAAGACCAGCACCCCCTCTACCATGGAGGTCAGCACCGCCAAGAGTTGCGCGCGATCTTCGGATAGCTCCGCGATCTTGGCCTGCACGTGACGGGCAGTCTGGTCAAGCCAGTCGGCGATATTGTTGATGTCGTTCTCTTGAAGGGCGTGAAGAGGGGGAGCAAGGATTCCCGACGCGAGCTGGCGGAGGGCTCGGACTATTTTCACCCAAGGGCGTAGCTGGGCCTGGGTGAACCAGATCGTGGAGGAGAGGACTGCCAAGAACACGGTTCCCAGTGCAAGAAGGATGATCAGCTTGAGGGAGTCAAAATCCCGATCCATCAGGGCGGTGGCCATTCCGACTCGCAGGACGACCGGGCCGGAGCCATTGCCAGTGGCGATGGAGACGGCGCGATAGAGAGTGCGAACGCCGTTGATCTCGTCGATCCGTTCATCTTGCCCCTGTCCGGCTGAGAGAGCTTGCCGGATTTCGGGAATATTACTGTGGTTGGGGATGGAGGCTAGATCACCCTCTCGGACAGCGCTGTCGGCCAACACGGTTCCGTTTGATGCAATCAGCGTGATGCGAGTGGAGGTGCGGGCGCCAAGAACACGAAGGGAAGTTTGGAGTTCCGCAGGAGAGGGGCTGCCATTCGACGGTATCAACAAAGGCAAGAGGGCAGACTCAATCATCGTAATTGTGGGTTGGAGAATGGCATGTCGCTGGAGCAGCCGTTGCCGATCCAACAACTGCACGACGACAATTCCTGCCAGGCATAAGCAGCAGGCCGCGATAAAAATTGTGATGCCCGTCGGTTTCCATCGAACCGGGATGGTCATGGGAGAGAAGACGGTGGCAAAGCGATCGGTGGGCGGTGGGGGGCGAAGGAGCAGGTGAGAGTTGCAGGGTGATGGTGAGTCACAGGCCACCTGTTGGTTCTTTGAGCTTATACCCCAGGGATTTGACGGAGACGATGGCGTCTTCGAGGATTGGCAATTTTTGCTTGAGCCGTCGAATATGGACGTCGACCGTTCGAGTGGTCCCGTAGTAATCGTATCCCCAGACGGCATTCAGGAGAACGTCGCGGGTCAGCACCCGTCCCGGGTGCCGGATCAAATGCTCAAGCAGGCCAAATTCTTTTGCGGTCAACACGACCTCCTCCTGGCCTAAATGAACCTCGTGGCGTTCGAGGTCCATTGTGAGCGGTCCGTAGCGGTAATGAGTGGTGCCTGTGGCCTGGGCCCGCTCCAGGCGACGGAAGAGCGCTTTGATTCGGGCCGTAAGCGTCTTTGGACTGAACGGCTTGGTGACATAGTCGTCGGCGCCCAGTTCAAGACCGATAATGGTGTCCGATTCTTCGGCTTTGGCCGTCAGCATAATGATCGGGACCATTGCCGTCTCATGCGCGGCGCGGATCCGCTTGCAAACGTCGAGGCCGTCCATCTCGGGCAACATCAGGTCCAAGATGATCAGATCGGGCTTTTCCCGAGCAACGAGGGCGAGACATTCCTGACCTGTTGCGGCGGTCAGGACACGAAAGCCCTCCTTTTCCAGATACAGCTTGACGAGCTGCTGGATGTCTTTTTCATCCTCGACAACGAGGATTTTCTTGGGCGAAGAACCTGACATACCTAATTTCAGCCTACGGATAGGCAGAGAAACTGTCAAGCACGGAATCGTGGGATCATGGGGCCCCAGGCTGGGGATAGGCAAGGGATCGTGCGCGGAATGGCCTTGGCGGACGTTGGATGGAATGAGATTGAAACGGTTGCCCGATAGTCTGGGACGTTCAAGAAAATGTGCGATGTTGTGATCGATAACCCTTCTCATAACTCATAAGGAAAAATGACCGCGAAGACGATGACCATCCGGGAATGATGACCTCCACAATGGGGGCACACTGGTTGGCGAAGGAGCTGCTGGTGTTCAGGCTGTAGGAGATGCCGTACTCAAGTCCAATTTGTTGATGATCAAGGGTATTTTCTGTTTTTCTCCATTGGCTTTTCTTCTTACCCCTACAACGGCTCTCTAGGTGGGCTCCCAAGGAGAAAAGATATTTTTATTGAAAATCAACGTGTTAAACAATTGATGGCGGGATGGAACTCGCCTTGCTTTATCCTTCCATGGCCCTAGGCATCTGACACGCGTGCTCCTCAATTCAAAAAGGACGACTCAAAAGAACAACATCGGGTGAGCGACCTCGGAGGCACCGGTTCGGAGAGATCGGCCGGACAAGAGGACTGCGACGTGAAATTTCCACGAACAAACGCTTCCGGTAACCACCCAGTTGACAACAAATGTTCCGCGTCGCGTCGGCTTGCCTGAGTCGGGCGTTCGAAACATAGGAGTGTTCATCATGAAGATGAAAGACCTAAGCATGATAAGTATGAATTGGAAGGGGGTGATGGTGGGGCTTCTGATGGTGTGGGCAACGCCTGCCTGGAGTGCGTCATTGACTTGGACTGCCAACACCGAGTCAGATTTGGCCGGCTATCGCGTGTATCGTTGCAATGTGTCGAATTGTTCGAGAACGTCCGGCACCGCTTCGCTTCTGGCAACGTTGGGGCGAGTGACCAGTTTCAATATCGGGACCCCCTCGACGACGCAATATTACTTTCTCACAGCATTCGACTATGCGGGGAATGAATCACGAGAAAGCGCGGTTGTGACCTATATTCCGCCCAGTTCCACTCCCCCGGCCATCGGGGCCAGTCCGACGAGCTTTTCCTTTGCTGCCACGCAGGGCGGCTCCAACCCCGCCTCCCAGACCTTGAACATTACAAACACTGGCGGGGGAACCTTGAGCTGGACGCTAAGCGAGAATATCAGTTGGCTTACTCTAAGTCGGACATCAGGGAGTGGCAATGGTTCAGTGACCCTCAATGTGACGACGGGAAGTTTGGCCGCGGGGACTTACTCGGGCACTATTATGATTAGTGCGACCGGTGCTTCCTCGGTTAACATTCCCGTGATCTTCACCATTTCGAGCGCGCCACTGCCGGTTGTTCGTGTCAGCCCCACCAGTCTGTCTTTTACGGCGATGCAGGGCGGGATCAACCCTCCCACACAAACCTTCACGGTGACCAATGTGGGGGGCGGAACCTTACGGTGGAGCATCCGAAACAATCGTTCATGGATCATGCATGCGCCCCTTGATGGAAGTGGGAATGTCACGGTCACTGTCGGAGTCGTCACAACCGGTCTGACAGCTGGAACTTATACAGGAGAGATTTCGGTAGCCGCCGAGGGAGCCAGCACTGTCGTGGTGCCGGTGACGTTCACAGTGACAGCCGCAACGTCCTCGCCTGTTGTCAGTGTGAGTCCAACAACCCTGTCGTTCACGGCACGGGTGGGAGGGGCGAATCCTTCCTCCCAAACCTTGAGAGTGACCAATGGTGGTGGTGGAACCCTCAATTGGAACGCCAGGCACAATTGCGACGGCAATTGGTTCTGGCATACTCCTACAGATGGAAGCGGCAACGCCACCATTACGACCAATGTGGTCACGGCAGGTCTGTTGGCCGGAACGTATAGGTGCCACCTATCAGTCGCAACACGGGATCTCTCTTCTATAGTCACTGTGCCGATCACGCTGACGATGACTCCGTGAAGGAGCCTTAGGGCATGGGCTCGCGCCAGTCCTCTCGCCTCTCGGCATGGTCATCTAGAAAGCCGGAAAGGCCAGCCGACGACACAGCAAGGGGGCGAGGGGGCTGGTTCCAGACGCTGGTTGTGCGGTGGTCGTGTAAGGCCGCAGCAAACCGGTTGACGATACCTCCTCGTCTGACGTAAGGTGAGCGGCCAACACGGATGTAAACGAGCTATTACATTTACATTGATTCGGCTAGGGAGAACCACAATAGAAGTGTGAATAGGAGTGTGAGAAGATTGTGAGCTAGAGCTGGAAGGAGCGGCCCCCCATGAAAATCTATCTTGCCAATCCCCGCGGGTTTTGCGCCGGCGTCGATCGAGCAATCGACATCGTGGACTTGTCCCTTAAAAAGTACGGCGCTCCTATTTATGTCCGTCACGAGATCGTTCATAGCCGCCATGTCGTGAATTCGCTTCGACAAAAAGGCGCAGTGTTTGTCGAAGAGTTAAGTGAAGTGCCGGAAGGCTCCGTCGTGATCTTCAGCGCCCACGGGGTGGCCAAGTCGGTATGGGAAGAGGCGAGGCAGCGCCGCCTCCATGTCATCGATGCCACCTGTCCGTTGGTGATCAAGGTCCACAACGAAGTCAATCGTGATTATGCTCAGGGCTATGAGTTGATCCTGATTGGCCATGCCGGCCATCCGGAGGTGATTGGAACGTTGGGGCAGATTCCCGATAAGTTTCACCTCGTGTCATCGGTTGAGGATGTGGAGGCCCTACAGGTGGCCAATACCGTCAACTTGTCGTATGTCACACAGACGACGCTCAGCGTGGACGAGTGCCGGGATATTGTTGCGGCGTTGCACCGACGGTTCCCCAACATCAAAGGGCCTCATCAAGAAGATATCTGCTACGCGACGCAGAATCGTCAAAATGCGGTCAAGGAGTTGTCTCGCCTGGTCGATGTCATCCTCGTTATTGGATCGCCGAATAGCTCGAACTCCAATCGACTGCGGGAATTGGGCGAGCGATGTGGGATTCCGTCCTATCTGATCGACTCAGCCAACGATATTAATCCTGCTTGGCTTGAAGGAGCCAAGGCCGTCGGCATCACGGCCGGCGCTTCAGCACCGGAAGTGCTGGTGACCGAGGTGGTGGCGTTTCTCAAAGCTTCCGGTCCTTCCGAAGTCGAAGAGCTCACTGTCATTGAAGAAGACGTCGAGTTTCTTCTGCCGAAGGAACTCGTCCAAATCGAATCATTGAGCAAACAGTCTCCTGCGGCCGCAACCGGCGTGGGAGCCGGCTGATGGATATCCCTCCGCCTCAATATCTAGCGGTATTCTAGCTTCGATCCACAATGGGCGGTTGTTCTTTTTGATTTCGGGGGATTCGTGTGTTACAAACTCCCGCTTGATACGGGAGTCTTTCAGAAGAGGGCACGGCCGTTTCCTAGAAGGCCGTGAGAGAAGAGGAAATCAATGTATCTCAAATCTTTGGAGATGGTGGGCTTTAAGTCGTTTGTCGAGGGAAAGATCGAGTTTCCAGAAGGGGTCACCGCCATTGTCGGACCGAATGGCAGTGGGAAGAGCAATGTCGTCGATGCCATTCTCTGGGTCTTGGGGGAACAGAGTACCAAAACGCTCAGAAGCGAAAAGATGGAGGATGTCATTTTCAATGGCACGACGCTTCGAAAACCGCTGGGAATGGCGGAAGTTTCGCTGACGATCGGGGGGGTGGATCGGTCATCCATTCGGCTGGATGGCGGCACGGGATTGGCCGGCCAGTTGACCGAATTTCAGGAGCTGATGATCACTCGGCGGCTGTATCGGAACGGGGAGAGCGAATACTTCATCAATAAAACCCCTTGTCGCCTCAAAGACATTCGGAGCCTCTTGCTTGACACCCGTGCGGGGAGCAAGGGGCATACGGTCATTGCTCAAGGCCAGATCGATCAGATCCTGAATGCTTCTCCGCGAGATCGGCGCGAGCTGATCGAAGAGACCGCCGGCATCATTCGCTATAAGAGGCAAAAGGCTGAAGCATTACGAAAACTCGACCTGACGCAACAGAATCTGCTGCGGGTCCGGGATGTCATGACGGAGATAAAGAAACAGCTCAATTCGCTGGAGCGACAGGCCCGCCAGGCACGGACCTACCAAGCAATCCAAGAAGAGATACGGATGCTCGAGGTGGAACTGTTGATAAGAGAATGGAGGGTATTGCGGAAAGGACTGGCGGAAACGGAGGAAGAACTCGCCACCTGCGATGCTAAGGAAGCATCACTCGTGGCGGAGCAAGGCCGGGTTACGGCGGAGCTGGAGCAACTTCGCCTCCAGGCTATGGCAACCAGCGAGACAATAGAGAATCTTCGCCGGGAGGTGGCAGAGCTGGAGCAGCGGCAAGCCCAGGCCCTTATGGCGGCGGAAGTTGCGAGAAACAGAGGTCAGTTGTTAGAGCAACAGTACCAGCAAGAAACCAGGGAATTGGAAAACCTCTCGGGCGTGCAACGAGAGTGGGAATCTGCGCGGGAGCGAATCGAGGCCTCCTTGACCGCGGCTGAACAAGAGCTCATAGCACGCGATGCCGCCTGTGCCGAGTTGGATCGGGAAATGGCCGCTCTCTTCAAACAACGAGCAGCGGCGGCAATCGAAAAAGAACAGGGGCAGCAAGCACTTGTCCAATTAACAGTGCGTGTGGCGAATGGTGAACAGGCACTGGCTCGGGCGGCATTGCGCATAGAAGAGGCGACCGAGCACCGGCTACGGCTGGCAACGGAGCGGGCCGACCTGCTGGCTCACTTGTCGGAGCTTAATCGGAAGAGGGAATCGATCAGTCGGGAGCAAGAGGAAACGACGGTGGCGCTGAGAAACCTTCAGAAGGAGCACGCATGGCTTCATGACCAGTCAGCCCAAGCTGCTGCAGAATTGCAAGCGCTTGACCTGACGATTTTACGCCGCTCCGAGGAATTGGCGGGGCTCGACTCCCGGTTGAGTGCCCTTCAAACATTGGTGCGGGAGGAGATGGGCTATGGGCGGCAGGGCAGTGACGAAGCGACGGCGGTAAAATCCTGTCGCGGCGTGGGCGACGCGCTGGCTGAGTGGTTGGTGATTCCGCCTGCCCTGGATCGGGCTGTGGAGTCGTTCCTCGGCGAACGGGTGCGGGGCTGGTTGGTCGATGATCCAGCGGCTGCCATGCAGGCCCTGGAATTTTTGCGGGAGAAATCCCTGGGGCGCGGAATGTTTATCCCCAAACATCTTCGTTGGGGGCGATCGGACGGTGGAACAGATCGATGGTGGGAAGAGTTGTCCGGGCAGCCGGGTGTGGTGGGGCGTGCCATCGATCTTATTCAGACTGCCCCGCTCGCTGATGAATTGCTGGCGGTGCGCGATGGTCTCTTCGAACGGGTTGTGTTTGTAGAGTCGCTGGAACAGGCTGTGCGGTTGTGGGAGCGCGCCACATGGTCCGGTCACGATGGGCCGATCTTAGTGACCACGGCGGGTGAGATTTTGGATGCCTCGGGCATGATGATTGGCGGTCAGGGGCAGGAAGATCGGGGGCTGTTGGAGCGCCGGCGGGAAGTGGTCGAACTGGAACGCCTTCGCGCAGCGACGGCAACCGAGCTGGAGCAGGATAAACAACGACGGTCAGTTCTGCTCCGCACGGTTGAAGAGTTGGCGGTGCGGGCGAAAGAGGTGGGTGACCGTTTGCGAGAGACCGAGTTGCGGCAATTATCGTTGCGCAAGGACGAGGAGGCCTCCTCCCTCATGGTTGCGGATTTGAGCCTCAAGATTGGAAACCTGGAAACAGACATTGCCAGGATCGATGCGGACAGGGAGCGGTATGCGAGAGAACAACAGTTGCGCGAAGTAGAGCTTGCACAATGGAAAAAAGAGAAAACGATTCACGAAGAACGGTTGGCGGTCGTGCAGGAACAGCTAGCTGAACTCGACGGCCATGCGCGAGTGTTGCAAGAGAAGTTGACACAGGCACGGCTGCTTGCGGAAGGGTTGCGAGCCAAACGGGAACATGAACAAGCCGAGATGACTCGCGTCCATCTGCAACTGGCGGAGGGGGAACGGCGGCGTCAAGCGTTGGCCGTTCATATTGAGGAACTGGCACGTGCAATGTCGGACAGTCGGGAGGAACAGGTGGCGCAACAAACGGCCTGTCGCGACCTGGGCGAGTCGGTGACCAGACTCAAGGCTGGGCTGGCGGAGGTTCAAGGACGGCAGGCACAGGAATTCTCCGGACGGCAGGCGCTGGAGGATCGAGCGGAAGAGATACGTCGGGCAATGACAGCGGTACGCGACACTCGATTGGGAATTGAGGTGCGGCGGGCCCAGTTGCAAGTGCAGTTGAGCACAGCCGAGAACACCTTGTTGGAAACCTACCAATTAGAACCACGGACACTGGGCATCGATCGGCAACAGGCGGGCGATTCACCAGTGGGGGCGTCGCAGGAAGAAGGGGGCCGCGCTCTCACGTCCACCTCCGACACCTCCACATCCGGTTCGGATGATGAACTCAGGGGACGGGTCAAACAGTTGCGCGAACGGTTGGATCGCATGGGACCCATCAACCTCGCTGCGATCCGTGAGCATGAAGAACTCGATCGGCGATACACGTTCCTTTCGGCACAGGAGCAAGACTTGTCCAATTCCATTGCTTCGCTGAAAGCCATCATTCAACGGATCAATCGGACCACCAAGGATCTGTTTGCGGCGACTTTCGAAGAGTTGCAGCAGAAATTCGGCGAAGTGTTCGGCCAGTTTTTCCCGGGGGGGAGGGCCGAGCTTCGGCTGGTTGAGGAGTCGCCATTAGAAGGCGAAAGCGAGCAGGGGGATCAAGAACCTGGCATTGATATCGTGGCTCAGCCGCCGGGCAAGCGGCTCAAGAATCTCGCCATGCTGTCAGGAGGAGAAAAAACATTGACGGCCATGGCGTTGTTGTTTGCCAGCTTCTTGATTCGCCCGACGCCATTCTGCCTCTTAGACGAGATTGACGCCCCGCTCGACGAAGAGAACATTGGCCGTTTCACGGCAGTTCTGCGGGAGCTGGCGCGGTCTGCCCAATTTCTGGTGGTCACCCACAACAAACGGACGATGGCCATCGCCGATTCGCTTTTTGGGGTCACCATGGAAGAGCCGGGCGTTTCCAAACTCGTGTCCGTGCGGTTGGCGGACCTGCAGCCGATCCCATGATTCATGTTCCATCGTACTAAAACGAATAAATAAGGAGGCCATCAGACAGCCGTCAGCTTACCTCCAGTCCTTGACTCGCCGGAGGGTGTTTGTTATAAGCCCATGGGCGCACGGAGGCGCGCAACGTTTGGGTTTTGTCCCCATGTCGGCTTCTCTCTTCGAGAAGGCAATGTTCGAGGATGATCTCACACGCCACGCCACCTGAATTCGCACGGGAAGTTGGGGGGGCAAGCCGGCGGGAACGTCATCCGTTCCCCGCGCGAGAAAGTGCAGAGCATGAACATTATTCGATCGCTTCTCAGTCGTCTGTCAGAGGGGTTACTGTGGGCTGGTTCTGAAAAGCTCGGTCATGTCATCGAGCCTGCTCAAGCACCCTCTCTGCGACTGGTCTCAGACAAGGTCGTTGGATTGCCCTCTGTGGAGCATGGAGGGCGGCGTCCAAGCGGTTATGTGCATAATCAGCCGGACTCGATCGATGACGCCATCCGGCGCAGTGAGGCCTGGTTTCTTGATCGTCAACATGAGGAAGGATACTGGGTGGCGGAACTGGAGGCGGATACTACGCTGACATCAGAGTATGTGATGCTCCGTCGCTTCCTGGACCGGGTAGACCCCGACCGTGAAGAGAAAGCTGTTCGCTACCTGAAAGCGACGCAATTGCCAGACGGAGGATGGCCTATTTATTATGGCGGCCCTTCAGAAATTAGTGCGTCCGTCAAGGCCTATTTTGCCTTGAAACTCACGGGTGTATCCGCTGAGGAGCCCTTCATGGTGCGGGCGAAGGAGCGGATTCTCGCCATGGGCGGAGTGGTGCACGCCAACGTCTTCACCAAGATCGCGCTGGCACTCTTTGACCAATACGACTGGGAGGGTGTCCCTCATATGCCGGTCGAGATCATGTTGTTACCCAAGACGTTCTATTTCAACGTCTATGCTATCTCGTATTGGTCGCGTGCCGTTTTGATTCCCCTGCTCATCATTTTTGCCCATCGACCGGTATGTAGGATTCCTAGCGAACGGGGAATCGACGAGCTCTATCCTGTCCCGAGAAAGGAAATCCGGTATTGGAACTATCCACCCTTTAATAAAGATCAAGATTGGTTCACCCCACACAACTTCTTTGTAGCGCTGGACGCCTTGTTGAAGGTCTATGACCACATGCCAGTGCGCGCCTTGCGCAAAAAGGCACTGCGGAAAGCCGCCTATTGGATGCTTGAGCACATGAAGGGCACAGGCGGTCTCGGCGCGATTTATCCCGCTATGGCGAACTCCATCATGGCATTACAGTGTATGGGGTATGATACGGATGATCCCCTTGTCGTGAAGGCCTTGCGTGAGATCGAAGAGTTGGAGGTGTATGATTCGGTTGAGCTGGACGGTCAGTTGGTGCCAGCCCTGCATCTTCAGCCCTGTTTCTCACCCATTTGGGATACGGCGCTGCTGGTCAACGCACTGATTGAAGCAGGGCTTCCCCAAGACCATCCTGCCTTGCAGAAAGCTGCCGCCTATCTCATGTCCAGGCAGACGAAAACGGTCGGTGATTGGATTGTCTCCTCTCCTCAGGCGGAGCCGGGAGGGTGGTATTTCCAGTTTGAGAATGAGCTGTACCCCGATGTCGATGACTCGGCCGTCGTGCTGATGGCGCTTGCAAAGTTGAAACTCCCCGACTTCGCTGAACAACGGAGGGCTATTCGGCGCGGCATGAAGTGGGTGGTGGCGATGCAGAGTTCTAATGGTGGCTGGGGAGCCTACGACAAAGATAACAATCGGGAGGTGTTCAACTATATCCCCTTTGCCGACCATCGAGCGTTGCTGGATCCGGCTACCTCGGACGTGACCGGGCGGTGTCTGGAAATGTTGGGAATGCTAGGGTACGATCGGTCCCATCCTGCTGTCGGGCCGGCCTTGGCCTTTTTGAAACGAGAGCAAGAACCGGATGGTAGTTGGTTTGGACGGTGGGGCGTGAACTACATTTATGGAACGTGGTCCGTCCTGGCCGGCCTCCGCTCGATCGGGGAAGACCTTTCGGCTCCGTACATCCGTCGGGCCGTCTCATGGTTGGAATCAAAACAAAATCCCGATGGCGGATGGGGGGAATCCTGTCTCTCGTATGCGGATCCTGCCTACAGTGGAAAGGGAGAAAGCACCCCCTCGCAGACGGCGTGGGCGTTGATGGGGCTGATGGCCGCCGGCATGGTGGATTCGTTCAGCGTTGCTCGCGGTGTGCAGTATCTCCTGCGCCATCAATTGAAAGATGGGGTATGGGAGGAAGTTCGCCACACCGGCACAGGGTTCCCCCGTGTGTTTTATCTCCGCTACCATTGGTACTGCAAATATTTCCCACTCTGGGCGCTCGCAATGTATCGGAACCTTCGGGCTCGGGGGAAGACGCGGGCGGACGAATTGCGCCAACATCTTCAGACCGCTGGGTGGTACCGAGCCGATCATTGACCACCAACGATCCTGCCTCTCTGGCCGCTCATGTCTCTCTACCCGGCCTGGCGCCGGTCAAGCGGGTTGTGCTGTTTGCCGCGACGTTCTGGGAAATGAAGGCTGTGCGTGCTGCATTGGGACGGACGGCCTTGGGGAGAGAAGTGCGGCTGTCTTACCCGGAAAGGAGGGTTCAGGTGTCCCGAATTGGGGGCCGCGAATATTGGTTGGCCCAAACGGGAATCGGACCCCAACTGGCTCGGCAGGTGGCGACCCAAGTGTTGACGAGCGTTCCATTCAGCTTAGCGGTCTCAACTGGCTTTGCGTGTGCTCTGGTTCCAGCGGAGGTCGGGATGCTCTTGCTGGGGCGGGAGGTCCTGGTAGATGAAGAGGAAAAGGGAGAAGGACAAGACCTTGCTCTAGAAGTTCCGGGAGATGAGCGAGAGACGATCATTCGCCTGGCACTCAGGGGCCGTTGTGCCGCTCGTCTCGGGCGGTTTGTTTCCGCAGGACGGGTGGTTGGCAGTGCGATGGAGAAGCGTCGTATTGCCGATAGGACGGGAGCGATCGGCTTAGACATGGAAAGTGCCGCGCTGGCGGAAGAGGCGAAGCGTGCCAAGGTGCCGTTTGTGATTGTGCGGACTGTCTCTGACCTGCTCGACGAGGACCTTCCTCTGGACTTCAACCTGTTTCTCCGGCCGAGCGGATGGCTCAAGGGAACGGCTTTGGTCGTGGGACGTCCAGCTCGGTTGGTGGGACTGTGGCGGCTTCGCCGACAAGCCCAAGCGGCGGCAAACAATTTAACGGCTTTCTTGAAACGGTATGTCGCCACCGGTGAGTGATAGCCCCATTGTCAGGGGACTCTGACGCGTCATGGTCATGATGCTCGAACAACTCGGCCGCTGGGTGCTCAACCTGGTGAGCGAAATGGGTAGGATGCTGATCTTTGTCCTGTCAGCTTTTGCATGGCTCGTGCGGCCGCCGCTCCGTGTGGCGCAGATTGTGAAGCAGGTACACTTCATCGGGTACAAATCGATGTTCGTCGTCGTCTTGACTGCTGCCTTTACCGGGATGGTGTTGGCGCTTCAAGGATACTACACCCTTCGGAAGTTTGGATCCGAGGGGCTCTTGGGGTCGGCGGTGGCGCTCAGCATGATTCGCGAGCTGGGGCCGGTGCTGGCAGCGCTGATGGTGACGGCGCGAGCCGGTTCAGCGATGACGGCGGAAATCGGCATTATGCGGATCACGGAGCAAATCGATGCACTCGATACGATGGCGGTCAATCCGCTTCAGTATCTGATTGCCCCTAAGCTTGTCGCCGGCTTGATCGGCGTTCCCTTGCTGGTGGCAATTTTCGATGTGGTGGGGATTTACGGGGGCCATCTGGTCGGCGTGGAGCTGTTGGGTGTCAACGCTGGGTCCTACTGGAATTCAATCGAATCGGCGGTCGAGTGGAAAGATGTGTATGGCGGCATCCTGAAATCCGTGAGTTTCGGCCTGATCGTGAGTTGGATCTGCACATATAAGGGGTTTTATACGAAGATGAGTGCGGAGGGATTGGGCACCGCCACGACGGAGGCGGTAGTGCTCTCGTCGGTCTTGATCTTGATCTGGGACTATTTCTTGACGTCGGTGCTTTTGTAACAATTGCGCACCAGGACGTTGCAAGGCTTGGTGTGGAGGCAGGTTCCGAGGCCGGTCTCCGAAATGGACGGAGGACTGGGCTGGGGGCGCAATGATCAAGCTGGTCGGGGTGACAAAGACATTGGGGGGACAGGCGGTGTTGCGAGGAGTGGATCTCGTCATCCCACCAGGCAAAGTGACGACCATCATTGGCCGGAGCGGAGAAGGCAAAAGCGTGCTGCTCAAGCACATGATCGGGCTGATGCAGCCTGATCAAGGGGAAGTGTGGGTCGACGGGACCGACATTTCGCGATTGCGCGGCCATGCGCTCAATGAAATTCGCAAGCGGTTTGCCATGTTGTTTCAAGGAGCCGCGCTGTTTGACTCACTGACCGTCTTTGAGAATGTGGCGTTTCCCTTGCGCGAAAAATTGCGCTTGAAGGGACCCGACGTTGACCGGCGAGTTGAGGAAAAGCTGGAGCAGGTGGGGCTGTCGGGTATGGGGCACAAGTTTCCCGCCGAGTTGAGCGGTGGCATGCGAAAGCGAGTCGGGTTGGCGCGGGCGCTGGTGATGGAACCGGAAATCATTTTGTTTGACGAACCGACGACGGGGCTTGATCCGTTGATGGCGAAGTCGATTCATGACTTGATCACCGGCATGCAACGAAAACTCGGATTTACCGCCGTGATGGTGAGCCACGAGATTCCCGAAATCTTTGGCATTTCCGATTATGTAGCCATGTTGAAGGACGGGCGTATTGCGCTCATGGCGGAGCCGAGAGCATTTCAACGGACGGACGATCCAGACATCCGAGAGTTCATCTCCGTTGGCGGAACCGTCTCGTGGCCCGCTGTTGATCAGGCCGGCTGAGGAGTACGACGAGATGGACAAGAGCAAGATGGAGTTAACTGTCGGCGTGTTTGTCTTGATCGGCATTGTGTGCCTAGGGTATCTCTCGATCAAACTGGGGAAGCTTGAGTTGGTCGGAGGAGACGTCTACGAAGTGGAGGCGCCATTTAATTCCGCTTCTGGCTTGAAGCCTGGTGCGGCGGTGGAAATCGCGGGTGTCGAAGTGGGACGAGTCAAATCAATCACGTTACGGGATGATCAAGCGGTCGTTCGTCTGGCGGTGCACAACAACGTCAAATTGTACACGGACACCTTCGCCTCGATTAAAACGCGCGGCATCATCGGAGAGAAATTTATCTCACTGTCTCCTGGTGGCGGAGGGGAACCATTGCAAGCAGGCGGCGTCATCCGCGATACTGAGTCCGGCCTTGATCTGGAAGAATTGGTTAGCCAATACGTCCATGGCAAGGTGAAGTAGGGGAAAAAAGGACTGCCGATGATGATAGGGAGGGACGGGAAACGGTATGGCGACGATGATAAAAGGGTCAGTCTATCGTTTGGTCCGTAGAGGTGGTCGAAGCCTGGTCGTGGTGGTTCTGCCCTGGCTTGTCTTCCTTGCCGCCTGGTGGGTACCGGCGCTGTGTTACGCCGGAGCGCCGACGGAGGCGATGAGGGCGACGATCGACGAGGTCTTGCGCATTCTCCGGGAGGAGGAACTCAAACAACCAGGCAGGGCTGAGGAACGCCGCCAGATGCTCGAGCGGGTCGTCGAAGCCCGTTTCGATTATCAGGAAATGTCCAAACGTGCGCTCGGCGCATCGTGGAACACCTTGTCCGATGAACAGAAGCGAGAATTTGTCACCCTCTTTCGCACGCTCCTCACGAATACCTACGCCGATAAGATTGAAACCTATTCCGGCGAAGGCGTTCAGTATTTAAACGAGCGACTGGAAAAAGAGTATGCGGAAGTGAGGACCAAAGTCCTGTCGGGTAAGACCGAAATTCCTCTCGATTATCGCTTAATCCAAAAGGCGAATGAGTGGCGGGTATACGATGTCGTGATCGATGGCGTCAGCCTCGTGAATAACTACCGGGGGCAGTTTGCCAAGATCATCAAAACCTCCTCGTATGACGGTCTTGTCGAACAGCTTCGTAAAAAGTCCGAGCAGATTAAATCTCCGTAACCACTGCTAGATCTGCTGCGCTAAGGGACGAGACTCTCCGTGCGTCGTCGGGACTGCATTCTCATTCTAGTGGTGGGGCTGATCGGGCAGGCTTGGCCTGGGGGCGAGGAATTCGCGCGGGCAGATGTCCAGTATTTCCCTATCCCCGCCATCAGCTCGAGCAAGAACGATGGCAACGATTTTGGCATGATCGTGCCGGCCCTCATTACCGGGCCTGACGGTGAACTCAAGCATCTCATTGCGCCGATGGTGATCTACAACACTATCGTCGGCGTCCGCGGGACGTTGAACCTGTTCCACTACCAGCCGGGCGGCAGGGAGTTGCGGGGCATTGCGTCCTGGTCGGAAAAAATAGAGCGGCGGTTTCTGGTCAGCTATGTTGATCCCGGCTTCAGCAACGGCCGCTACAACATTGGCTTCAGTGTCTCCCACTTTAAGAATGCGACGGTTCGTTTTTTCGGCCTGGGGCCGACAACTCCTTTGTATGATGAGACCAACTACACGGCCTCTGAGACGCGATTCAATTGGAAGTTCGGCATCTATGCCAACGAAGTGACGCAGGTGGCCTTCAGCCAGCGGTTTCGTCACATGGACGCGATTGATCCCGGAGCCACGAGGTTGCCCTTTACAGGCGCCCGCTTTCCTACGGTATCGGGGGTGGAAGGGGCGACAATTCTTGGAGAACGAATCTCGTTTCACTATGATACGCGCAATAACCTCGTGACCCCGACGGATGGAATGGCGGTCACGGCTTATGCGGAAATTAACCATAATTTCCACCCTGGCGCGCAGCCGCTCTATTCCCGCTACGGTGTTGAAATCAAAAAGCTGTTTGCCAGCGAGTCCAAACGAGCCATTCTGGTGGTGCGCGGGGATTTCCAAGCGACGATTGGAACGGATGTGCCGTTTTATGAGCTGAGTTCCTTGGGGGGGCAAAACAATTTGCGCGGCTACGGCGTCGATCGGTACATTGACAAACATCTCGTTGCGTTCAGCGTTGAGGAGCGGATTCATGTGCTCCGCACGCGCCTCGCCGGGGTGATGGCGGATTTCGAGATTGCTCCATTCGTCGATACGGGGCAAGTGTTCAACTCGTTCAAGGACGTCAGTTTCAAGGATTATCGGGTGACACCTGGAATCGGTTTTCGGGGGATCATCCGGCCTAACGTGGTGGGCCGGATCGATTATGGTTTCAGCAAAGAAGGGGGCGCCGTCTTTGCGGGGCTGGACTTCCCATACTGAGGAACAGGCCACGACAAGAACGAGAAATGGCGCGAACGAGAGTTCGGGGCCTTTCTACGGCCAAAGGCTTGACACGCTGAGAGCCTTGTGTGAGACTCTTCACCCAATGCCGGTCTCATCAGTGTTTGATAGCTCAAACGGTATTGCCTCTCAAATCCCAAACGTTCGGCTCCTTGGGGTTGCCAGGTCGATAGGCTTATAAAAGGAGAGCACGCCATGTCTATTCTCAAGAACATCAATTGCCCTGCTGATTTGAAGCGAGTGCCCCCCGATCACTTTCCGGCGCTCGCACAGGAGATTCGCGAGCAGATTATCGAGACGGTTTCTGCGGTGGGAGGGCACCTGGCTTCGAATTTAGGCGTGGTGGAATTAACGATTGCGCTCCACTACCTGTTGGACACCCCGACCGACAAGATTGTGTGGGATACCAGCAATCAATGTTACGCCCATAAGCTGCTGACCGGAAGACGGGAGCGATTCCATACCTTGCGACAATATGGGGGGCTTAGCGGCTTCTGTAAGCGGGAAGAAAGCGAATACGACACGTTCAATGCCGGCCATGCGGGGACCGGCGTATCGGCGGCGTTTGGCATGGTGGAAGCGCGCGATCAAATGGGATTGAGGCATAAAGTCGTCTGTGTAGTGGGCGATGGAGCGATGACGGCCGGTATGACGCTCGAGGGGCTGCACCATGCTGGGGGAATGGGCAAGGATTTTGTGGTGATCCTCAATGACAATCAAATGTCGATTTCCAAGAACGTGGGAGCCATTTCGGCATATCTCAATCGGACCATCACCGGAGAATTTTACGGAAAGGTCCGCCAAGAAACCGGTCAATTGTTGGGCAAGATCCCCCATATTGGATCGGACATTCAGCGATTGGCGAGGCGAGCTGAAGAGTTGGCGAAAGGCGCTATTCTCCCAGGCTTGCTCTTTGAAGAGTTGGGCTTTCAATACAGTGGCCCTATCGACGGGCACAATTTCGACCATCTCCTCCCGACGTTGGAGAATGTGTTGAAGATGAGAGGGCCGGTGTTGCTGCATGTGGTGACCAAAAAGGGGCTGGGCTACGAGCCGGCCATGAAAAACCCCGTGTGGTTTCACGCCTGCCCGCCGTTTGTGAGGGAGACTGGTGCACCAGCCAAGAAAGCGGCACGTCCGTCCTACACGGCGATTGCGATCGAGGCATTGATCAAACAAGCGCGTCAGGACAAACGCATCGTTGCTATCACGGCGGCTATGTGCGAAGGGACGGGGCTCACGGCGTTTGAAAAGGAATTTCCCGATCGCCTCTACGATGTAGGGATTGCGGAACAACATGCCGTCACCTTTGCGGCTGGTCTGGCGGCGCAAGGGATGAGGCCCGTCGTGGCCATGTATGCCACGTTCCTGCAGCGGGCCTACGATCAGGTTGTCCATGACGTGGCGACGCAAAATCTTCCCGTGGCGTTCCTGATCGACCGTGGCGGACTGGTTGCTGAAGATGGGACGACCCATCACGGCGCGTTTGATTATGCCTACTTGCGCCATGTTCCTAACATGGTGGTCATGGCTCCCAAGGATGAAAACGAATTGCAGCACATGGTCAAAACCGCCTTGCAGTATGATGGTCCCATTTCCGTGAGGTATCCGCGCGGTATTAGTCTTGGCGTGAAGATGGATGAATTTCCGACAGTCTTGCCGATTGGGAAAGGAGAGTTGCTGAAAGAGGGAACGGAGGTTGCGATCATTGCGATCGGGGTCACCGTGTGGCAAGCTTACCAGGCTGCTGAACGGTTGAGCCGTGAGGGGGTATCGACCGCGGTGGTCAATGCCAGGTTTGTCAAGCCGCTGGATCGCGAGCTGATTCTAGCAGTGGCCAAACGGGTTCGCTATGTAGTGACCGTGGAGGAGGGATGCAGAATGGGCGGATTTGGATCCGCAGTGCTGGAGTTGCTGTCTGATGCCCGTGTGACCGGTGTGACGACGAAAATCATTGGATTGCCCGATTGGTACATTGAGCAGGGACCTCAGGATTTGCTTCGCGAGCGGTACGGGTTGACGGCAGAGGGGATTTATCAAAGTGTGAAAGAACTGATCAGCGGCGTGGCGGCAGAAACCGATCGGTTCCCTGGGGCCTTGTCAGCCAATTATCTCCCTCATGGTGATGAACAAGGGAGTTGAAGCCGACCGTCTCTGTGCGGTGTGGCGTGAAACATTCGCAACAGAATCGGCCGGTCAAGCCGGACAGGATCATGCATATCACTCGAAGAAAAACCAAGCAGATTCAAGTTGGCACCGTCAAAATCGGAGGCGACGCCCCAATTTCCGTCCAGTCGATGTGTTCCACGGACACGCGAGATGTTGAAAAGACGGTGGAACAGATCAGGCAACTGGAGGCGGTCGGTTGCGAATTGATCCGAGTTGCCGTGCCCGATGAAGAGGCGGCGGCGGCTCTCCCTCGTATCAAGGCCGCCATGACGGTGCCGCTGATAGCGGACATCCATTTCGATTACCGGCTAGCCGTGAAGGCGGCGGCGATTGTGGATTGCGTTCGGATTAATCCGGGGAACATTGGAGCGTGGTGGAAAGTCGAGGAGGTCATCAAAGCCGTCAATGATCGTGGCATCCCAATTCGTATCGGCGTCAATGGCGGATCCTTGGAAAGGCCGTTATTGGAGAAGTACGGCTGGCCTTCCCCCGAAGCGCTCTCCGAGTCGGCCCTTAATGCAGTGCATGCGCTGGAAGACATCGGCTTCACTAATATGAAGGTGTCTCTCAAGGCATCGGATGTGCGTCATGCGATCGATGCCTACTGGTTGTTCGCTCATCAATCGGATTATCCGCTTCACATCGGGATCACTGAGGCAGGGACGGCAATGACCGGTGCCGTCAAATCGGCGATCGGCCTCGGCTACCTGTTGGCGCACGGCATCGGAGATACATTGCGTGTATCGCTCGCGGCTGATCCAGTGGAAGAGGTCAAGGTCGGGTTTGAAATTTTGAAATCCCTTGAATTGCGGCACCGTGGCATCAACGTGATCGCGTGTCCAACGTGTGGGCGAGTGGAGATCGATGTCGTGCGAATGGCAAACGAATTGGAGAAGAAGCTCGGCCACATTAAAACGCCGCTCAACGTCTCAGTGCTTGGCTGTGTCGTCAATGGCATTGGCGAAGGCAAGGAGGCGGATATTGGCATCGCCGGCGGCGAGGGGAAGGGTATTTTATTCAAGAAGGGCAAGCTTGTTCGCAAGGTGCCGATGGAAGAATTGATGGACACCTTAATTCAGGAAGTCGAGCTGCTTGCCAAAGAAAAAGAAGCTGAGGCACAGGCAGGAGATCAGGAGATAGTCTCCGCGAACGGCTCAGCCGGTTGGCAAGTGGGAATTCCTCCAACAGGGAAACCGTCAATGTCAAGGAAGGAAATCCCTGTCCTTCCGGGCTGAGTCGTGCCTACTTCGACAACGGCCTCCCTTCCGTTCCCTCTTCGCGCACGGTCCCGACAAGCCGCTCAAGCAGTTCTTGAAAAGAGTTTGCTACTCCCGTAGAGAAGCTCTTCCCTATGAAGCCATCATTGGGTGAACTATTGGCCTCCCCCGTGGTCGGTCGCCTTGTCAAAGTGGGGCTGGCACTTGCTGCTCTCGTCCACGGCTACATTATTGCTTTTGGTCGCTCTTTCCACTTTCGGGATATTGATATTCATCGCGAAATAGGTAGGCGATTTCTTGCCGGAGATTATCTGTATGCCAACGACTACTGTTACATGTACTTGCCAACCACCGGTGTCTATTTCGCTCCCCTCCTGCTCGTGGAGAGAAATCTAAGCCTGGCACTCCGGTATGCTGTTGCGATTGGTTGCCTCATCCTAACGATCAGGCTCTTCTATCGAATGTTGGAAGGAGCAACGGCAAGGCAAGAACGGCGCTTATGGTGGGAGCTAGGGGTCGGCGTCCTCACCCTGCAATTCATTTTGAATGATTTGGATGATGGAGGACCACATCTCATCCTGCTGGGAATTTTGACCAGTGGGCTTTACGCCATTTGGGTGGGGCGAAAACGGCTTGGCGCAATGTTGGTCGGATTGGGGATTGTGCTCAAGATTACGCCGGCGCTTTTCATCCTGTTGTTTGCTTGGAAGCGGCAGTGGCGTCTGGTCGTCCAGACGGTGTTGGCGGTGGTCTTCTGGGTGTTGTTACCGCTTCCCTACATGGGGGTACAAAGTTGGTGGGATCATCATCTCGAATGGGGACACAATGCCATCTTGTCCGTGCTCGATCGCCAGGTAGAAGGACGGCAGGAAAACGAACTTCAGAAAGCCAACCTTTCCTTGCGCCACACAATGCTTCGGTACCTTGTTACCTATCCGGAGACCCATCGATTGCGGCAGGTCGATCCACAGTACAAACCCGTGCTGGATCTCCCGACTCCGGTTGCCAATGCGATCGTCGTCGCTGTGGCGCTTGGCTTGCTCGGTCTCTTTGCGCGATCCAGCAAGCGAGCCTTTGAGGGACGGGGCGATCCCGATTGGGCGAAAGATTGTGCAGGGACCTTGATGCTGGCGTTGTTTTTATCGCCCATCACGTGGGATCAGCATTTGGTCTGGATGATTCCAGCGGTCTGCGTTGTGGTGACAGCGGCGCAACGCAACAACGAATGGAATCACATCCGCTCTGTTCTGTTGGGGCTCTACATTGTGCTGACGGTGGTTCTTAATTACGAAATCGTGGGATCGGCCTGGTGGGAAGTTCTGAAAAGCTATCATCATTTGGGAGTCGCCATGCTGATTCTGTACGGTCTTCTTCTACAAAGCGATGGTTCTTCAACTCTTCATCAATCACACATGAAAGACCTGCTTTCTGGTTCATCAACAATGGTCGGCCAGCATTGACTGGTTGTGAACGCCGAGCGACTCCGTGTTGTGTTCGTGAAAAGGAACCGATTATAATGCCGCCTCTTCAGGGCGCCGTACCCAAGTGGTAAGGGAGCAGTCTGCAAAACTGCGATGCGGCGGTTCGAACCCGCCCGGCGCCTCCATCCTCCGCCGCCCTTTCTTCTATGCTGTTTGTCGGACTTTTGGTTCGCCGTTGAAAGAGGTCATGTGGTGGAGGAGCTCCTTTATCGACCCTCCTTTTTCATTGAGTCTGTGTTTTCTCTAGCAAGTTCCGTTGAAAAGCATTTGGAGTGATATGTGGCAAAGCAGAAAGAAAAACGAGACTGCTCTCTCCTTGAATCGGTTCAACCGGTAACCATGGCGGTTGATCCAGCTCGCGCATGGCTATGACCATTCATCATCGTGAGGAGGAGCATCCATCCAATTGAGAAAGATTGAGGCATTCCCTTTCACTCAAAGCTGGCGTCAGTTGGATGGCAGGGAGGCGGGAGCTGTTTCTCTGTGTATAAGAAAGCCTTCACGTTAAAAATCTAATTCCTTGAGGGGCTTCCATCCGTCTTCATCCAAACTGGTTCCTCCCTCTCAATATCTTTGAATAGAACATCTATCTCGTTTCTCCCAAGAAATGGGACGCAATAGACCTCATTTTTTCATCAGTCCACCCAAATAGACAAACGTGGTGGATCATCAAAGATACCGATCCGGATCCATATTGATACAGTCGATCAGTGAACGCGCAACTATGTACTTCGTCGAAAGAGGTGTTTTCTGGCAGAGCCACATAACACTACCTGGATCAGGACTACTCCTGAGATGGTCTATCGGCAGGGAAAGAAGACGGAAAGAGAGGGCGTTCTATGTCACTTAGAGTGGTGGCGCGACGACCTTGTCGAGATGTGGCCATGGTCGCACAAGCCAGACGATAAGGGCTGCCCTCTATTCCTCCCAATGTTCATATGCCAGGCAGATCCATGCGAGGCTGCTCTTTCCATAGTGATCGCGGTTGAGCGCCCTTCTCTTAGTGAAGATGGAGGCCTCAATGGGGTGCGGAGGTACATGGCGGCGGATAGAACTCGATGGTCTTGCACGAGCGGCTGGACTGAATTTATGGAATACGGAGTTGTCGTGGACAAGAAGGAGTGGCGAAGCTACGCGAGCGCTGCTCGCAGGAGTAGAGGCATTCATGGGCCATAGATCATAGGAGATGGTGAGGGCCGGGGGCGACGGGGACCACGGTTGAGGGAAGGG
Source organism: Nitrospira sp. (assembly GCA_024331045.1). GTDB lineage: Bacteria > Nitrospirota > Nitrospiria > Nitrospirales > Nitrospiraceae > Nitrospira_D. Next base: position 35,098 of record JANDJC010000012.1, read on the forward strand.
TTTGACGGATGAAGGGAGCAGTTCAAGAACCAGATCATCATGACGTCGTGTCGGCGTAGCGGAGAATTGGGATCTTTGCTCATGGCCTTTGACAATGTCGTTGGGATTTGCTGGTTGTCGACTTTTCCATCGCCAACCATTGCCAACCAGGTTGAACATGCCCGCTCGTTGTTGCCAATAGAGGTGGAAGAGAGGGAGATGGCTGAGGGGGATTGTTCATGAGGAACGTGCTGGGAAGATAGTCGCTGATATTGGGGAGGTGTGAAAGAACACAAGAAAACAGAAAAATGGAGGTCAAGTCATGGCATCGAAACAAGCACCATATCCCCTGACAACGTTGGAGAGATACTATGTTGTCCCCACTTGGACCTGGAAGCGGTATATGTGACGTGATCGATTTACATCGTCGATTGATCTTCCTGACCAAGGTGCGCACAGAAAACGGGCAGGTGGTCAGAGTTGAACTGATTTTTCATGCCCGCCTTAAACGCTGGACGGGTCCGGCGGTCCCAGACGATTCCTCGTGGATAACTTGCGTCCCACGCTCCACTTCAACGAGATTCGTTGGCGACTCGCGTCGATTCCTCTGACCACTCCTTGGACCGACAGCAATTCGACCTTGTTACCGGCTGTGTGTCCGGTGTTGACGCGACCGGCCGGAATGGATGTGCACCTACGGGTGGTCTGGCAAGCCTCGGCTTCGCACTTGCGGGATGCCCAGCTTTCGGCAAGCGGGTGTGGAGCCGGCGCTCTCTCTTTTGAGACAGGCGAGGATACCCACTTTCGATGGCACGTCAATTCGGCTGACAACAGTGTGACCCGCACTGCCGTCCTGCGGCTGCGCGGCAGCCTCCCACCCGGCTGCTATCACGTGCGAATCGATGCATGGGGTCGTCAGTTTAATCCCAGCGGTTTTGATCATGGCCCATCCGCTGATTGGTTGATCAATCAGGTGATCGATTGGAATAGCAGCACGAGGTCTATTTCCGTGGTGAATTCCTAAAAGAGAGTGGTGCCGTGTGATCGGTAAAAGGCCCGCCGCCCCGCTCGTTGTGGCGGCGGGCCTTCCTATTCTTTCTTCGAAGATCTTGAGGGAAGAGTCGAAATCGATTGCAGAAGAGCGGGCAACCGTGAGCGCTCGATTCTTCCCGATGGTTCATATTCCCTTCTGGCAGATGACAGAAAACAAGGCGGCTTTCTTCGATTGCTGAATAGCCCTGTCCCCGTTTGCCTCCTGCGAGGGACTGTAGATGGCGTGCCCGCCGCTTTCTGGTCTGAGCCCCTCATGGGGCATGGCAGCTCAAATTGACGGTTCTTTGGAGCGGATGTTAGAATCCGCCCGTTTGCGAACGAGTACGATTCGTGCGGCGGTTCGCCGCTGTCATCACGACAGCGTGCAGGACATGTTGCGTGGAAGGAGAACGGAATGGCCGTCCCCCTATCTCAAATGTGGACCGTTGCGACCTACGTGCTTTCGAAAAAATTGAAGGGAGTCAAACGCTATCCGCTGGTGCTAATGCTCGAGCCCTTGTTTCGTTGCAACCTGGCTTGCGCCGGATGCGGGAAAATTCAGTATCCCGACCATATTCTTGATAAACGACTCACCCCCGAACAATGCTGGGCCGCGGCCGAAGAATGTGGCGCGCCCATTGTGGCAATTCCGGGAGGTGAGCCGTTGATTCATCCGGAGATCGGCCGCATCGTTGAGGGGTTGGTGGCGCAGAAACGGTATGTCTATGTCTGTACGAATGCGATTCTGCTCGAGCGGAAGCTTAAAGAGTTCAAGCCGTCGAGATATTTGACCTTCAGTGTCCACATGGATGGACTCAAGGACGAGCACGATATGGCTGTCTGCCGGGATGGGGTATATGAAATCGCGGTGAGGGCGATCAAGGAGGCCTTGCGATTGGGTCATCGGGTGACCACCAATACGACGCTCTTCGACGATGCCAATCCCGAGCGCGTGCGCCGGTTTTTTGATGAGATGATGGCACTCGGTGTTGAGGGGATGATGATTTCGCCTGGCTATAGTTACCAAAAGGCACCAGACCAGCAGCATTTTCTCAAGAAGGCCAAAACGAAAGAGCTCTTCTCAAAAATTCTTAGCCGGCCCAAGAGCTCATGGAAGTTCAATCAGTCGCCGCTGTTCTTGGATTTCCTCATGGGGAAGCGAGACTATCACTGTACGCCGTGGGGCAATCCCACCTATAACATTTTTGGATGGCAGAAACCCTGTTATCTGTTGCAGGACGGCTATGCAAAAACCTTCCGGGAATTGTTAGATTCAACGGAGTGGCACAAGTACGGTTCGGACAAAAACGAGAAATGCGCTGAGTGTATGGTGCATTGCGGATATGAAGCCTCGGCGGTGAACGATACCTTCGGCTCAATTTCAGGGTTTGTGCGCACCACCGCACTGACAGTCCTGCCGTCGTTGCGATGAGACTAACGGTGCTCGGAATGGAGAAGGATGGTGGCGCGGCCTCTCCAGGATCCATGAGCAAGCTCGCAAACGGTCTTTGTTTATGACCGAAGCAAAACAGCAGGGAGGAGGTGCTTCTGCTTCGCTTCAAGGGCGGGTGTTTCGGCCGGCCACAGCCGGGGAATTGGCGGAGGCTGTCGATCTCGCAATGGATTATCGAGGGGACGTGACACTTGAACTGGTGTCTGGTGAGACGGTGGAAGGGTATCTGTTTAACAGAGAAAGTGGGAGTGAGAATCCATGGGTGGAAATCTTTCCGGTTGGTGTTTCATCGGTTCGGCAGATTCCCTATGCGTTGATTAGAGCGATTGCCTTTACCGGTGAGGATGCCGCGAATGGAAAGTCGTGGGAAGCGTGGGTGTCAAAGAAGGAGTCCGAACGAAAGGCCGAGGCAAAGCGAATCGAGGAAGATGCGCGCAACCGCGGCTTGTTGTAGGCGACCATCAATGAGAAATCCATTAAAATATAAAATAAAAGGGCACTCATGAAACGGAAGGGGGAGTTCCTTCGCCCCTTCTTCGCCCCTTCCATGACCGACAACGGCTCAATGCTTTGGAAGAGTGGCGAGAGAAGCCAGTTTCTTCTTCGACGTTCCGAAGCGACCTTCCCCCCAGGCTGTCATTGACAAAGAAAGGGGGCTATGCTAGAAAATCCCGCCTTTACGTATAGGCAGCCCGCTAGGTGCTCATCCCTTGTTCGTTGTGAAACCACCGAGCTCCTGTTCGGCTTAGTAAGCCGTATGGTTCGGCCAGGGGGGTGGGGAAAGGTGAGAGCGAGGCTGGCTGCTGTTCTCTGCTGTGCTGTCATTGGTAGCCTGATTCCTTCAGGGGTCTCTGCCACACATGAGGCGGATCACCGTTTTACCGTTGAGGGGTACGTGTGTGGGCCTGACGGGAAGGGAGTGAGCGGTATAGACGTGCTCGTCAAGGATACGAAGGTTTCGTACGGTCAGGTTGTCAAGACAGATCGCGAGGGATACTACAGGGCAACGTTTCATCTCCATAACGAAAATCTCGGTGACCCTCTTCTAGTCGAGGTAGGAGGGCAACGGCAGGATCATCGGGTACAGTTTGATCCAAAAGATCTGGAATCAGAACGGATCATCCGGGTCAATTTTGGAACCGGTTGCGAGGCGAGAGGTTCTCTTCCATGGCTCTGGATAGGATTGGGGGGCGTGGTGGTGGGAACGGGAGCCATGCTGGGGATGAAGGCAATCCGCTCGCGCCAGCGGGTGGAGCGGACGAAGGGGAAATCACCGGGGAAACGAAAACCATCAGCAATCCATTGATGACAGTCCGTGGGGGCCATCCCGATCTCACGTGTCGGTCAGTGTGAGTTCGAGGTTTCGTGCGCGGAATACGGTGTGCGGTTACAATGGTGAACGCTTTTACAAGGATGTTTGCATCCAGGTAGAAGCGTTTTTTTATTGTTGCTTCCCCTTGGCTGGTGTTTCTCGCGGGGGAATCATCTCGCGGGGGAATCATGAAGACATGAAGGTGGCGGCGGGTATCATGCGTGGGTGGGCGTGGGCAGTCTTGGTCGTGAGTGGTCATATAGGGCTAGTGGCTTGTAGTGGGGGAGAGCAGGAAGAGGGGCCGATTGTGCCTCCCCCTCCTCCTCCCGCTGAATATGCCGACAAACATATGCCTGCTGAATGGTGGAGTGATCAAGCCAAGCTAGAGGAGGGGCGAAAACTGTACATGGGGGAAGCGAACCCCGATGTCAATTGCGCGAGCTGTCACGGCAAGGATGGAAAGCCAGTTAAAGCGGGGGCTCGCGATTTTCGTAATGTCGAGCGGATGAAGCTTTCCTCTGATTCGGTCTGGTTTTGGCGTATCGCTGAAGGGGTTCCCAACACCAAGATGAAGGGCTGGAAGAGCAAGCTCTCCGAGGATGACATCTGGAAGCTCGTGCTGTACGAGCGGAGTTTTGCCTTGCCGGGCAAGGCATGGAGCGAGGAGAAGAAGCAGTGGGTTGAGAGCGGAAGTGTTGCGGCTGCTCGGACCGGTGAATCGTGAGTGCGATGATGGGCAAAGGATCATCTTGCGCAATGGGGCGTCACGCTATGGATATTGTACTTCGTCACGTTGCCGTGTTGGTCGTCTTTCTCGGGTTGGCTGTGCCAGGCATCTCTGACGCCTACGCGCAAATGCCGGGAACTGCGGCGGTCGAATTTCCGTACACGGGGAATCGAACGGCGGTCTGGATTGTGGCGCAACTGCATACGCTGCTTGGGGCGTTCATTCTTGGCGCTCCCATGTTCATTGTGATGGCGGAGTGGCTCGGATACCGCAAGCAAGATCCTCGCTATGATCGGATGGCCCGTGAGCTGACGAAAATCTCCGTTGTTCTCTTCAGTATGACGGCGTTAACGGGCGGCCTGTTTATTTTTGTGCTTCTAGCTGCCTACCCTCAGTTTACGACGTGGTTTATTAACCAGTTTTACCTCGTGTTTGCGGTGATTTATCCGTCGTTATTCATTGTGGGAACTGTCGTACTCTACGCTTATTTTTATACCTGGGATGCCTGGAAGGGAGAGAAGAAGGGGCGCCACATCGTCTTGGGAGTGCTTCTCAACCTGCTCTGCTTGGTCACCATGTTTGTGATCAATGGTCCCACGTCCTTCATGAATACGCCTGTAAAAGGCGAAGGGGTCTCTCCGATGGAGGCGTTGGCCGCGGCGACTTTGTGGGACAAAATTGCGAACACGAGTTGGATGCCGCTCAACCTCCATCGGATCGATGGTAACGTGGCGTTTGGCGGGTTTGTGGCAGGCTTGATTGCCGCCTACATGTACATGGGGGCCCAGAGCCGAGAAGAGCGAGCCTATTATGATTGGATGGGGTTCTTAGGGAACCTGATCGCCGTCGGCGCGATGCTGCTACAACCCTTTACTGGCCTCTTGCTCGCCTATGAGATGTGCGATTACGATTTTTCGTTCTGTCCTTACATGATGGCGGATCAACTCTCGATGTTTTTTGAGATGCAAGGGGCCATCGTGGGGGTGATGTTTCTAGGGTGTAACTATTACGCATGGCTCAGTCTCAGGCGCATTGAAGGCATAGAGCAGGTGAGAATGACCGTGTTGGCTCCGGTCATGATGGTTCTCTCTCCCGTCGTGATGGTGGTTGTCTTTACGGAGTATTGGATTCCCGACCCGCTGTCGCTCGCTTTTTTGATCCCGTTCGTGCTGAGTCCGTTCATTCTTGGTCGATTTATCCCGGTCACGGTCTCGATTCAAACTGTAATGAAAATCGGGTTTTTAATGGTTGTGGTGAGCGACGCGCTGTGGGTGATTCCAAACGGCTTTGCCGCGACGGGAGCTAAAATGGCCGAAGACGTTCAGCTTCCGGAAGCGTGGGAGGTGCTCGGCAAGATGCCGACCAAGCTCGGTGCCATTTTCTCATTGGTGTTTGTGACGGTCATGAATTACGTCGTCTACGGGCGGGCGATTCGACAGGGAACGATTGCATGGGGCAAGATCGACGGTGTCTCTCAGTTCGTTCTCGTGTTTCTTGCGTTTACGTCGATCTGGGCGATGGGATTAATGGGAGCGGTTCGGTCTCTGCTGCGCAAGTTCTTCCATGCCTACAACTTGGTGCCGGATTTCACCGGGGAATCCTTCACACCGACGTTGTCTTATTCAGCGTGGCTCATTACGGGGATTACGGTGTTCTTTTTCTTGGTGGTGAGCGTGGCGGTTTTTCTTGCCCTTCGGTCCGTTGATGTGAAGGAGCGCGAGCTGGAAGGGGTCCCTGTTCCTGCCGGCAGTAAGTAATCATCGATCCAACGGTGGTTCCAGCGGCCGAATGATGAAGCCGGCCGCGGGTGAAGCTGAGGGAGTGCGCAGTCAGAGGAGCGCAGGTATGAGAAAGACGATGAGTAAAATCGTGGTCGGTTTGGCGGTGGCCGCCAGTCTCTGGTTTGGGGCGATGGCACTGGACTTTCCTCCAGTGTTTCAAGGGCTGTTTGTCGGGTTTGCTCTTGTGGGCTTGGCCACGTTTCTCCTGTTGGATGTTCCGCACACGAATGGTCCCACTGGTTGGTCGGCAACCGTCTCGATCGTCGCGTTTTATCTCGTGCTGGGCCTGGGTTATGGCGCAACGGCATCGCTGTGGCCGCAATTTGACCCGGAAGATGAGCGGGAGAAAATCGCCAAGATTTTGGAGGGGAAGGAAAATCCGCTCGATCCCTGGAATGCAGAGGAAATCACCAAGCGCATTCAGGAACTGGATGAAAAGGCCAAGATGTTGGCCGAGCGGCTCCAGTCCCTGGGTGGAGAACAAGTCGCGGTCGTAGCCCCCAAAGTTGCCGTTCAAACGACGGCTATCTCCACGGCTAGCACTGACTCAGGAGACATTATGAAGTTAGGTGAAGAGCAGTGGCAGCTCCAGGAGTGTTACAACTGCCATAAATTAAGGGGCGAAGGTGGCAAAAAGCGGGGACCCGAGCTGGACAATATTGGATCGTATCTGACGGTGGAAGAGATTAAGCAGAAGATCATCGACCCCAAGAGTTTTATGGCGGAGGGGTTCGAAAAGGAATGGGAAAAGGGGCGTATGCCGGACAAGTTTAAGGATGTCATGAGCGATGCGGAAATCACCGCGCTGGCGACGTGGCTCCATACCTTCCAGAATGCGGCCGTTGCGACGCCGAAGCCGATTAAGAAAAAGTGATGGGGCAACCAAAGTTAAAATCTCTAGTTCGCTGTAAGGATCGAGATGTCGGAGAGGTGACGAAAGTCATCGTGGATCCGCTGTCCCATGATGTGAGTCACATCGTGGTGAAGCTCGATGACGGAACCGAGCGGCAGGTCGGGATGGAGTGTGTACGGACCGTCTTGGACGCGGTGGTAGAGCTGGATGCTCTTTCATCCGACATCGCGGCGCTTCCCCCCTTTGTCCGTGCTGACTATGTCACGACGCGAGAGGTTGAGATTTCCCATCTCGAAGACCATCTTGACGTCATTCCGGGCGAAGTCCTGGTTCCACTGCCCGCGCTTGAGAAGGACATCAAGCGCCGCACCTTCTTCATGAACTTCACTCATGCCATCGGCATCCTGATCGGGTTACCGATGGTGTATCCGGTGCTGCGGTACCTGATGAAACCAATGTACGCGCCGTTTGATAATGAGTGGCTGAAGGTTGGAAACGTCGGCAAGATTAAGGAAGAGGACGTCGGTGTTCAGTTCCAGTACAAGAAGAAGGTCAAGGAAGCTTATATGCCGGAGTCCGAGATCGAGAAAACCGTGTGGATTTTAAAGGCGACTCCGTCGGTGCTCGAACAGGTTTATCAAGGGAAGGATCAGGAATTTCGCGATCCCTCGGGGCGACTGATCTGGACGAACAAGAAGGATGTCCCTTACGTGGCATTTTCCGGCAAATGTCCTCACCTGGGGTGTGCGTATAAGTGGCGACAACACAAAACGCTGGGGCAGGTCTTTCTGTGTCCGTGCCATCTGAGTATCTATGATGCCGCTGGCAAAGTGCTCGATGGCCCCGCTCCCAGACGGCTCGATGCCTTGCCGATTCGAGTGGCGGCCAATGGTGATGTGGAAATCATCGATATGGAGTTTAAGGCGGGAATCAAATCTCAAGTTCGGATTATGTAAATGCGACAGCCGTCCGTCTCCAACGTTCCTTCGACCACCGTCGAAAAACTCGTCGCGTTTCTCGATCAGCGCGTCGGCTTGAAGGAGATTCAAGCCAAGATGCTCAATGAGCCGATTCCGGGAGGCTCTCGGTGGGCCTATGTGTTCGGCTCTATTTTGCTGTTTCTGTTCGTCATGCAGGCAGTCACGGGCGTCTTGCTCATGTTTTATTACGTCCCCACGGCGGACCATGCCTATGCCAGCACCCAATACATCATTCACGAGGTGGATTACGGGTGGTTTCTGCTGGGGTATCACTTTTGGGGATCGAGCGCCATGGCCGTCTGTGTTGTCGCACACATGTCACAAGTATTTCTCTGGGGCGCCTATAAGCCACCACGCGAGCTGTTGTGGATCGTGGGGTTGGCCCTGTTTGGTATCGTGATTGGATTCGGCTTTACTGGCTACTTGCTCCCATGGGATCAACGAGCCTATTGGGCCACGACGGTGGGGGTCGAGATTCTGGACAAGACGCCCATTCTTGGCGACTTTCTCGCTCGGTTCCTGAAAGGGGGACCGACTCCTGGCCAATTGACGTTGAGCCGGTTTTTTGTCATCCACGTCATGATTTTGCCGGCCGCGCTCATGGCGCTTGCAGGCCTGCACCTCTATCTGTTCCGAGTCGCCGCCCCGGCCGGTCCGTTTCGGGGTACTCCTGAAGAGATCAAGGCAAAAACTGACTATTTTTTCCCCCGCCAGGTCTGGAAAGACATCGTTGGGATGGCCGTCGTGTTCCTCACGATTTGCGGTTTGGCATTTTGGGAACCAGTCGTCTTATTAGAAGAAGCGACACCGGATCCGGGCGAGTACCATCCGGAACCGGAATGGTATTTTCTGTTCTATTTCCAGATGCTCCGGCTCAAGATGTTCTCCGGAGAGGTGGGGCAATTTATGGGGGCGGTGGCCTTGCCGGTACTGTTTATGGGGTTGTTGGTAGCCCTGCCTTTTTTTGATCGAGATCCGGAGCGCAACATCTTTAAACGTCCCATAGCGCTCATCAGTTGGATTTTTATAATGGCGATCATGGCGATCTTCACGGTTTCCGCCGTGATCAATCGAGAATTTCTGGAATAAGGATTGTTGGGAGGAGCGGCGAGCCAGCGCCGGCATCATGCCCATGGCCAGCGAGCGAGATACCTTGTCTCCAACCCAGATCGGAATCAGTGTCTTATGGTCGGTTTGTTGGACGGGACTTCCCATTAAGCTGCCCTTAGCCGTCCTTTTTCTGGCCATGGGGCTAATGCACTTGGAAGCTCGGCTTGGTCTGGCGTTTTTGATGCTGCTGGCCAGTCCCGTGACGGTCTTTGGTGTGCCAATCGTGATGCTGACGTTGGATGGAAACTTTGGAGAGGGAATAGGACTGCCGCTCCTGTTGATTCTCTCTATTCCGATTGATATTTGGGCGTTTGGCGTCGTCGGCTCGACGTTTTTTCTGGAACACTTACGAAAAGAACCGCTGCCTCGTTTAGGGCTGACGCTGTGGTGGAAATCCGCCGTGGTGGGAACATTTTTTCTGCCCATTCTTTGGATGGTGGTCGGGACAGTCACGGAGACGGCCATGTCCACGTCCCATTCACTGGCCCAAATGGAGACGTTGCGGCATTTGTTCGATACCGGTCTTCCCGTAGCCGAACGGATTGGGTTGGAGGTCACCATCTGGGGAACCGTGTCCTTCGGGTTACTGCTGATTCTACTGACTATCGGGGTATCCACCATTGGACGCATTATTCGGGATATCGCCGCTACGGCGGCACCGGCATCGGGTACGTATCAGGCGCTCATTACCCGGTGGGATCTGATGCGCGTCCCTCGAGATCAAGGGCTTTTCGTGACGACCGTCGTGGGAACAGGAGTGGTACTCTGTGTCCTGTTTTGGGTGTTTATGCCGGTCACGACGCCGCATCCGCATGAGTGTTGTCTCAAGCCAGAGGTCAAAGCGCCGGCGCCCTTTAAGCCAATGGAGACGTTGGCACGCAGCGAACAACAGATTAATCAGCTTCTCGCTCAGGTGGAGGCCTTGGAAGAACAAAAGGCAGCGTCAACGACACAGACGAAAGGCGGAGCGAAGGCCGAGAGTCAAAAGGCAAGCGAGAGTGCCGCGCCGTGATCCACCTTTGTGCAACCGGAACCTGGAGGGTGAAAAGGGGTGAGTATCATGCATGGTGAGGATGGTCTCAAGGAGCGAACATCCTATGGTGCGGGTCGTCATGGGGCATGGCTGGTGAGCCTGTTGGTGGCCACAGGGTGTATGGTTCTGCCCGCAATCGGCCTCGCTGCGGAAAGCACAGCGGCCGGGCCGACCGAGTATCGGGATATTCCCTATATTGGCAGCAGAAATCTGATCTGGATTGTCGCGCAACTGCACCTGCTGCTTGCCGGCTTCGTTCTGGGAGTGCCAATCTTTGCGTGGCTCTGCGAGATCATCGCGTGGAAAAGCGGGGAGCAGCGTTACGACAAGCTGGCGAAAGAATTTACGAAATTGCTCACGTCTTCCTATGCCACGACAGCTCTCTTTGGCGGCATTTTGCTGTTTCTTCTGATCGTCTTTTATCCAAAGTTGATGAACTATTTGACCGATATCTTCTTCCCATCCTTCCTTTTGTACTGCCTGCTGTTCTTGTTTGAAACGGCCACGCTCTATCTCTATTGGTATGGGTGGGATGCAATGCAGGAAGGCGGCAAAAAGACCCTCCACATCTTTCTTGGTTTCCTCCTCAACTTTTTTGCCATCTTCATCATGATCGTGCCCAATGCCTGGGCGACGTTCCAATCTAGCCCGGTCGTGATCTCTGAAGGGACGGCTATTGAACGGGCATGGGCGGCGACGTGGAATCCGACCTGGTGGCCGATCAATATTCATCGGCTCATCGCCAATGTCGTGCTCGGCGGTTACATCTGCGGTGCCTATGCTGGTGTGCGGTACTTGGCGGCCAAAACGGCGGCCGACCGTGAGCACTATGATTGGATGGGATATGTCGGCAATTTTATCGGGGTGTTCGGTCTCCTGGCTCTCCCCTTTGCTGGGTATTGGCTGATGCGAGAGATTTACCAGTACAACCAACAAATGGGTATCACCCTCATGGGAGGCTTCCTTTCGTGGCTCTTCATTATCCAAGCGATGCTGATCGGGGTCCTCTTTCTCGGCTCGAATTACTATTTCTGGCTGGGGATCACCTATCGAATTCCTGGCTCGGAGAGTCAATATCGCAAACCGATCCTCTGGATGTTGATCAGTCTTTTGTTGTGCCTGGCTGTCTGGATGACGCCCCATTCGCTTGTTGCCAGCATTGAAGAGGCGCAAAAGATGGGCGGGGCCCACCATCCCCTCCTCGGCGTGCTGGGCGTGATGTCTGCCAAAATGACGGTCTCCAACCTCATGATTCTCATCACGTTTATGAGTTTTGTCATGTACTGGCGAGCGGGCAAACAGGATACAGCGCCGTGGGCCCGCTTAGCTAAAGCGGTCATGGGAGCGATTTTGGCCTTGGCCAGCATCGCCGTGATCATTTTGGGGGTATGGGGGTATTTTGTGCCCGCGATTGTCCGCATCAACTACTTTTCGACGTCCCAAGTGGCGATCGTCATCTTTGTGATTCTGACCATCACGCCCCTTACGGCATTGCTACTCAAGAGCGCCAAGACCACCACGGAAATGGTATGGGGTCGGATGCCGCCACGGGCCGGCTATGCGTTGGTTCTCAATGCTGTCATGGTTATTTTGTTGATGGCGCTAATGGGGTATGCACGGTCATCGTCCCGTGTCCACTGGCACGTCTATGGGGTGATGCGAGACACCTCGCCCTATGCATATTCTCCCGCCCTTGGCAGCGCCTCGCTGATCATGGTGTTCTGCACATTTTTCTTTTGTCTGCTCGTGGCGTTTATTTTCTGGGTGGCGACGATGGGTGACAAGGCCAAAGGTGCTCAGGGGGCCGTCAAGCGCGACTTGCCCCACGGCATTCCGGCCATGGCTGGCGGTGCGCCGGAGCGCAGAGAGGCATGAGAAAGGCCCGGCCCGCGAGAGTGAAAAGATCGTAGAACTTATGGAAGCGGCTCGTTTGCGCCGATCGGTAGAGAAAGGTTGTTATGAGTGAACTCGCACAACTTCAATTGATTGCGCTGGGAATCGTTCTTTTCGGGATCCTGATTCTCCTCTTCATTCGGTCGAACTTTTTTCGGGTCACAGGATTTGTTTCTATCGTGCTGGGATTGTTTTCACTGATGTCTCTTGCTGTGCCTCAGATGGCCTCTCTTCCTCCAGCGGACGAAACCATTGATATGGCCAGCATCAAGACGCCGGCAGACATCGCAGCCTTGGGGCAAACCATTTTCTTCAGCAAGGGCCAATGTGCCCTATGCCATTCCATCGGTCCCAGCGAATCGGCACGGTGTCCTGATCTCAAAGGGATCGGCGCCAAGTTGACCAAGGAGTTCCTCTATGAGAGCCTGACCGATCCTCAGGCTTTTATCTATCAAGATTATCGGCATGGCGGGGTCCCCAAGGAGTATCCGGCGACGATGCCCCGGATTGATAAGGATCCGATTGGTTTGTCGAAGAACGAAATCTTGGCGGTTATTGCGTTTCTTCAACAGATGAGTGGAGAGCCAATTTCGGTGAGTCTAGCGGAGCTAGAGATGCCGAGTCAGGGACCGTCCGAGCCGGTCAAGGCGGCTGAAGCGGTCTCCGTGGCTAGCGCGCAGGTGCCAGAGGAGGGGGGGGATCTATGGGGCGTGCATTGATCAGACCGATTGTCATCATGGGCGCAATGTATGCGTTCCTAAAGTTTGTCCTGCCGAATATCCCTGGTTCGGCTGAAATCCCAGCCAGCCTCATCATTCTGTATTTATTGCTAACGCTGTCCGGCATCATCATTTTTGAAACCCTGAGCGCCGAATCTAAAGATGCTTTTTGGGGGCCGATGCAACGATTTCTCACTGGAGAGAACATTGGCGGGCTTCAACCATTGCGTTATGGGATTCTGGTGCTCTTTCCCGTCCTGGTGGGGTGGCAAACCTATAATGCAACGGCGCCGAGCGATAGTCCCCCCGCGGAAAATCGTGTCATTCACCCTGCACCGCCAGGGGAGTACACGGGACTGGCTAATCCGGTACCCAAGACCCCCGAGAACATTATGCAGGGCAAGGGCTTTTATGCGGCGTTTTGCTCGCCGTGCCACGGCGCCAATTTCGATGGAAAAGGCCCGGCTGCCCGTGGATACAATCCTCCGCCGGCCAATTTTGCCGATCCCACCACGATCGCAATGTTGCAGGAAAGCTATCTCTTCTGGCGCATCAAAAAGGGGGGGGTCGGGCTGCCAATCGAGGGAATGCCGTGGAAGTCGGCGATGCCGAGGTGGGAGCTTGAGTTGCCCGATGAATGGATCTGGAAGATTATCATGGGCGAGTATGATGGCGCCCATCAGACGCCTCGAACGTGGGAGTGATGTCTCTTGAAGGTTCCACGAACAAGGCTCCATGAAGTGGAGACGGGGGGGAGAGGCCGCGTTAGTCGGTTGGTCGGGACGGTCAGTTGGAGGAAGGGGAGAGTGAGGTCGGCATGAATCCCGAGATGTTGACAAAGTGGTTGATTCGGTGGGGTGGCACGGCGGCCATGATCGCCGTCCTGACGGCGGGAGCTGGGGACGGTGTCGCGCAAGAAAGCGTGGCGGTGCGAGCGGCGCTGGTGACAGGCACCCTGCCCCTCGATGATCCAAACGCGGCGGCGTGGAACAACGCCGCGCCCGCTGTCTTTCCGATGTCGCCACAAGTCCATTGGCCTGAGCGGATTCAGCAAGTGACCGTCCAGGATCTGACCGTTCGCGCTCTCCATGATGGGACACAGATTGCGGTGCTGCTGGAGTATGCGGATCCCACTGAAGATCCCGATGATGCGGCGGCGATCGAGTTCATGGTGGGAGACAAGAAGGCCCACTTTGCCCATGGCCAGCCAATGTTGTTAGTCGAAGGGGGCCCGGTCAATATTTGGTATTGGAAGTCCAAAGACAACAAAGGTGTCGATCTCTGGGCCAAGGGATTCGGAACGCTCCGACCGCACGAACATCAAGATGTCAAGGCGAAGGGAGAGTATGCGAACGGAAAATGGAGGGTTGTGTTCTCCCGGTCGCTGGCAACCGACCATCCGGACGAGGACGCGCAGATCACGCCGGGACAATTCATCAATATCGCCTTTGCTGTCTGGGACGGTCGGAAAGATGACGCGGGCCAGGTGATCGAAAAAGGTTCGCAAAAGGCGGTGTCATCCTGGTGGTATTTTCGGGCTGAGCCGCCGCCAGACTATTCGGGCTATGTGTATGCGGGGGTAGCGGCCGTTTTGGCACTGGGATTTCAGTTTGTCCTGATTCGAAAACTCAAGGAAGGGCAGTCAGCATGAGGGGAACCAGGCTACAGGCCATCACAACAGTGGCCGGCGTGTGTGGACTGGTGGCGGTGCTTGCCGGCGGATGCGCAAGCGAACAGGAAAAAAAGGGGCGAGAGCTCTATAACCATTACTGCAGCGATTGCCACGGCGAAAGCGGCAGGCAAAACGAAGGCTTCAACTGGTCGGCCATGCCGGATCCCAAACCCAAGGATCTTTCCAACAAGAGCGAAATGAGCACGTTCAAGGATGAAGAAATCTTCGCCACGATCTCACGCGATATGTTGGATACGAGTGAGGAGGGAGGCGATGAGATCGGGGACGATGATTTTGCCGTTCCGACCATGCCGACCTTCAAATACACTCTATCCGAAGAGGAAATCTGGGCGATCGTCGGCCATGTGCGCACCTTGCACGGGATGAAGCTGCAGTTCGACGTGGCGGCGCGCAAGCGATCCCTGGAGGAGGGGCTGAAGGCGGCTCAGGCAAAGTTTGAGCAGGCAAAACAAGCCTACGAAGAAGCGGAAAAAAAGGCTAACGAAGAGGCTGAGCGGAAAAGTCAAGCGCTCAATCAAGAGATTGAGGTCGATGAGTCCTCGTACGCCGACGAGCTGGCGGCAATGACCGAAGCCAAGAAAGAACTGGAAGCAGCGAAGGTGGCATTGGACAATTTCACCACGAGGCCGGGCAAAGGTGTAACGATTCCTCGTCCTGATCTGACGACGCCGCCACAGGAGGTGGCACAACTGGTCGAGAGAGGCAAGAGACTGTACGAAAATAAGTATGGGTGCAATGGTTGTCACAGTATTGGCGGTGAAGGTGGAAAGATTGGCCCCCCCTTGGATCGGGCGGGATTTCGATTGAATCCCACGTGGATCTATCGTTGGCTCAAAAATCCTCAGGCCATGGACGCGACGACGCGAATGCCGGCGCTGGGACTAAATGATGCCGACGCCAAGGCCGTCACGTTCTACTTGGAGACGTTGCGTGCACCGAAGGCGGAGGCGGTGGCTGACCGACCTGTGGAGACCCCCTAGAGAGGTGTCTTCGCGAGCAGCAAAGAGATAAGAAGCTGGTCGGAGGTGGGAAAACAGGGCTCTGGGTCCCCAAAGACTTCGCGCGAAGTCGTGTCCTAACAAGGGGCAAGCAAAGAGCAAAGCCATTGTGGGGGACGGCGTTTTCGGAAAAAAGAGCGAGTCGAACCGGCGGAGTGGGAGGTTGGTGAGCAAGGTCCAAGGGGGCTTAAGCGATAAATCCTGCTAACAGGCCGGCGAGAATCGCGACGCCGACCCATGTGTGGGCCCGGAACATGGCGAACGCGCAGGGGGGAGCGATCGGTTTGCGTAGTTGCACGGTTTGGAAGAAGAAAAAGACTGCCACACCCAGCAAGGTGATGTAGTAAGGCCAGCGGATGTTGACCAGCCAACCTGCGATACCCAACAGCAGCAGCATGAGGCAGTAGGCTGCTCCCACTCCGAGGTGAAGCCGGCGCCCGAATAAAAGCGCCGATGATTTCACGCCGATCCGTCGATCGTCGTCTTGGTCCTGAATGGCGTAAATGGTATCGTAAGCGACAGCCCACGCCGCCGTCGCTCCAAACAAACACCAGACGGGAACCTCAATCTGTCCTCGGGCTGCTGCCCATGCCATGATGGTGCCCCACCCAAAGGCGAGGCCCAAGACGGCCTGTGGAATCTCAATCCACCGTTTGGCAAAAGGATAGAGTGCGGCTAATGCTAGGGCACCGGGTGCCAACCACAGCACCATGGGATCAAGCCACAGAAGGAGGCTTGCCGCCATGAGGAGCAGTGCGCCAAGTAACGTTAGAGCGTGGCGTCTGGATAATTCCCCTGAAGCCAACGGGCGGCTTTTGGTCCTGCGGACTTGCCGATCGAATGACTGATCGGCCAGATCGTTGAGGATGACTCCCGCGCTGCGCATCAGAAACGCCCCCGCGATGAAGATTGCCACAAGCGACAGAGGGGGGATTCCCTGAGCGGCAAGGACCAGCGCCCAGAGTGTCGGCAACAACAAGAGAGAGGTTCCTGTCTGGTTCGGCAACCGGATCAAGCGGCTCAAGGCCGACCATGGAATACCGGCTGTCGGTGAGGCAGCAGGCATCGTGGACATGGTCCGAAAGGTAGCGCAGGGGAGAGGCGTTGTCAATTTCGGCCAATTGCCGCGCGATTGTGCGTGACGCGACAAATTGGGTATAACGACTAAAAGGGGAGGATCACCGCCTGTGAATCAGGAGTCTCCAAACAGCTCTGTCCGTGCAGCCGCTGTCATCCTTGCGACGATTATGCTGTTGAGCAGCGGGTGCGGGTGGTCAACGGGACGGGCAAAACAGGCTGTCGGCAATGGGGGCGCCGGTGCATCCATTGAGACCATCAGCCTCAAGCCATCCCTGTGGCTTGCGCCAAGTCTGACGGGCGCGACACTTTCCTATGCCAACGCTTGCGGCGAATCGAAGGTGGTTTCAGTGGGAGGCCCGCTGACCGACATCATTCCCCAAAAACTTGGTCGCGCGTTTTCCGGGCTAGTGCTTAACGAGGGGCTGGAGCATTCGGAGGGAACTGATGGTGTGATCGAAATCGGGGTGGGGACCAAACGAGCGGAACTGTTTCTGCCTCCTCGAACCGCGGGCACCTATGCGGCACGAATCACCGTGGAAATTGAAGCGGCTTTTCTGGCCGAGGATGGGACGGCACTGTTTCACACCAAATTTCATGAGACCGGTCACGGGGAAGTGCAGGTAGCCGAGCAGTCCTGCGAGGTTGGTGGAATAGAGGCGCTCGTTCGACAAACAAGTGAAGCAATAGGGGAGCGCTTGCTGAAACAGCTCCAGGATACTGCCCGCATTCGCGAGTATGCCAAACAGAGAGCATCTGCGCCGCCGATGGTTTCCGTCTCAGCAACCGTCGGCCTTCCTGTTCCCCCAGAGGGGGCGGCGAGGGGCACTCTGTTCGGTCAGGTGGTTCCGCCGACTTCCCCGCCCCCTGAAACAGCGTTAGCGTTTCTTGCCATTGTGCGGGATGAAAGTCAGGACCACCTGTTGGATCCCGGTGAAGCCCTCACCATCGAGGTTGAAGTGAAAAACGAAGGCGAGGTGGAGGCCAAGAATGTGGAAGTCGTGGTTGGCGGCAACGGTCCGTTGGCCCAGCAATTTCCTCCATCAGTTCCCATTGGTACGGTGCGACCGGGAGAGGTGAAGGCCGTGTCTGTAACCAAACCTGTGCCGCATCTCAAGGGAGACCAGGAAGGGGAACTGGTGCTGAGCATCCGCAGCCTGACGCCGCTGGAACCACCGCCGACCCCCAAACAATTCACACTGCCGGTCAAGACGGAGAAGAATGCCGCTGATGCGGCGGCGTTCAAGATTGATCAACCACCGGTTCCTTTGAGCTTGTCCAAGCAGCTGAAGGCTGTCGTGATCGCGATCGGTATCGGGACCTTTCGGGACGAACACGTGCCCCCTGTCAAGTATGCGGATCGAGATGCAACAGTCATGGCGGCGTATCTCAAGACCATTGCCAGTATTCCTGATCGGCGAGCGCGCCTGTTGGTGGATCACTTTGCACTAAAGGAAGACATCGAAGACGTTTTCGACGACTGGCTGCCTAAGCACGTGGATGCCGAGACGGTGGTGTACATTTTCTATGCAGGCCGCGCGTTGGTTGATGGAAAAACGGGGGCAGTCGCACTCGTGCCCTTCGATGGGAGCACCAAGTCGACAAAACGATTGTATCCAATTCGACGTTTGCACCAGACCTTGGCCCGCTTGCCGATCCAGCGAGCGATCATGATGTTTGACGTATCGTTAGATCCCTGGCCGGGGGCCAATCCCGCCACAACTCCTCATCCGGACTGGGGTGAAGGAGCTGATGAGGAAAAAGATCACGTGATGTGGATGGTTGGCAATAGGAGTCTTCAGGAAGCGCATGTCTATGAGCCGGCCAAGCATGGATTGTTCACGTATTACTTGCTCAAGGGGATGCAAGGTCTGGCGGATGTCGATCGAGATGGCACGGTGGCCGCAGGAGAACTTTGCATTTACGCCCGCAACGAAGTCATCCATACGGCGAGGGAGCAGTTTGGAAGCTCCCAATATCCCCTCTGCTCTCCTCCACCAGGGCAAGGGGCTGTTGTCAGGATTCATCCCATGGCTCGAGGCAACAATCCAAAACCTGCCGCTCCTGTCAAGCAGACGACGCCGTCTCATGAGGCTCCTCTTTCCACCGACCAGCCACTCAAGGTGGGACCGGGGTTGTAGGAGGGTCTTTCCATCGGCCCCTTGCTTGATTGACTTGATTGACACTCGGATACTCCACCAGTATCATGACCGGCGTTCTGTCTTTCCCGGGTGCCGGCGTAGCTCAGTCGGTAGAGCAGCGGTTTCGTAAACCGCAGGTCGCCCGTTCAATCCGGGTCGCCGGCTCCAGCTTCTCTTCCCAGAGCTTCTCTCCCCAGATTGTTTCTCATGAGAAATTCGAGAGAATCGGGAAAGGGTCGGGAGGGATCGGGGCTTCTTACTGGTCCGTTCTGCTGGGGTCCTTCTTCTTATTTTCAGGGCCAGTATTCAGTGCCAGTCAATGCAAGCCCTCTCTTCTGGTATGAGGCATAACCCGACCACCTGGTCCAGAACACCGCCGCTTGGCGATCGTCCTCGCCCGGAGCCCCCTCCTTTTGAACTACTCCTTTCAGGTCTAGTCGTGGCTGGCATCACCACTACACTTAAAGCAGTATCGACACGTTGACGAAAGGAGAGCCACCATGACCTGTATGCGATGCAGAGGTTTGATGGTAAGTGAGTATCTTTTTGATCTAGAGGGAGGAACCACCAGATGGGCCCAGTCCTGGCGCTGTGTGAATTGCGGTCATCGTGACGATGCTGTCATACGGGCTCACCGCTCTCGCGAGGCTGTTCCTTCCGCTCGTGTGCGTTCTCGACAGGAGAAGGTAGTGACCCTTTCTTCTGACATGCCGACTTCTTTGGCAGCGTAATTCCCTCTGGAGAGGGGAACCATCTTCCTGGAGTCGTCAGGTGACGACTCCAGGAAGAACAGCATCCCGGATGCTCTTCCGAGCGAGAGGAGGCGATGGAAACCGGAGTCAACGCTCCGTCTTCCTCATTTCATGAAGCCGGCCGTCATCAGGGCGAAGGACAAAATCCCGATCACGAATGCCGCCGCGAGGAAGACCCATCCTTTATTCTCCTTGAGCTCGTCCATGATGTGCACATCGCGCATCTTCCTCACCTCCTTTGGCTGATCATCTGATGAGACTAACGATCACCGCCGCCCATGGGGCTCCGGATTAACGTCAAATACCCTATCGCATAGCATGTCCCTCTGCCATCACCCGATCGGTTGAATTCATATCGCCCGTTTAGGCGAAGGGAAAACCAGAAGGAATTACTTAGCGTTCAGAAAGGCCAATACGGCCTCGACCCTTCCATCGACGCCAAGTTTGCGATAGATGTGATGCAAGTGGGTTTTGACTGTATCGAGTGACACGCACAATTGGTCAGCGATTTCCTTGTTCGTGCGGCCCATGGCGGCGCAGGCTAAAATCTCGCGTTCGCGGTCGGTCAAGCTCGACAGCGGCACACCTTCGGCGGAGGATAGGTGCCCCACTGATTCCAATGCCCGCCTCGCAAAGTGATCAGGCATATACGGCGAGAGCAGATGTTCGCCTCGAAAGGCGGCGCGGATGCATCGTAAGAGGTCGCCCGAGTCCGCGTCTTTGAGAATGTAGCCGAACGCCCCTGCCTGAACCGCTTCAACGATCCGGGCGTCGTCATCATCGGCCGACAACACCAAAACCCGAGTATCGGGCACGCACCCGTGAATCAATTTGGTGGCGGTGACGCCGTCGCGACTGGGCGTGTCCACATCGATCAGCGCGAGGTGGGGCTTGTGTGCCAAGGCCAGATTGAGCGCTTCGCGGCCGTCTGCGGCTTCCCCAATCACCTTGATGTCCCGCTCTCGCTCCAACAGGGCGCGCAGACTCTGCCGAATGAGGCGGTACCGTTCGGCCAAGAGCAGCCGAATCGGTGCCGCCCGTTCTTTTTTGGAAGGCTCTCGAATCATCAGCCGCTCGTCACGACCCTACGCGGCCTGGCGATGACCGCCGCTGGCATGTCCCACAGCCATCCCTGCTTCATTAGCCGTCTCTTCCTTGGGAGGAAGAGGCCTGGTCCCACCGGGAGCTAAGAACATGACACAAGCCAGAGTCAAACTCACCAGGATGATGAGCGTTCCGACAATTCCCCAATATCCCCACGACATAGAGCACCTGCTCGCGTCCGTATGACACGAGTCCTTTCCTATGATGCGAGGCGATAAACCCAGCGAGAGGCGTCATGTTGCGCTTTGGCGAGTTCCTTTTCTTCCCTGATGCGAGCAGCCCACGACAAACCGATGATAAAAATCGTTGCTAGCAGGCAAACGGCGGCAGCGAGATACGCAAACGGAACATCGGGCCAGGTGGCCGATCGCTCTGTAGCACCGACTCCTGAGACCGGCACCGCCGCAACGGCCGTGGCCTGAATGGTTCGGTCGGTCAAGGCCTGGCCGACGGAGGCCGCGAAGATGAGGCCCCCCATCTGTTCTTGTTGCGCCGCTCGGACACGTTCTGATTCTTGTTGTGCCAGCGCCAGATGGACGAGCGCCGCGCCCAGCCGTTCCTGAATCGCTTCGGCTTGCTGGCGATGGGCCCGGATGGCCTCAACGATGCGGTTTCCCAGTGTCACTTGCCACGTGGAAAAGAATTGGTGATTCATCATGTCTCTCCGAGCCTCGACGAGATCAATCATCTTGCTGTTGAAGGTTGAATGGAGCTGATCCGCCGACACAAGGCCGGCTCGCACGCCTCGGCTGGTGAAATTGACGATTGCGCGCCCCATCACTTCTTGGACTCGCCCCATGTGCCGGGCGGGGATTGTTGCCGCGTCGTGGATGACGGCTCCGAGTGGCCCGCCGGGCTTCGACACAAACTCCTCATAGGCGAGCGTGGCTCGGTTCCATTCTGCGGCAGCCAGGGCGATGGCTCGGTTGGACCGTTGCTCAAACAGACTTTGGTCAACAATAGCCTGCCCTATCGCTGGCTGGAGCCAGACCATCCCGGATTGCAACCCTTTCTGTTGCTCGGACGACGATGGCGGTAAAGCCGTGTGATAGGTGCCACCGGCGGCGATGAAGAACAACAACGCCCCGAACAGAATCGCGCAGAGACCAACACCGACAGCGACATCGATGGTGTTATATCGGTAGGACATAGAGACCTCCTTGCCACCCAAACGATCACTCGTGTGGCGGCGAGTTGCCCGGAAGACCAATCGAGGAGTTCGTTAAGAGCACCCTTCTTCGGTTGTTAGTGGAGGAGCAAAAACGAAGGACGGAGGGGAGATTACACCGGCCACGTCCGTCCCGTTTGAACGATGCGTTACGGAGGATCATGGCGACCACCCCCTGAAAAGAGACGGGCGGCACAGGTTCACTCTACGCCCCCTGGTCATGGCGGTCAAGGGGGGCGAATGCCTGGATTGTTGCTGGGAGAAAGAATCGAGAGTTGGTTGCTTGTGAGGGCTTATCTTATGAGGGGCAGGAGACGGGCCCTTTCAACCCAAGAGAGCTCTTGACAAGGTTCCGATAGGGGAACGATAGTTGCCGACGAGAATGCCAGATGTTGTTTGCGAGCAAGCAAGTCTGAAAAATCCATACTTCTCTATGGATTCTTATTCTTATGGATCGGTGGTCCGATTCCAGTCACCGCCGGATCAGGTTGACAGGGGGGGAGATGGACCAAAGGCGGACAATTGTTCTCGTCGGCATCGTCATCGTCGCAGCGGCATTCCGACTGCTTCCCCATCCGCCAAACGTGACGTTGATTGGAGCGTTGGCCTTGTTCGGAGGCGCCGTCTTTGCCGACAAGCGAGCGGCGTTTCTGGTGCCAGTGACGGCCTTGTTGCTTAGTGACCTTGCCGTTGATCTGATCAGCGGAAATCTGTCGTTGGGGCTCCACAGGCTGCTCCCCGTCGGGTACGGGAGCTTCGCCCTGATGGTGTGTCTCGGGTTTTGGCTTCGTCGGCGGCGTCGAGTCTTGCCGATTGCCGGGGCAACGGTGACGGGATCGATGGTATTCTTTGTGCTGACCAACGTCAGCGTCTGGGCAGTGGCCGATCTCTATCTCAAGAGCTGGGATGGGCTGATCGCCTGTTCCATCGCCGCTATGGCATTCTTCCACCATACGGTGCTCGGCGATGCGCACTATGTCTCTCTGCTGTTCGGCGGGTTGGCGCTTGTCGAGAGAGGCTGGCCGCTCGTGCGCGGGCCGGAGCTCAGTTCGGCTCGATAGGAGGTGCGATGAGGATTGTCTCGCTGCTCCCCAGTGCGACGGAGATGATTTGCGCGCTTGGATTGGAAGCACATTTGGTCGGGGTCACCCACGAGTGCGATTTCCCACCGTTCGTGAGCACTGTACCCAAGGTCACGCACACCTTGATTCCAACAGATTCATCCAGCGCCGACATCGATCGACTGGTCCGCGAGCAGTTGCGGACGACACAAGCTCTGTACCGCCTTGACTTTCCAACGTTGGAACAATTGCGTCCCGACCTGATCGTCACGCAAGCCTTGTGCGATGTCTGCGCGGTAGCCGAGGACGAGGTTCGTTCTGCCGCCTGTGCTCTTCCCGGAACGCCTCAGGTTGTCAGTTTGGAGCCGCAAGCCCTTTCGGAGGTCTTCGACGCCATCCGCCATCTTGCCGAGATCGCGGGAGTTCGGCAGCGGGGCGAGGAAGTGGTCCATGGGTTGAAGGCCAGGGTAGAGGCAGTCGCCATCAAAAGCGCGGGGCTTCAATACCGACCGCGCGTCGCATTGCTGGAATGGCTCGATCCGCCGTTCTCCAGTGGACATTGGGGCCCGGAGTTGGTCCGATTGGCGGGCGGCGTGGAAGGATTAGGGCGAGAGGGACAACGGTCAAGAACCTTACATTGGGATGAAGTGATGGAGTGGAAACCGGAGGTGATCGTCATCGCCTGTTGCGGCTTCTCCGTGGAACGGACCTTGGCGGACCTGCCTCGGCTGTGGGCCGTGCCCGGCTGGTCAACCTTGCCCGCCGTGCAAGCCAACCGTGTGTACGTCACGGATGGCTCGCAATACTTCAGCCGCCCCGGTCCTCGGCTGGTCGATAGTCTGGAGATCTTGGCCTATGCGCTTCATCCGGACGTCCATCCATTGCCGCATGGGTTGCCGCCACCTCTTCGTGTGGAGCGGTCGATGATGGCAAGCCACGGTTCCAAGGCCCACGTCGGATGACCCGCAGAGTCCTCCTTTCCTGGAGCTCAGGAAAAGACAGTGCCTGGACCTTGCACGTGCTGCGAGCAGAGCCGGATGTCGAGGTGATCGGTCTCTTGACGACCGTCAACACCGCCCATGGCCGGGTTTCCATGCATGCGACCAGGCTTGAAATTCTTCAAGCGCAGGCCCGCTCGGTCGGACTTCCCCTTCAGACGATTCCCCTTCCGCAACTCTGCTCCAATGAAGTCTATGAAGAAGCCATGCGCCGTGCGATCGAAGACGGGATCAAGATCGGCGCGACGTACATCGCCTTCGGCGATCTATTGCTGGAAGACATCCGTGCGTATCGGATCAAGCAGCTCGAAGGGACTGGTCTGGCTCCGCTCTTTCCACTGTGGCAGGAGCCGACGGCACTGCTGGCGCGTCGCATGGTTGATGCTGGACTCAAGGCGGTGGTGACCTGTGTGGATCTCAAGCGACTGCCTCCTTCATTTGCTGGCCGATGGTTTGACCATTCCTTTCTCGACGACCTGCCGTCCGGTGTCGATCCATGCGGCGAGAACGGCGAGTTTCATACTTGCGTGCTCGATGGCCCGATGTTTTCCGAACCAGTGTGGGCGACGGTCGGTGAAGTCGTGGAGCGGGACGGATTCTGCTTCGCTGATCTCGTGCCAGAAGAGGATCGGGGGAGTGAAGACACACCGGCTTGACCGGAACCCCGCTGATCAACGATGTTGGATCACGGTTGGCCGCGCGTTCGTCGATTTTTAGAGACAGTGACCCAAGCGGGAAAGTTTACTTGACAGGTCGCCGTACCTTCTGTATAAGCCGACCAATACTCGGGTTTTTTAGCGATACTCAGGTTTTTTCAGTTGGGACAGTGCATCGTTCAAACAATCAATCTTCGTGGAGGAAAGTATGGATCCCAGCGGTAGTAGCAATCATAGAGGCATAGGTGATTCATTGCTCACCTCCACGGCCACGGCTGTTCGCCTGCCTGATCACCTTTTCTGTTGTTCCTGACTCTTGGGTGATATGACGGCTCCTGCCCAGTCCGTGCCCAGTCCGTGAAGGGTGGGCGGAAGGGAGCGGTCATGATGCCCGTAAATGTCTCCCCTCGCGCAAAAACCGTTGAAGGCGCGAGATCCATTTCGATTGTTCAGACATTCGTTCTTCTTATCGTTGTGTTTGATGGACAACAGGCACTCGCCGTCCGACCGTTTGTCACGGATGACGCCCGCATCACCTATCCGGGCCAGCTTGAGACCGAATCATGGATTGAACTAGGAACCGCCCGTGGGCAAAAGCCGGAGTGGGGTCTCCATGTCTTGACGGGCACCACGGTCAGTGATCGGCTGGAGATCATCGCGGGCTGGACCGGGGTCTCGTACCAAGATCGGCGGATTCATCTCGACGATCTCGTCGTGCAGCCCAAGTACCTGCTCTACCGGTCTTTCGGTGCGATCCCTTCCGTGTCGGCCGCCGTGGGGGTTCTCGCGCCGATCAGTGGCAACCGGCAGCTCTGGAACAGTTACGCGATGGTCCATGTGAGCTGGTTCTTAGACATGCCGGAAGGCAGCACCGATCCCTATGACAATGGGTTGGCGATCCATATCAACCTGGGGACCAAGTCTCAATACCACGCTGGACTGGGCGGCCGTTACACGACGAAACCCTATTGGGGCGTAGGGTTCGAGGTGAAAACGCCGATCTCCAGGGACTTTCGCTTTCTCGGCGAAGTCTTCAACGCGGATCCATTTCATTTCGAGGGGGAATTTCCCGCGTTTCAGACCGGCTTCCGCTGGTACAAAAGCCCCAATGTGCAATGGGACGTCGTCTATGGCGGGGTTCGAAGTCCGCCCGGCGAGGAGGACCGTCCATGGAACCACACGTTCCAAATCGGTTTGCGTGTGCTGTTCGACGATGTGTTTCCGTTCCGATAACAGCGGAACATTGGAACATGGGAACATGGGAACATGCTTCGGAATAGGCTTCAAGGAGGGCAACATGAAAACATGCTTGTGGAAACCGGCCGTGACCCTGGCGCTGGGGATCGTCTGCACCGGTTGTGGAGGATTAGACGGCCTCAGGGGTACGATCGTCGCTATTGAGGGGAATCATCCGGAGTATGTGGTTCGTGATGCGCGGGGCCGGGAGCGGCGCCTCTGGACGGACGAGCACACGAGAAAGGATCTCGTTGAGCTTGGCGACGAAGTCCGCGTGTTCGTTACGAAGGACGGCTACGCAGCCTATATCATGAAGCTGGATGGTCAGTAGACGCATGGGCATGATCGGCGAGGAGGTTGGATTTCTGGCGATCGGTCTCCGGCTGTTGGTTGAGGTGCAGGCATAACGGGATAACGGACTGACGGGAAGCGTAACCATGACCCTGACTTGGCTCAAAGAGTTGTTCGCGGCGTTTCTCCGCACCCGCCGGATCGCCAGGCACTTCCGCCGTCTGGCGTGGATCGACACGCTTACGCAGGTCACCGTAAGCCGAGCGGTGCCGCCGAGCCTGGCTCAGACTCTCGTCAAGGCGGCCACGGCCGACCCCGACGTTCTGCTAGCTGAGTTGAACAGTCACGCGGACGGATTGTCCGAGGCGCAGGCCGAGGTCGTGCGTGAGCGAGTCGGCTTCAATGAGGTCGATCACGAAAAGCCCCTGTCCTGGTGGCAACGGCTGTGGCTCTCCTACCGGAACCCCTTCAACCTGCTCCTGACGCTGCTGGCGGTGATTTCATGGCTGACCGAAGACGTGGAGGCTACTGTCGTCATCGGCGCGATGGTGGCGCTCTCCACGTTGCTCCGTTTTTGGCAAGAAGCCAAGGCCAACAAGGCGGCTGATGCGCTCAAGGCCATGGTCACCACCACCGCGACGGTCGTCCGCCGCGACGTTTCGGAGGACGCCGCGCCGATCTTTGAAAAGTTTTACGGCGTGCAACTGCCAGTGAAGCCGGCGCGGCGAGTGGAGGTGCCGATCCGGCTGTTGGTGCCCGGCGACGTCATCGCGCTCTCGGCGGGCGACATGATTCCGGCCGATTGCCGCGTCCTTACGGCCAAAGATCTGTTTGTGTCGCAGGCGGCCATGACGGGCGAGTCGATGCCGGTGGAGAAGTTCGCAGTCCAGCGAGACGCCAAGACGGTCGGTCCGCTCGAATTGGACAATATCCTGTTCATGGGGACCACCGTCGTGTCCGGTTCGGCCACGGCCGTCGTGATTGCCACCGGCAACAGGACGTACTTCGGCGCGCTCGCAAGCCGCGTCACCGCCGCCGATCGGGCGCCGACCTCGTTTCAAGCCGGCGTGAATCAGGTCAGTTGGCTCCTGATCCGTTTCATGCTGGTCATGGCACCGCTGGTCCTCGTCATCAACGGTTTGACGAAAGGTGATTGGATGGAGGCGCTCTTGTTCGCGTTGTCCATCGCCGTGGGGCTCACGCCGGAGATGCTCCCGCTCATCGTGACCTCGACGTTGGCCAAAGGCGCGGTGTTTCTGTCCCGCAAAAAGGTGATCGTGAAGCGACTGGAGTCGATCCAGAATTTCGGCGCGATGGACGTGCTCTGCACCGACAAGACCGGCACGCTGACCCAAGACAAGATCTTTCTGGAGCGGCACGTTGACGTCTGGGGTGAAGACTCGGACGAAGTGCTCCACATGGCGTACCTCAACAGCTATTACCAGACCGGCTTGAAAAACCTGTTGGACATCGCCGTGCTGGAACACGCCGAGGTACGTCGCAAGCTGGATCCGGCCAAAAACTACCGCAAGGTCGATGAGATTCCGTTCGATTTTACCCGCCGCCGCATGTCGGTGGTGGTCAGTGAGCGCGAGGATCATCATGAGCTGATCTGCAAGGGAGCCGTGGAGGAAATTCTGAACGTCTGTACGCACGTGCGGCGTGGAGAACGCGTCGAGCCGTTGACGGCCGATCTATTGGCCGGCGTGCGAGAAGTCACCGCCGAATTGAACAAAGAAGGCTTGCGGGTCGTGGCCGTGGCCGCCAAGGAGGTCCCGCCGAGCAAAGAGACCTACGGCGTGGCCGACGAGTCGGAGCTGACCCTGATCGGCTACGTGGCCTTCCTCGATCCGCCGAAGGAGTCCGCTGCGCCGGCGCTTAAGGCTCTGGCCGCACATGGTGTGTCGGTCAAGGTGCTGACCGGGGACAACGAACTGGTCACCGCCAAAATTTGCCGCGAGGTCGGGCTGGAGCAATGGGGAGTCCTGTTGGGCGGTGACATCGAGACCATGAGCGACGAAGAACTCGCCAAGGCCGTCGAGTCGCACACGGTGTTCGCCAAGCTGACTCCGGCGCACAAGGAGCGGATCGTGCGTCTGCTCAAGTCCAACGGCCACGTGGTAGGTTTCATGGGCGACGGCATCAACGACGCCCCGGCCCTGCGGACCGCCGACATCGGGATCTCGGTCGATACGGCGGTGGATATCGCCAAGGAGGCGGCGGACATCATCCTGTTGGAAAAGAGCCTGATGGTGTTGGAGGAGGGAATCGTGGAAGGTCGCAAGACCTTTTGCAACATGCTCAAGTACATCAAGATGACGGCCAGCTCCAACTTCGGCAACGTCTTCTCGGTGCTGGTGGCGTCGGCCTTCCTGCCGTTTCTGCCGATGTTGCCGATGCAACTG
>JANDJC010000013.1 GCA_024331045.1 Nitrospira sp.
GAATCGACTTTCCGGGTCGGAATGCCCAGACACGCGCTCATATTTCGATTCTGCGTGACGGCCCTGACGCGCATTCCCAAATTCGACCGAAACAAGAGGTAATACACGCCGACGACGCACACGACGGACAGGACGATGATGAAAATCCTGTTGTAGGGGAGATAGACCCCTACCATCACTTGTGCTCCTCCTCTCAATGCCTGCGGCGCAATGACGGCCGTGAGATCACCGAAGTACACCCGAGCCGCCTGCATGAGAATCAAGCTGATCCCCCACGTCGCCAGCAGCGTTTCCAGGAGACGGCCGTAGAGAAACCGGATCACCGTGGCTTCGAGGACCCACCCGACCCCCGCCGCGGCGAGAAAGGCAACGGGAAGGGCCGCCGGGAAGTACCAATCGAAGACGTCCGGAGAAAACCAGTCGATAAACGCCTGTTGGGTGATGTAGGTGGCGTAGGCGCCAATCATCATCAGCTCACCATGAGCCATGTTGATCACGCCCATGAGACCAAACACAATGGCGAGGCCGAGAGACATGATGAGGAGAATGGAACTCAGGCTGATGCCTCTGAACAGGGTCTCCAACACACCGGCCCACATGGACCAGGTTTCAATTCGTTCCACCGCGACCCTTCCTGCCGAGGCCAACTCCTTTTGTTGCTCCGTGGCTTCGGACTGCTCGCCCGCTTCAATCAACTCTTTCAAGGCGCTCAGGCTGTTGAGGCTTCGAAGTTCGCCCAACTTCTTGACGGCTTCCAGCCGAACGGCCGGATCGTCGGAATTCAGCTCAAGAAGATGCCACGACTCCTCCATCGTATATCGAACCCACCAGACGTCCTCCTTGTCAGCCGCTTGCTTCAGATAGGGAATGGCCTCGACCCGACCCGTCAAAGCGAGATCGGCGGCGGCCGATCGCCTGAAATCAGGAGATTCGTGCGTCAAATTTGCTTTGTTTTTGAGAAGGTCAACGACCGGCTTAATGGTCTGACGCACGATCCGCGAGCCTTCGGCTCGAATTTCGTCAAGCTTTGGAATGAGCCCGGCATCTCCTTTCTCGATGAGAAAGGTGGCCGCCGCCTGGCGAACCGCAGCATCGTCGCTTTGAATTCCCAAGAGCGCCTGCTCAATGGAAAGAACGGCAACGGGGGCGAAAGCCGTCTCGGAGGGTTGAGACGATACCTCCTCCGCAAACAGCAACCTTTGATGCGGGCCTGTCACCGCCAGCAGGACCGTCAGCAGAATGACGCCCCCGGCACACCGCCATCCTTTCATGGATCCTCTCATGGATCCTCCCTCAGACAAGGTGAAAGACCATAATCGGCATCGGGATGAAGAAGCGGAAAATCTGGTTCCCCGGAACATCTCCTCCATCCGGCCCGCCATGATTTCTTGGGCGGGCACATCCTCACAGAAGGACCCGCCGCTCATTTATGCTACTTCTACGCTACTTCTTCTGATACGTCCCCTGATGATTCACCCAATCACACCCTTTGTCAGGATTCGTAAACTCACTCCAAGGTTCGGGTTTGACCAACCCCTTGGATCGCCAGATCACCTTGAACTGACCGTCCTTGAGGATTTCCCCGATGAGCACGGGCTTATGCGTGTGATGATTACAACAGTCCATCATGATGGTGCCGCCGGGAGCCAGAAACTTTTGGTTGTAGACGGCACGGCGAACCTTATCGACATCGGTCGAGCCGGCCTGCTCAACAGCCTGCTTCCACACATACACGCCGAAATAGGCGGCTTCAATCGGATCATCCGTCACCCGATTCTCGCCATCCGGCAAATTATTTCGCTTGCAGTACGCCTTAAAATTCGCTACGAACTTCTTGTTTTGGGGCGTATCCACACTTTGGAAATAGTTCCACGCGGCCAGATGTCCGACCAACGCCGTCGTATCCATTCCTCGCAATTCGTCTTCGGCCACACTGAAGGCCATGATTGGAGCGTCTTCCGCCCTTAGTCCCTGATTAGCGAATTCTTTGTAGAAGGGAACATTGCTGTCACCGTTGATCGTGCTGATGACGGCTGCTCCTCCGCCGGCCGCGAATTTTTTGATCTTGCCGCAGATGGTTTGATAGTCCTGATGGTGGAAGGGGGTATATTCCTCCGCGATGTTGGCCGGCGGCACCCCTTTGGCTAACAACATCGCCCGAAGGATTTTGTTCGTCGTGCGAGGATAAACATAGTCAGTCCCTAACAGGTAAAACTTCTTGTATGAGCCTCCTTCCGGACTCATGAGGTATTCAACAGCCGGCTGCGCCTGTTGGTTAACAGTTGCTCCAGTGTAGAACACATTCCGTGAACATTCCTCGCCTTCGTACTGAACAGGATAAAAGAGCAGGCCGTTGTTCTTCTCGAAGACGGGCAGGACGGATTTTCGGCTGACCGACGTCCAGCAGCCGAAGACGACGGACACTTTATCCTGCAACAACAACTGTTTGGCTTTTTCTGCAAAGAGATCCCAATTGGAAGCGGGATCAACAACGACGGGCTGGATCTCCCGTCCCATCACGCCGCCGGCTTTGTTAATTTCTTCCACCGCCATCAGCACGACGTCGCGCAACGACACTTCGCTGATGGCCATAGTACCGCTCAGTGAATGAAGAACGCCGATTTTGATTGGTGGTCCACCCGCCGCATAGGAGAGGGCGTAGTTTCCAAGATTGCCTAATAGGGCGGCAACCCCTACGCCTGCGGCTATTTTCCCGCTTTGAGAGAGGAACTCTCGTCTCGATGACCCGCTATCGGTAGTGCTCTCTTCCGTTTTGCTGAGGTTTTCCGTACACGGTGGCATTCCCGTTTCCATGAGCATCACTCCTTTCAGTTGCTGTAAGATGCAAACTTCCGGTTGATGCGCGATTTATGGAACTTTGCCAAAACGCTTCGACGCTCTGGTTCCTGCCACACCCGAAAACCCGACTCGGCTATCGGCTACATTCCCTCCTTTCTCGAGACGCCAATAAGGCTGTTGGTTGTATTTTGAATGATGCCCTTCCCGCTCCTTGAAATACCTCGGTCATCCTCAGAACTCGACATCACGACCGATATCCGATTTTTCCTGTTTTTCCATCGCTATCGCCCTTATAAAGAAAGACCTTCTAGCCTGTCAAGCGCTCTTCCCCGGATTCAACGTCATGCGGAACAATGTTGTTCGCATACCGAAAATACACCCAGGCCGCTGCGCGCCGTCGCAGGATTCCTGCGATGTCTGAAGAGACCGCGTGGTAGCCAAAGGTAAAAGGAATTTGGAACGACAACGACACCGGACGGCAAAGTTGCAGGACAAAAATCCGCAGAGCATCATCGACTGCTCCGGAGCCATCATGATCTCTTAGCGAGCTACTTCCGCATAGACTCGGATGACAAGCCCGGCAAATGACGATACAAGATCGGCCTCTCGCCGCGATTGTGGATGATTCAAGTTATTGAGGGATTGACAGGTTTCACTCGTTTCTATAGACTCCCCACACCTTACAGGACTTCCCAATAAGAAAAAGAGAGACCTCAGCCATGGACATGGACATCGGTCTCTTGCATCCCATCCTCCCATCCTCTGTCACGACAGGCGTTTTGATCAGTTGTAGGCTTCCGATGCCCCTTCGCGGTGAAGAAGAGACTTCGTACGGCCTTTGGAACAAGCCCATTTTTTCGACACGATTGTGTCCCTGTGCGTCCAGGTGGATCCCGCCTTTTCATCAACGATGAACGGACGGGGATCTGTAGAGCATCTTTAATCACTACCACAAAGGAGGCGCCATCATGAAGGTGGATCTAGTAAGGTGGTGGAGGAGGTGTCTGGTTTCGTGGGCTCTCGTGGCCGTGATAGTTGGTATTGGGGCCATGGTACCGGAAGATGGTTACGCAGGGGGAATCATTAAGGTCGATGATGACAAGTGGATTTCAATCGGAATGGGCATCAAGACAAGTTTCAATGCGGTGGAAGGCGCCTCGCCGGCGGGGCACTACACCAATGATTTCAAGGTGGACTTTGCTCGAATCTATGTTAACGGCAAAATTCACAAGTACGTCGGGTTCGAGTTCAATACAGAGTGTTTCAACTGCGGAGTTGCTGGAGGAGCAAATATCTTCGGCGGGAACTCGGCTATCGGGCTGCTGGACGCAATCGGGAAATTTGAATTTGACGAAAAGTTCAACATCTGGGTTGGACGGATGTTGCTGCCAAGCGAGCGTGGTGAGCTAAACGGTCCTTTCTATCATGCGACCTATGCGGGTTTCAGAACTCCGTTTTTCCCGGCGGACTTCAGCTCAAATTTCGATAGTGGTGCCGGACTATATGGTCGTGATAATGCGGCTACTATCTGGGGGAAAGTTCACCCTTTTGGCACCCATTTATTGTACGCGGTTTCCGTATCTC
The DNA here is from genome assembly GCA_024331045.1 of Nitrospira sp. Taxonomy (GTDB): domain Bacteria; phylum Nitrospirota; class Nitrospiria; order Nitrospirales; family Nitrospiraceae; genus Nitrospira_D. The sequence goes on from JANDJC010000013.1 coordinate 4,384, forward strand.
AAGGATTGCGGGCTGCCGCAAACAGCGGGAGCAGTTTGATGTACACGGGACGACTGCAGTGGAATCTGCTGAACGACGAAACTTCCCCGGGCTATTACACATCCGGCACCTACTTTGGGACGGCTGGGGACATTCTGGCCATCGCAATCAGCGGGCAACACCAAAAAGATGGAGCAGGTAATATCAACACGGCGTTCGGCGTGAGCGATTTCACCGGCATGTCCATTGATCTCTTGGTGGAAAAGGTCCTTCCGAACAACTGGGGCGTCTTTACATTCAATGGAGAATTCAAGCGATTCTGGGCTCGATATTCGCTTGACGCATTTACCGCTGTGTCGCCGGTGACCGGACTCGTGGATTGTTTCTGTATCTTCAACGGCCACTCGTGGACCGTCTATGGATTGTACTTGATTCCCGCGAAGGTGGGGATCGGCCAATTCCAGCCCTATGCCCGTTTTACCTCCATTAATCCTCTGAACAGTTCAACGCGTCAAGAATGGGAAGGCGGCGTGAATTACGTGATCGACGGCTTCAATGCGAGAATATCCGCGTACTACACCTACGGCGATCTCAAAACGAAGGGAGGGCCGGCAGGGAGCTTTTCCCCCACTGCGACGGGAGACAAGGTCGATTCGTTCCACATTGCCTTGCAGTTGCAGTACTGAATTGAACATATCGATCAAGGATCAACGACCTGCTTACGAAGAGCCGATTCCAGGGTATCCTGGGTCGGCTCTTTCGTTTTCCTTTCATTCCCGCCGAACAGCGCGAGATTCTCTTAAAACAATCAAACCATCCAAGCTCCGAGTTGATCGGTGCGGCCTGGTTTAAAGGAGGTTTTACGGCGGCAATCGAGGGGGCGGTTCTGGACCGACGTATTGATCCGATGATCCGACACGCTTCGCACACGTTGGGGATGAACGGGGGCCTGATCTCATTCTCTTGAGACAACAGAGCGATAGCTGACAGACCTGCTTTCTGTTAAGGTACGCGACCACGCCGATTATTCTTCATGGCTTGCCCCCCATCAGACAGAGAAGCGGCAGATGAGCTGCTCTTATGAGACAACGATCGTCATGGGCACAATATGTCTTATGCGCGTTTGTTTTAAGAAGACTCTTTTTGTTAGACTGACGTGCTGGTTCTTTTTTAACCCGTCAACCAAGAGCATGACCATGCGCGTCGTCGATCGCCCGCTCGCCATCTCTTCTTGCTTTGTTCTTGTGATGGGATGTCTCACGTTTTTCCTCACCGGCTGTGCCAGCATGAAAACGCCTGTTACCACCATTTACGAGGAGACTCGGGGGGCTGTGTTACTTGAGACCGTCCAGGACCAATCATTTCAAGCAGCTCATCCTATTACGCTGGATGAAACCACGATTGCCAATGTCTTACGCGGTGTCCATACCAAGGAAAAACCTGGTCTGGTGCTGCTGCTGGGCAAAGCTTTGATGGCAGCCAACTACAATGACATCCGAACCTTTTCGGAAGATGACATCGCATTTCTGGCCCCACACATCTCCACCGCACTCGCGCAGGCCGCTCCCAATCAGCGAGTCGCTTTTCGTTTGTACACAACCCCGGAGGAACATGGACGCGCGGCAAAGGGACAGGAGACCAGGGAAGTGACCGCCGGCTATCTCTCTGCCCAAGGGCTCTCACTCAATCTGACATTGACCCATTATCGTTACCGCCCTGGGAAAATTGACAAAACACAACCGCATCAACTCCCGGATCCGGACGGTCTGCGCAATCGTGAAGTGCGATTTATCCCAGAAAAGGCCTGGCGAAAAGAGGCTGGTTCATCGAGCTGGTTCGGTGAGTCAGATGACCGGACACTGGCCATTGATTACCATCTCCTCAATAAACTCATGGCGTTTCCTTCTTCCAGTCAACCGATGCTGGTTCCGTCAGCCCAGGGAGGGCAACTGCCCCAGCCCCCGATGGCACCACCCCCTGACGCGGAACTGCGTGCCTTCCGGGAAGAGCTCAAGGCCATGCAAAAAAGACTGGCCGAGCAAGAGGCGGAACTGGAACGGCTGAGAAAGTCCGCGGGAAAGCCATAAGGCCGGGGTAGCGTCTATCCGGCCTCCGGGCACAGTTTCCCTCCAATGGTGAACAGACCGGCCCCTTGTTTTGCCTACCTGGGCCACTTATTGGACTTACAAGGTGACGTTTCTCACCTGACAGCCAGCAGCCACAAAAACTACGGGCCACAGCCTTCTCAAACAGGATTTTGCGGAAAGGCACCCTCCCTCTAGAGAGAACGGTTGATCGCCCCAGTTACCGGCCCACAATGATCAGGATGACCAGTTCCCCTCTCTGCTCGATGCGACACCACCGGCGAAGAACCGCCTGTACGTGGAAGTGACCTCGCGCCCGACGATCGATTCATCTGCAAGTCTCTTGCGCCCATTCTGTTGATCGCCTAGAATGCGCCTCTGATGAATTCCTGCACGCATCCTCATCGCGGATGCACAGATGATCGACGATTCCGGTGCACACCATAACCATCCATAAGAAGAGGGAGGTCTGCATGAAAAGGGTCAATGGCGTTGCCATGGTCATAGTGGTGGCGGCTTTTCTCATCGGCGGGGGGGCAATTTCCTCCACGACCAACGCTGGCACGGTCGAGTCGCTGGTCATGGTGGACGCGAAGGGGAAGACGCTCGGCCCCATCGTCGAGATGGCTGGCCCTTTCTTTAAACTGCCTCTCGTTCCTTTCAAGGTCGGCGATTCAGTCTTTGTTTTGTCGATCTTCAAAAACAAAGTCGCCGGCAGCGGAAATCCCATCAATCTTTACTTCGATAATCGACGCTGCGATCACAAGACCGGTCAAGCGGTTGCTGCACTGGATGAAATTGTCACTAAGGAGGCGGCGCGGGACGAAGCGTTTTGGTCGTTCGTGGGGGCGGATGGGAAGACAGTGTATGTGCCGACACCCCACGCCCAGCCGATCAAATCGTTCAAGGTGCAATCTCGACTCTACGTCGAACCCAACGGAGAAGTTGAGTGCCAGGAATATCCTAAATTCATCCCCACAGCTATCCCGGCGACCGCCATCGAAAACTTGTTGGACACCTTCACACCGCCGTTCTCGGTTGACGCTGTGGTCAAGAAATAACCAAAGCAGCGGGGATTGGCTCATGCTCAGGACTTATCCCGCGCGATCCCCCATTTCAGGTCATGGCCGGGGGTTTTCTTCCTCTCTCCTGGTCAGGCGATTGATCGGGGTCCTGTCGGCAGCATGAATCCACTCCGCCATGCCTGTTTCTCCCAAAGAAGAAGCCCTCTTTCCTCGACAACTCATTCCGATGGGAGACTCGGCCGTCACCGTAGAGTTTGGAGATAGTATCGACCCAACAGTCAACGCCCTTGTCATTGCCTACGCCAAGAAGCTCCTTGAGCAAGGGTGGAGCGGAATTGTGGATGTGGTCCCGACCTTCCGCTCAGTGACCGTCCATTTCGATCCTCTTCAGTGGGACATGGCCTCGCTGACCGATCAGTTGCGAGTCCTGCCTTGCCCTCGTCCCTCGGTAACCGAGTCGAACAGCACGTTACACCAGATCCCGGTCTTATATGGCGGTGATTACGGGCCAGATTTAGACGAGGTCGCAGCATATGCCGGTCTGGAACCATCCACGGTCATTCGTTTACATGCCTCCGTTCAGTACCGTGTCTATATGATAGGATTCAGTCCCGGCTTTCCCTATCTGGGACTCGTTCCTCCCCAACTGGCAATCCCTCGGCTTTTGACTCCCCGTCCTCGAGTCCCCGCCGGGTCGGTCGGCATCGCTGACCGACAAACCGGTATTTATCCGATCGCGACGCCGGGAGGCTGGAGACTGATCGGGCGAACACCCCTTCCGCTATACCATCGCACGGGGTCCACACCGTTTATGCTCAAGCCTGGTGACCGGGTCCAGTTCAGACCGATTGAACAGGATGAATTCGAACAGCTGAGCCGTGCAACAACCGATGAAGACCATCGATCTCAACAGTGATCTGGGGGAATATGACGATCAGGAATTTCTTGCCCGCGAAGCAGAGCTGATGCCCCTTCTTAGCTCGGTCAACATCGCCTGCGGAGGACATGCCGGCAATCCGCCCCTCATGCGCCGAACCGCACGACTAGCCGCTGAACACGGTGTGGCGATCGGCGCCCATCCGGGATTTCCCGACAGGGGGGACTTCGGCCGAGGCGACCGGCGCGCATCCCTCGATGAAGTGGCGTCATTGGTCCTGGAGCAACTCGCCACCTTGTCGCAGATCCTGACGGAAGAACGTCTGCCTCTGTGCCATGTCAAACCTCACGGCGCGCTCTATCACTTCGTGAGTTGGAATCCTGACGCCGCCGAATCATTCGTCCAAACCGTGGCGGCTTTCGATCGCCGGCTGCTGATCGTCGCACCGGCCGGCTCCGTCTTGATCACGAGGGCGGAACGAGCTGGTCTGGGAGTCATCCGAGAAGCTTATGTCGATCGAGCCTACCGGGCCGACGGCGCCCTCGTGCCTCGTTCCGAAGCAACCGCGCTGCTCCAAACCGATCAGCAGATCCTTCGCCAATTGCGAGAGATCCTCCAGGGCTTCGTCACCAGCATCGACGGCCGACGCGTGCCCCTCCACGCCGACAGTGTGTGCCTCCACGCCGACACGCCTCGCAGCGTTGACCTTGCGCACCTGCTTCATGCCGAACTGCTCTCGTTGGGATACCGGATCACCAGCCCAACAGGCCGATGAGACCCCTGTCCCCCACAATAGCAGCGCGACAATGACGACTCCCCACAACACCAGAGAGCCCTTGATCGAGGTCATCAAGCCAGGGTGGCTGACAACGATTCAGGACCTCGGGCGTCCCGGCTACCAGCAATATGGCATGCCGGTTGCGGGCGCCATGGACCGGTTTGCAGCCATCGTGGCCAATCGCCTGGTCGGCAATCCTGATCAGGCAGCTGTGCTTGAATGCACCGGCCAAGGGCCGGAACTGTTGTTTCAACAAGGCACCTCCCTGGCCGTGACGGGCGCTAATATATCGCCCACACTCAACGGCCGTGCCATCGCTCTGTGGCACGGTATCAACATTCGCCAGGGGGACAGGCTCGCGTTTGGTCCGCGGCGTGTTGGATTTCGCTGTTATGTTGCCGTCACCGGAGGATTTGACGTGCCCGTCATCCTGGGAAGCCGTTCCACCCATTGCCCGAGTCGGACCGGTGGACTGGAGGGACGGCCATTGCGCACGGGCGACCACCTCTTTCATCGAGCACTCGACCAAGCCATCGACTCCCTGGTGGGACGACGGCTGCCCCCTCGCTTGATCCCCACCTATGATCGCTCGGTCACGCTTCGCGTGGTTCTCGATGTCCGCCGCCACCTTTTTCACGAGAGTGCGCTGACCGTGTTGGTCAACTCCACGTACACTGTCGCTCCGCAATCCGATCGCACCGGGTATCGCCTAAACGGTCCCCTCCTCGCCAGGAAGGAGACGCTCTCCTTCATTTCTGAAGGCACGGTCACAGGAGCCTTGCAGGTCCCGCCCGACGGACAACCAATCCTCTTGATGGTTGATCGTCAAACAACCGGCGGCTACCCACCCATCGCGACGGTCATCTCGGTCGATCTACCCCTTGCCGCTCAATTGGGTCCAGGCGATACGGTCCGTTTTGTTGCCTGTTCCATTGCCGAAGCCCAGGCCCTTCTCCGAACCCAGTCCCACCTCCTCAACACAGCGCTTCCCCCCGTTCCAGCCATCCGCTCCCTCTCATCCCCCTGACGTCTCAGACAGAAACAAGCAGCCGGGCGGCGAGCGGCGGCACCGTCGCTTCAAACTGTGCTATCGTATCATCGAGACTCCTCGACCGTCTGAGCAGAGAGGCCCCCATGAAACTGAGACAACGAAGCTTGGTTTTCGCATCCTTCCTGCTGATCGCAACCTATTCAGCAGCAGGAGCGGCCGGTCCGCCGTGCGACCAATATCCGCCAGCCAAGCAGAGTCGCTGCGCCGAAATTTGGAAAGAGCTCAACGACCAAGACGCCCCCATCATTGCCCAGTTTGGTCTCGATCAGCAAAAACGGCGGGAGGAGGGAAGGATCGATGCCCGCCAGCATCTGGCAGAGAATATGGCATTCATCAAACACGCCACCCAGAAGCGGCTTGAGCGGCTGAGAGCACGCATGCAGAAAGAATAGTCTGCTCCTTCGAGACCGGCCCTCCTACGAAGCACGAACAAACTGATTGGTTTCTTTTTCCCACCCAATTTCGGTCTCCGGCCCATGCCCTGTCACAACAATCGTGGCGTCGTCGAGGGTGTAGAGACGCTCTCTGATGGATCGCTCTATCGCCCGCGAGTCGCCGCCCCACAGATCGGTGCGGCCGATGCTGCCTCGAAACAGAGTGTCGCCAACCAGGACCAGGTTCTCAGTGGGAACATAGAAGCTCATCGAGCCTGGGGTGTGGCCCGGCGTATGGAGCGCGAGAATCGGTGTCATGCCGACATCCAATCGCTCCTCATCCTTGAGCCAGTACTCCGGCATCGGCACAAGGGCCGGTTGTACTCCAAAGAACCGGCACTGCACCTCAAGATTCTTCCAGAGATCAAGATCATCACCATGCAGGCCTAAGACCGCCCCTGTCATAGCTTTCAAGGCACCGGCCGCGAGAAAGTGGTCGAAGTGGGCATGAGTGTGTAGAATACGACTAACTGTCAGTCCCAGCCGCTTGATCTCTCCGAGGATCCGCTCCGGATCCCCGCCAGGATCGACAACGACCGCCTCTTTCGTCACCGGATCGCCGATGATCGAGCAGTTACAACCGAGCGGAGGGACAGGAAAAGTTTTTCGAATCAGTCCAGACATGGGCGTCTCATGCTACCGCTCTTCTATCCATCGCCGCAAGCTATGGGAATTCCTCACCTTCACCGCTCTCATCACGGATGATCCATACGACGTCTGTTTCGAGGATCGTCCAGTCCTCTCCCCTTCGCTCAAACCACACGAGAAAACCGGCGCCTCCGCCGTCAGGCTGGACATATTCGACGTAAAGCAATGCCTGATCGTTGCGTAATGTCCGTCCGATCCGAGAAAACGCTACGTGCGCTGACGACGGGAAGAGCCCCGCATGAGCGATCCTCACCACTCGAGCGGAGAATGCTTCGGGCTCCTCGACCTCACCATCCGATAGAAATCGATACCGCGCGCCGAAACGGAAACGCCCTTCCAGACGGGCGGCAACGCGGTTGACGTGAATAAAATCCCTCACGAGCTCCCTCGGAAGACGCCCTCCGAAATACTCCTGCTCTAGGAACCACTCAACCGTAACGGGGTCAAGCTGGTTCGGCAACAACCGACCGACCGTCAATCGTTCGATCAACAGCAATGGCGCGGTCGAAGAAACAAACAGTCTCTCCACGGCCTGGTCGTACAGCGGATAATCTTCAGCCGGTACCGTGGCGTCACGATCCGACACACTGCCGCCGCACGCTCCATTCTGGGGCCAACCGAGCCACCATCCGCCCACCAGGGCTCCGCTAACCACCCATGCTACGATGGTCTTCATGGCCGGAGGATACAAAGCGGCCCCTCAAGGGTCAACCGAACAAGCATGGACAACCAGAAGGAAAGTCGAGATAATCCCCTGGGGCTTTTCGGAGACCATTTCATGGGTTTGCACACTACCTTCTGTTGCCGCTTAACAGCCGTGGGATGGCTTACTCTTTGCTCTTTTCTTTCTGGATGCGGCCCAGATGAGAATCCTCTCAAGGCGGAAAACGAAGCGTTGAAGAAGCAAGTGGCCAAGCAAGAGTCTCTCCTGACCTCACTCCAAGATGGCAATCGGGTCATGCAGCAACAAATCGATCTACTGAATCAGGAGCTCCGCGACGCCAAACAGGCCACCGAATCGGCCAAGGAAGCCACGGCTCGCCTGAACGAACAGTTGGAGGCTCAACTGGCCCAGGTCAAACGCATGACTGCAGAGATGCAGCGTGTCGCCCAGACTCAAGCGACTCTGTCCATTAGAGCCGACGACAGAGGAGCCCAGCTGGAAACTATCGCCCGTCCGCTCGACACTGTTGCAAAGGTGACGGAAGAGGCGCTGGCCAAAAATGGCTATCAGATCAAAGCCGGTTTTCGATCCGATCAAAAAGCCGTCTACGTCACGGATCGCAAAATCTCCTCTCCCGCCTCATTGGAGGTTCCTGGTTTTCGCAACCAATACCTCGTCTCGCTGCAAGCGGTATCTGGAAACGCCACGAAAGTTGCCGTGAAGGCGGAGTTTGAAAAAATCGCTCAAGGAGGAAAGATCCTGGCCGTCAGCGCCGAGGAAACGGCCGAGATCGAACGGCGTCTGATTAGTGAAATCAGCAAGGCATTCACCGCGTCCGGTCAGACATGACTTGGCCACCAGCCAGCTGGTTCCGTGGTCCCGCGACCACGACAATGGAGGTCGGCAGCCCTCCCAGCCGTATCTCGGTGCGTGGTGGCGTAATGCGGCGATCGTTCGTTTTCTTCATCTCATGTGTCCCTCGTGCTACCATCGATGCCGGATGATCACCCCGACCGGTACACACGATCTCCGCACTCTGATCCGCTCCTCTCAGCCACTGATTGCCATTGATACGGTGGAAGAAGACCGTGTAGCGGCCCTGCTCCGATCGGTCACCACGCAGGAGGGCCTACCCCTCTTCGAATGGTCCATCACTCGAGGACTCACCCGATCCGACGAACCGACATTCAGCAAATTGACCGCCACGCCGCTGGCGCTGCTCCAACACCTGCACGGATTGACGGTTGAAGCGGTCTTCTGGCTCAAGGACCTTGCGCCGCATCTGCAAGATCCCCTGGTCGCCCGCCAGCTTCGGGAGGTGGCCTCCGCTTTCAGCCAGTCTCGTTCCACTTGTGTCATGACCGGCCACCCCCTTGCTCTCCCCCCCGATATTGAGCGCCTCGCGGTTCGTTTTGAATTACGATTGCCGGATGACCATGAGCTACGGTCCATGCTCCAAAACGTGCTGCGCTCTTTGAAGCCCCGGCTGGCACAGCAACCGACCCGCCCGTTCAAAGAGCCCCAGCGCCACTCTGCTCCCACCTCCACCCATCGCGACAGGAACGAGGAAACCGCCGGACAGGAGGCCGTCCTCCGTGCATTACGTGGCTTGACGCTTCACCAGGCTCGCCAGGTCATTACCCAGTGTTTGATTGAGGAGGGACGTCTTTCCGCCTCGGCTATGCAGACCATTCTTCAACGCAAGATCCAACTCATCAAGGATGGTGGCCTGCTAGAATACTACCCGCTTGAAGACAATCGATTCGAGCTGGGCGGCTTTGCCAATTTGAAAGCGTGGCTGGAGCGAGCCAAAGTGGGGTTCACGGCCGAGGCCAAGGCGCTTAATCTCACACCACCCCGCGGCATTCTGTTGGTGGGAGTGCCGGGCTGCGGCAAATCGCTCGCCGCCAAGGGCATCGCCCGCTCATGGCAATTGCCGCTGCTCAAGCTCGACTCGGGACGGCTGTTCGACAAGTTCGTCGGCGAATCAGAGAGAAACTTCCGCCGGGCCATCGACATGGCCGAATCGCTGGCCCCAATCGTGCTCTGGATCGACGAGCTCGAAAAAGCGTTCGCAGGAAGTCGCGGCGGAGGCGAGGCCGATGCTGGGTTGAGCCGTCGTTTGTTCGGCTCGTTTCTGACGTGGTTACAAGAAAAGAAACAAGAGGTGTTCGTCGTCGCCACCGCCAACGATCTCTCATCGCTCCCACCCGAATTGCTGCGCAAAGGCCGCTTCGACGAAATCTTTTTCGTGGACCTGCCGGACGACGCCGAGCGGAAAGCCATTTGGGAAATCCATCTGCGCCTTCGGAAGCAAGATCCAGCACAGTTGGACATGGTCACGCTGGTCAGTGCTAGCGATGGTTTCAGCGGGGCTGAGATTGAACAAGTCATCGTCGCCTCTCTCTATCGGGCTCTCCATCGACGGCTCCCGCTGACCACGGATCTCTTGATCGAAGAACTGACCCACACAGTTCCGCTCTCCGTCACGAGACAGGAGGAAATCCAACAGCTTCGGGACATGGCCCAAGGCCGGTTTGTGAGCGTCCGATGATGCCAGTCACTTTCATGCCAAGCACTGTTAGGCAAGCCCTGTTAGGATTGGACCATCCGAAAGGAGAGGCGGTCAGGTGGCGGCTTTTCACCAAGTCACCTAGAGGGCTCCCTCCTTTGACGGGTCATCGCCCGCTTCCGCAGGAAGCTTTTCTTCCTCGTGTGGTCGCGTCATCTCTTCTGTCTTCCCTCTCCTCGGCCCCTACAGTCCCCTCCCGAAACAACCGATAAAAACTAGGCGAGGATGGTGCGGCGCAGTGGGACGACGAGAAAACGGGTCCCTTGTTTTTCCTTCTTGATGCTTGACTTGTTAGAATATTTTATGAGCCTCTTCCGAAAAGAAACGAAAATGAAACCATCTTCCACCACCGCTCCACGCCATGCCCTCGCGGACCTGCGGCGTGGTCTGTTGAAATTACACAGAGCACTTATTGTCGCAGAGCAAATCACCTTTGAGCGCATCTACGGCCGCATTGATTCGACCGGCCAATTACTCCAATTGGTGATGAACGATCCCTGGTTTACCTGGCTTCATCCCCTGTCTAATTTGATCATCCGCATCGATGAGTTATTGGAAAAGGATGGCGGCTCCACCACCGAACAAGCCGCCCTTCTCATCGCAGAAGCACGAGCGTTGATCCGCCCATCTGAAGAAGGTGATGGATTTGAGCGCAGTTACTACGAAGCGCTTCAGCGGGCTCCCGACGTCGTCATGGCCCATTGTGAAGTCAAGAAGCTCTTAAGCCAGCCCCTCGCCTGAACAACGGTGCCGTCCGCCGTTCATGTGATCCGCTCCACTGCCGTTGGAGAGAGAAATGGCCAGCCTGGCAGAGCAAGGCCGGCCATTGATTCGTGAAGGGCGCCAGACCGGCGACCTTACTCGCGCTCCTGGTGGTGGTGACTTCGGGCCTTGCCTCGTCCATGTTGACCATGTTCGCCAGCCACTTGATCGGCCCGATCAAGACCCCGTTGATGAAGATGGCCTTTCCCCCGATGCGGATGCTTGCCTTTTTTCTTGCCCTTGCCTTTGTTTTTTTCTTTCTCCTGGTGTTCGCCGTCGTCATCCTCCCCGCCTCGCTTACTCCGCTTGATTTTTTCTTCTTTTTCTTTTCCCGAAGCGGCGTCTCGTTCAATTTCAGCCACAGGCTCCTGTATTGCTGGAGGGGAACCGACCGGCCCAGCAATTTCGGCGCCTCCTTCCTGAGCACTCCCATTCGACCAGGGCACCAAGACCGCCACGGTGACAAGCACGGCAACAATACCGATCATTGGCTCTCCTCCTTTTGCTATATCGGATACGATCCATCGCTCTATTTCTCTAGATCTATAGGACTTGTCCGAGCATTCGAATACCCTTTGGTAGGCTCCACCATGGCATAAAACTCACCGGAGTCAAGGAATGACGAAGAACGTGGGTATCCTTCAGCTCATTGACTCCTGCGAGCGAATCGGCAAGAATGGCACTGACTTTCGCTCCTCGAGGCTGTATCCGGGACATAAAAATACGGGGGAAGTCGTCACCGGTCTCTTGGGAGAATTGAAGGGGAGGAGGCAACATGAGCAACATGACCATAATGGGGCTGGGGTTCGTCGTCTTCACGACATTGGTGCTGTTTTTTGGTACAGCAATGGCTTATCTGGCCTGGAGGGTATTTGAAAAAGATTCCGATCGGGTCATTCAGCGATCACGTGAAAACAAACCCGCGGTTGTCTCCCCGCCAAAAGCCCAAGGGAAAGCTCGCGCCACCCGACAGCCTAGCCCACCCCCAGCCGCCACGGGCAGAGACAGCTCTCGTTCCTATGTTGATAAAAGGCAACCGGCGCCGGCAAGCAGCAGCGAGGTGTGAGTGGAGCTTGTTCCCTAGCGACCGTATCTCCCTTTTCTCGCTCTTTTCTTCTGATTGTGTTGGAGTCTTCCCCATTCAAGTCAGAAGGGGCCTCACCTGCTCAGCCTTTCTGGAAGTGTCAGGAATGAAGGTATCGGAGCGGGTCACCGTCGGCACTTAGGCCGCAGGTCGTCTCGCTGACCTGCCCGCACGTAAGTACTTATCGATCCCAGCAGCCATCTTTCTCCCTTCGGCAATGGCCCACACGATCAGGGAAGCACCACGTCTGGTGTCGCCGCCGGCAAACACCCCCTCGCGATTGGTCATGAAGTTCTCGTCCACTTGCACCATGCCCCGCTGGTCATAGTTGACTCCGAGACTGTTCAGTAACCCCTCTTTGACCGGTCCGAGGAAGCCCATGGCCAGCAACACAAGGTCCACCTCCATCTCAAATTCGGTATGAGGGATGGGGATGAACTGCCCGTTCTCGTATCGCACACGTTGCGCATGCAACTTGGTGACATGACCGTTGCGCCCGGAAAATCTCGTGGTGGACACACTCCATTGTCGATCACAGCCCTCTTCATGGGCGTGGGAGGTTCGCAATTGCATAGGCCAGAGTGGCCAAGGAGTCGACTCGGCTCGTTGGGGAGGCGGCTCCGGCAACAGCTCGAATTGATGCACTTCGCGACATCCCTGGCGATGGGCCGTCCCCAGACAATCGGACCCTGTGTCCCCTCCTCCAATAATGACCACCCGCTTGCCTGCCGCGGTAATCGGCTCGTCTGTGAGCATGTCTCCGGCATTCCGCTTATTTTGCTGGGTCAGATAGTCCATGGCAAAGTGAATGCCTTTTAGTTCACGCCCCGGCACCGGAAGATCCCTTGGTTGCTCGGCTCCCAACGTGAGGCCAATCGCATCAAATCGGCTGAGCAGCTCGTCGGCCGTCAGATCTTTTCCGACAGTCACATTCGTCACGAAGGTCACCCCTTCGGCTCTCATTTGATCAAGCCGGCGATCGATCACCCATTTTTCCATTTTGAAGTCAGGAATGCCGTATCGCAACAACCCTCCAATCCGATCAGCCTTCTCAAACACGGTCACGTCATGGCCGGCGCGGCAAAGTTGTTGCGCGGCGGCCAATCCAGCCGGTCCCGACCCAACAATCGCGACCGTCTTGCCCGTCTTATAGACCGGCAAAATCGGCTCCACCAATCCCTCGCTGAATCCGTGCTCGATGATGTTCCACTCAATGATTCGAATAGACACGGGATCTTCATTGATTCCCAGCACACAGGCCGACTCGCAGGGAGCTGGGCAGAGGCGGCCGGTGAATTCCGGAAAATTATTGGTTGCGTGCAACGCTTTGAGGGCACTGAGCCATCGCCCACGATAGATGAGGTCATTCCATTCGGGAATTAGATTGACGACGGGACACCCGTTTGTGCTCTGGCAAAACGGAACGCCGCAATCCATACACCGCGCCCCCTGCACCCGGAGCTTCTCGTCAGAGATTGGCTCGTACAGTTCCTTCCAGTCCTTGATGCGCAGCTCAACGGGGCGCCGTTTCGGCGTCTCGCGCGCGAATTTCATGAACCCCTTTGGGTCTCCCATGTTTCCTCGATGCGCCGCTCCTTCCTTGCACGGCGCTGTGCACCCCACATCGACTGATCGACCGCCAACACCGAAGTCCCGCACACCATCGTTAATGCACGGCCCCAGCTTTTCGTTTCCGCTCTTCGAGCACCCGCTTGTAGTCGGTCGGCATCACTTTTACAAATTTCGGCAGCGTCGCCTCCCACAAATCTAAAACCCGCTTGGCATTCCGGCTGCCCGTATGCATGAAATGAGCCGTGACCATCTCATGAAGCAGTTTTTTGTCCTCTTCGGTCTTGACCGGCTCCAGTTCGACCATGCCGAGATTGCAACGGGACTGAAACCGTCCATCTTCATTTAAAACGAAGGCAATCCCTCCCGACATACCGGCGGCGAAGTTGCGTCCCGTACTTCCCAATACCACCACAACACCGCCCGTCATGTATTCGCAGCCATGGTCGCCCGTTCCCTCCACCACGGCGCGCGCGCCGCTGTTGCGGACGGCGAACCGCTCTCCCGCCAGGCCATAACAATAGGCCTCGCCTCCTGTTGCGCCGTACAGGGACGTGTTGCCGATCAAAATGGTTTCTTCGGGATTGAACAGCGCCTGTTTGGGCGGAAACACGATGATCTTGCCCCCTGAGAGTCCCTTGCCCAGGTAATCGTTAGACTCTCCCTCAAGGATAAGAGTCACCCCCCGGGTAAGGAATGCTCCAAACGATTGCCCTGCCGACCCTGTGAATTTAATCGTAATGGTATCGGGCGGTAAACCGTCCAGACCGTACCGTTTTGCAATGCGACCCGACAACATGGTCCCGACCGCCCGATTGCCGTTGCGGATCGGCAGATCAAGCTTGACCGCTTCACCGCGCTCGATCGCCGGCGCGCACAGCTCGATTAGCTTCCTATCGAGCACATCGGCGATCCCATGATCCTGGACCTGCACACAACGGCGGGGGATCTCGGGCCCGACATCGGGCATCGCCAGCAATGCACTGAGATCAAGCCCCTTGGCCTTCCAATGGTCGATCGCCTTGTTCACCTTCAGTTTATCCACCCGTCCCACCATCTCCCCAACGGTGCGGAATCCCAGCTTAGCCATGATTCTTCGCAATTCTTCGGCGACAAAGAAAAAGTAATTCACCACATGTTCGGGCCGGCCAGTGAATTTCTTTCGGAGGACGGGATCCTGAGTCGCCACCCCTACCGGACAGGTGTTGAGGTGGCACTTGCGCATCATGATGCACCCTTCCACAATCAACGGCGCCGTCGAGAAACCAAACTCCTCAGCCCCAAGCAGGGCAGCGATGGCGACATCGCGGCCCGTTTTCAATTGGCCGTCTGTTTCGATGCGGATCCGTCCGCGAAGGTTGTTCAGCACGAGCGTTTGATGGGTCTCGGCCAATCCCAATTCCCAGGGAATACCGGCATATTTGATGGAGGAGAGGGGCGAGGCACCGGTACCGCCTGAATCGCCACTGATCAGCACCTTATCGGCATGGGCCTTGGCAACCCCGGCCGCCACCGTGCCGACTCCCACTTCCGCCACCAGCTTGACGGAAATATCGGCCTCCGGATTGGCATTTTTCAGATCAAAGATCAATTGGGCCAAATCTTCGATCGAATAGATGTCATGGTGTGGAGGCGGAGAAATCAACTGCACACCGGGAGTCGAATACCGCATCCGTGCGATGACCTCGTCGACTTTATGGCCCGGCAACTGTCCACCTTCCCCCGGCTTGGCTCCTTGGGCCATTTTGATCTGCAATTCGCGCGCGTTGACCAGATAATGGATCGTGACACCAAAACGGGCCGACGCCACTTGTTTGATGTAGGAATTCTTGGAGTCTCCGTTGGGAAGCGGAAGGAATCGCTCAGGATCCTCTCCCCCCTCCCCCGTATTGCTTTTGGCGCCAATCCGGTTCATCGCGATCGCGAGGGTCTCATGCGCCTCCTTGCTGATCGCGCCGAAGGACATGGCGCCGGTGGTGAACCGTTTGACGATCTCGCTCGCCGGCTCGACCTCCTCAAGCGGAATGGGTTCCGGCAGAAACTTGAAATCGAGCAGGCCGCGCAAATTCGACCGCCGCTTGCTCTCGTCATTGACCAATTGGGCGAATTCCTCATAGACCTTGGGATCGTTGAACCTGGTTGCGTGCTGGAGTTTGTAAATCGTCTCAGGGTTCCAATTATGGTGTTCGCCTTGCGCGCGGTAGTGAATCTCCCCCCCGAAATCAAGTTGACGGATCGGCGCCGGTTCATAGGCTACCCGATGCCGCCGGACCGTTTCTTCGCCGATTTCGCGAATCCCGATCCCCTCGACCCGCGAAGCGGTACCGGTAAAATAGCGGTCGATCACGTCGCGCCGTAGGCCGATGGCCTCAAAAATCTGCGCGCCGCAGTAAGATTGCACAGTGGAAATGCCCATTTTTGAAAAGATCTTCAGCAATCCCTTCCCGACGGCCTTAATGTATTTCGCTTCCGCAGTTTGAGCATCCAGCCCTTCCGGCAGGTACCCGTCACGCTCCATATCGACCAGCGACTCAAATACCAGATAGGGGTTCACCGCACCGGCGCCATATCCGATGAGACAGGCAAAATGATGCACATCGCGAGGCTCACCACTCTCGACGATGAGTCCCACTTCGGTCCTGGTACATTCCCGCACCAAGTGATGGTGCACCGCCGCAATGCCCAATAGACTCGGAATCGGTGCCCACTCTTCGTTGACGCCGCGGTCACTCAAGATCAGAAACTTATACCCTTCGCGAATGGCCTGCGACGCCTGACGGCACAGCTCTTCCACCGCCGGTTCCAACCCGTCTGGTCCCTCGGCAACCCGAAAGAGCATCTTGAGTGTCTTGCTGCGAAAGTGCGGATCTGCAATCTCCCGGATCTTCTGCAGCTCGGCATTGGTGAGAATCGGCTGCTTCACGCGAATCCGGCGGCAGGACTCCGGATTCTCCTCCATCAAATTGGGCTTGGGCCCAATATTGGTGGACAAAGACATGACCAGCTCTTCCCGAATCGGATCAATCGGAGGGTTGGTAACCTGCGCGAAGAGCTGCTTAAAATATTTGAACAGCAGTTGCGGGCGATCTGACAAGACGGCCAGTGGCGTGTCCGTCCCCATCGAGGACACTGCTTCCTGCCCCTCCACCACCATCGGCGTAATGACCATCTTCAATTCTTCCACGGTATACCCGAACGCTTGCTGCCTCTGGCGAATGGTCGGATGGTCCGGCTGAGGCACATTGAGGGGTTCCGGCAACTCGTCCAGCGAGATGCGATACTGAGTCACCCAGGCCCGATACGGCTTTCGACCGACGATTTCCGCCTTCACTTCCTCATCGTCGATAATGCGACCCTGCACCGTGTCCACCAGAAACATGCGCCCCGGCATCAGCCGTCCTTTTTGTCGAATCCGCTGGATCTCCACAGGAAGGACCCCCGCCTCCGATGCCAGGACGACTACCCCGTCTGTCGTGACCAAATACCGGCAGGGTCGAAGACCGTTACGGTCCAACGTGGCACCGATGAGCTTGCCATCGGTAAAACACACAGCGGCAGGACCGTCCCAGGGTTCCTGCATCGCAGCGTGGTACTCATAAAACCCGCGCCGGTCGAGATCCATCTGTGGATTGCCGACCCATGGCTCCGGAATCAACATCATCATGGCATGGGGCAACGATCGGCCACCCAGCGTTAGGAACTCCACCGCATTGTCCAAACAGGCTGAATCACTCTGATATTCATCTATGATGGGGTACAGTTTGGTGATGTCCGAGCCGAAGAGATCGGACTTCAACCGGCCCTGCCGCGCTTTCATCCAATTCACGTTGCCCTTCAGCGTGTTGATCTCCCCGTTGTGACAGATGTATCGATAGGGGTGCGCCAGCGGCCAGGTGGGAAACGTGTTCGTGCTGAAACGTGAATGGACCAACGCCAGTGCACTGACGAGCGAGTCATCTCGCAAGTCCTGGTAATATTCCATCATCTGCTGTGGAAGCAGCAACCCCTTGTACACGATCGTATGGCTCGAGAGGCTGGCCACATAAAAATAGTCCCGCCCTTGGATCGCCGACTCGCGGATCGCCCGTTCCACACGTTTGCGAATGACGTAGAGCTTCCGTTCGAACTGCGATTCGGTGAAAATATCCCGGCCAATGAAGATCTGGCGTATGAATGGCTCGGTCCGCCGTGCCACCTCCCCAATCACGTCGCTTTTCACGGGCACGTCTCTCCACCCCAGCAGTCGCAGCCCCTCTTCCTTGATAACCTCCTCGAACACCCGCTCACACTGAACCCGCTGATCTTCCCGCGGCGGCAGAAAGACCATCCCGACGCCATACTCCCCAGCCTCCCCTAGAGAGATCCCTACATCCGCCGCCACTCGTTTTAAAAATGCATGTGGAACCTGGATCAAGATTCCGGCGCCATCTCCGGTGCGGGGATCGCTCCCCTGCGCTCCCCGATGGGCAAGGTGTTCCAACACCTGAAGCCCCTGCCGGACGATCTCATGCGACTTATGTCCCTTGATGTTGACCACAAAGCCGATTCCGCACGAATCTTTTTCGTACCGTGGATCGTAAAGACCTTGTTGAAGGGGTAAGCCTGGAACGTTCATGTCCCTATCCCATTCACAATGTGAGGAAGGTCCCTTATCGGACGGAACGCGTCGAACGAGGAGATGTGAACCAGCTTGATTTCATTGCTCTCCGGCTGAGTCTTCAGCCGATCTCTGTTATGGGTGATATGTGCGTGTGATGGTCGAACTTACTGGAAGGGTCCTTGCTCTGTCAAGGTTCCCGATTTAGTCCGCTTCATCAGACTGTTTAGACTTTCCAACAGAGGGGCAGGAGCGCATGAGAGGGAAGGACCTCACCGCGAACGCTCAAGCACATCCCAGCGCTCAGTACCCTTCCTTCTTCGAAGGGGCCCACCCAGGACGGACTAAGCACGCGGTCAAGAAACGAACAGACGGTCGAGAGTAACCAGATGAAGAGTCGTGAAAAAAGAGGTTGTAAGCCGCTAAAAGGTCCGGACGCCAGAGCCATTGACAGAACCATTGACAACTGACAAGCGCCTTCAGGGCCCCCACTTTAAACCCAAACGGTGGATCACGCATTGAAAGTGAGTGTGTGATTCGGCATGTACTGGCCAGCCAAACCGATACGATAGCTGGCTGAATAAGCCGGTCGGAAAGGAATCCGCGGCATTCTCCAGTATCAAGTCGGCTGGCCGTTTTCCCTGGCGAGGCTCACAGAGAGGCAACCAGGGTGATGGAACGGAGCCTCGCCTTTCAATCGTGGGTCATAAACGATCGACTCCGGTTTGCTTGACTTTATTTCCCTCTCTGCCATACCATCCACCTCCATGAGCAGAGAGCCTGCCATTTCAACCATCAACACAATGGCGGACGTGTGGGAGGCATACCGCCATGAGCTCGAAGAAGTCGAAGAGCGGGTGAGACAAAACCTGGACTCCAGCGTCGCACTCGTCAATACAGTGGCCGCCCAAATCCTCAGTGGCGGAGGGAAACGCATCAGACCCCTTCTTCTTTTGTTAAGCGCGCGCCTCTGCGGTTACACGGATAACGAACACCATCAACTGGGCAGCCTAGTGGAGTTCATCCATACCGCAACGTTGCTGCACGACGACGTGGTCGATGAGGCCGATCTTCGCCGAGGCAGACGCACTGCACGACGAGTCTGGGGAAACCAGATCAGTATCTTGGTGGGCGACTATCTTTACACCAGAGCCATGTGCCGGATCGTCGAATTTCGGAGTCAGGGTATCAACGAGGTGCTGGCCGAGGCCTGTAAAAAAATGGCGGAGGGCGAAGTGCTGCAATTGTATTACAACGGCAATCCCTCCATCCCGGAAAGCGACTATATCAAGATCGTCGAGCACAAGACCGCTGGCCTGATCGCGGCCGCCTGTCGCATGGGGGCTATCCTCGCCGACGCCCCCGAAGCTCAACAAGAAGCATTGTTCCGCTTTGGACAGTACGTGGGCATTGCTTTCCAGGTCGCCGACGACACGTTGGACTACATTGCGAACGGGGCCTCGCTGGGGAAAACCATTGGACAGGATTTGCGGCAAGGGAAGGCCACGCTTCCCCTGCTCCATCTGCTTCAGCAGTGTTCGGAAGAGGACGCACAGATGATCAAGGACCGCATGGAAACCCGGACACTAAGCGACGCAGATCTTGAACGTATTCTCATGCTGATGAAAGAATATGGGTCCATCACTTATGCGATGGATCGGGCCAAAACCTACGTGGCCGCGGCCAAGCAAGAGCTCGAGTTGTTTGAGGACAGTCCGGCGCGTCGCGCCCTGACGGTCGCCGCCGATTACATGATTACCAGGGATCGATAGTCATCTCCCGCCCGCCCATCACTGCAAACGACTTGGACAGCGAACGGCAAGAGGAGGGCAGACTTCCTTCCCCGTTGCGCGGTTGGATTATTCACCTTTAGCCGCTCGGAGCAAGAGACCAAACCATGTCAGAGATTTTTCCTTTTTACGGCACCCGGTTTGACACCGCAGTCGTCGGCGACATTAAGGAAGTCGTCGCTCCCCCCTACGATGTTATTGACGCATCTCACCAAGAAGCCCTCCACCGCCGACACCCTCACAATGTGATTCGGTTGGAATTGGGATTGGACCGACCGGACGATGGACCAACCAACAACCGCTATACCCGCGCCGCCGCTACCCTGCAAGAATGGCTGGCCAACGGTGTGCTCAAACGAGATCGGCAACCGGCTCTCTACTATCACACCATTGACTATCATCCTCCTTCCTCCGACTCCGTTTCACCAACCTCAAAAGTACTGCGAGGGTTCCTTGCTCTGGTCAAACTTGAGGACTTCGATTCGGGACAGATCTACCCCCATGAAAACACGAGGGCGGCGGCCAAAACCGATCGCCTCAATCTTTTGGAAGCGTGCCGGGCCAATGTCAGTCCCATCTGGTCGCTGTATTCAGATCCGGAAGGAACCGTGGTGGGGTGGCTCGAAACGGCTGCAAAGGGACAGCCGCCCCTGTACGACTTTGAGGACGACGCCGGTTTCCACGAACGACTATGGCCCATCACTGATCCCGAGGTCGTGGCTCACGTGACCCGTGCCATGCGAAGCAAACCGCTTTTCATTGCAGATGGCCACCATCGCTACGAAACCACTTTGCACTATCGGTCCCGTCGCCGGAACGGGGGTGGTCCGCCGGGACTTCAACCCTATGATTGTGCGCTAATGCTGCTGACTCCTCTGGAAGATCCGGGGCTCACCGTTCTGCCAACCCATCGGGTGCTTACCGCGCCTCTTCCTCCCTACGAGGCGATCAAAACCAGACTGGGCGACCTCTTCGACTACCAAGAATTCCCCTTTACGCCCGCCTCCCAGCAGACGGCACGCTCGCAATTCCTGACTACTCTGAGATCAAAGGGCCGCTCGGCTCCTTCCTTCGGCATGGCAGTAAAGGGCGATTCCCGTTACACCGTCTTGACACTCAAACCAACCCACCGGCCATCAGCCGACACTTCTCCACGCGCCAGGCTCGACGTGTCGCTGCTCCAGCAATTGATCGTCGCCAAGCTCTGCCCCTCGCGGGAGGAGCAAGAGGCGATGCTTTACACGAAAGATGACCACGAAGCGCTAGATTGGGTGGCTCAAGGAGTCGGCACTGGTGCGCTGCTGCTCAATGCGACCAAGGTGGAAGAAATCCGCGCCGTCGCACTGGCCGGCGAGCGCATGCCTCACAAATCAACGTACTTTTTCCCCAAACCACTGACCGGCTTGGTGCTCCATGTGATGGAGGAATGACCCAGGAGGCAGAACCATGGCTGCCAGAATTCTGATCGCCGACGACGATCCCGACATTGTGTCGGTCTTGCACGACCGGCTGCAATCGCATGGTTATGACATCATCACGGCAAAAGACGGCCAAGAAGCGTTAGGACAAATCGTGCAGGAATCTCCTAATTTGGTGTTGCTGGACCTCACCCTCCCCAAACTGTCCGGCATCGATGTCTTGAAGCAGTTACATCGCTTGAAACAAATGGACAGTCTGCCGGTCGTCGTCATGACCGCTCACGGCTCTATCGATGTGGCGGTCGAGGCGATGAAGGAAGGCGCCTATGACTTCCTCACCAAGCCACTAGACAAGGATCATTTGCTGCTCGTCATTCGCAAAGCCCTCGAACGGGACCATTTACGCCAGCAGGTCGACTACCTCCGCTCCGAGGTCGCCGGACGCTACGCCTCGATCATCGGCAACAGCCCGTCGATCCAGCCCATCATCGAAGCGGCCCGCCGGGCCGCCAAGTCGGATGCCAGTGTGCTCCTGCTTGGCGAGAGCGGAACCGGCAAGGAACTGTTCGCCCGTTCCATTCACCAGTGGAGCCATCGCCAGGCCATGCCGCTTATCGTCATCAACTGCGTGGCCCTGACGGAAACGTTGCTAGAAAACGAGCTGTTCGGCCACGAGCGTGGCGCCTTCACCGGGGCGGATCGGCTGCAAAAGGGCAAGTTGGAAATGGCCGATGGCGGCACGGTGTTTCTGGATGAAATCGGCGACATGTCGCTGCCCTTGCAGGCGAAGCTGCTGCGAGTGCTGCAGGACCGCGAGTTTCACCGTGTCGGCGGCACCAAGACCATCTCGGTCAACATCCGCATCATCGCCGCCACGAACAAGGATTTAAAGAAAGCCGTGAAAGCCGGCGAGTTCCGCGAAGATCTCTATTTCCGCTTGAACGTTATTACACTCACCCTGCCTCCCCTGCGGGAGCGCCGGAGCGACATCCCCGCCTTGGCCCAATTCTTCCTCGACCGACATGCGAAAGATGCCAAACGGCCGCACATGACCTTCAGCCCCCAGGCGCTCGACGCTCTCGCACGGTATTCGTGGCCGGGCAACATCCGCGAATTGGAGAACGTGATCGCTCGCGCCGTCGTCTTGAGCCCCACTGACACGATCGAACCTACCATGCTTGCTCTCTTGCATGAGGAACAAGAGATCCGCCCCCAGAACGGTCCCTATCTCCCTTATTTGGATCTGCCCTACCACCAATCGATGGAGGAGCACAGTCGCTATATCATCGCCCGGGCCATTGCCCATGCAAACGGCAACCAAACCAAGGCTGCGGAGTTTTTGAAGCTGCAGCGCACCTACCTCGCTCGCCTCATCAAGCGCCACAAGACCATGGGAGGGTCGGGGGCCACAGCCATTCCGGACGGTGTCTAACGTTTTTCCAAAGCAGAGAGGACGCGTGCCCCTCCACATCCCGTAAACCGCTACAGCCATGCAGGAAATGCCGCTACTGAGCGGCAATGAACTGGCGATCCTCCAATCGAATCAAGCCCGCCTCCACATCCCGTTCAGCCTGCCTATATCGCTCAAGGGTCCCTACATCGGACCAGTAGCCGCACATATCGTACCCCATCACCCTTTCCCTCTGTTTGATCGCGTCAAT
This sequence comes from Nitrospira sp., assembly GCA_024331045.1. GTDB lineage: Bacteria > Nitrospirota > Nitrospiria > Nitrospirales > Nitrospiraceae > Nitrospira_D. The sequence continues at coordinate 27,377 of JANDJC010000013.1, forward strand.
GTAGGAATCCATGATTGACAGCACCGCTCCTGTTGGTACCCCCTGAAGCAGGCGAAGATCCAAGATATGAATGCCGGCGAACATCCGTGGCACTGTGGGCCCAACATTTTCCAGGCCCTTGCCCCTGATTCGCACAATGCGGTGCCCCAGTCCGACCTCGACCAGGCCCCACTGGGCCGCATCATTATCCTCGCGCAAAACCAACGTCGCCGCAGCCCGATGCGTCCAATGAAACGCTATGAGGGCATCGAGATCCAATTCAACCAGGGTATCGCCGTTGAGAACCAGTACCGGCTCTCCATCAAAATAGGGTTCAGCGTGTTTGATTCCCCCGCCGGTTCCCAAAATCGTCCTCTCTTTGGAGTAGGTAATCCGCAGGCCAAACCGCGAGCCGTCACCTAGTGCCTGTTCGATCATCGAGCCCAGATAGTGCAAGTTGATGACGACGTCCCGAAATCCATGACGTCTCAGCAACAGCAGATTCCAGACAATCAAGGGCACTCCCCCGATCGGTAACAGCGGCTTGGGCATCTGCTCTGTCAACGGCCGAAGCCTGGTACCGAACCCAGCCGCAAGGATCATCGCTTTCATTTGCCCCCTCCACGACAACCCATTTCTCGCGATCCTCGCCACAAAGCATCGTGGCCCAATAACGTGACCAACCATCCCTGAAAGGAAGGCGCACCAGCGGCCGGGCGCTCTGTTCCTGTCACTCTTGCACCGTTTACTGCAACTCTGGAACGTAGGGCGTGAGGCGGCGCCGCAGCTCGTTTAATTCCGGATATTTGGCAAGATTTCGTTTAACGTAGCCCAGCACACGGGGGATGTCAGACAGAAACTTGGGGTTCCGCTTGACGCGATCAATGTAGACGAATCGGCCGGCCGCCTTGAGGTTGCGCTGGATACTGGTGAGATCGAACAGGCGGCGGAATGAAGCATGATTGGTCCACACAACCCGCCGCGCCGCCATTCGATCAAGATAGTATTCCACCAATTCATCGACCAGCGATTCATCAAGTTCGACATAGGCATCCCGTAGCAGCGACGCCAAGTCATAGGTGGCCGGTCCCATCAACGCATCCTGAAAATCAAGCACCCCCAACCGCTCCCCATCGACCATCAGGTTTCGCGAGTGATAATCCCGGTGCACAAAGACGCGCGGCTCCCCGGCTAGGAGATCGGCAATGCGCTCGAACTCCTGGCGAATCGCGATCCAATCGTCCGAACACATCGGCTTTCCACGCCGCGCGACCACTCCGTACTCCAGAAAATGATCGAACTCCCACATCAGCAACGGAACGTCAAATCGGCGATGAAAGGCAATACAACTTCCATTGGGCGGCATGGTCGCTTCGCTCTGAAGACGCACCAAAATATCGATGGCCTGTCTATAACGAGTCTCCAGCATCGTGGAATCGGCGGTCCGAGTCACTTCGGCTAACGTCACGTCGCCCAAGTCTTCGAGATACAGTAGACCAGCCTCCACATCATAGAAATGGAGCACCGGCACTGGGATGTTCGCTTTGGCTAAATGGGAGAGGACGTTCACGAAAGGCAGTTCGTCGATCTCCGTGACCGAACCACTGACCGCCTCTTCCGATCGCTTGAACTCTTCCGTTTGAGCCAACTGCATGAGAATCACAGAATGCGGCGGCCCGCCGTCGAGCACCGCGCGATAATAACGCCGATTCGACGCATCACCGGCCAACGGTCGGATCTCTCGCAACGCCAGGCCGGGGGGAAGATACGTTTGAACCGTCCGCGCCACGTGGGACGGATCGGGAGGGAGGGGCGAAACCGGGGCAGGAGGAGCCGAATGAACCTTCGACATACGGAGGCGATTATATCCGTGCTCACTCCGTCTGTCACGAAGGGCGCTGAATCTCGCAAGATCGCCTTCTCAAAACGTTTGAGCCAATCTGGTTATTCTTCGGTCAAGACAGATCGCCCCGTCACTTTTCACGATGATGACGGCCCACCAGATCGGTCCGGCCCGTACAACCGGATGCGGGGCACCAGCGCGCAAGCACCGCTGCGAACGTTTGGGCATGAACAGGTTTGCTGACAAAGTCATCCATGCCGGCGGCAAGACACGCCGCCCGATCATCCACCGCCACATTGGCCGTCATCGCAATAATGGGGAGGCGGACGCCGCGCGCCTCCTGTCGACGAATCTCCGCCGCGGCCCGCAACCCATCCATGACCGGCATTTGACAATCCATCAAAACCATCGCGTAGCTGACACGCGACACCGCCGCAACCGCCTCACAGCCATTTGACACCACATCCACTCGATAGCCCATCTTCTCGAGCACCCGCACAGCTACTTTTTGATTCACAACGTTGTCCTCGGCAAGCAGAATGCGCGGGCAGTCCCGCATTCGAGTTTCAGCTAGGCTATGCCGTGTAATAAGGGTGGAGGTGGGAACGTCGTGTCCCGAATTGCCTTCAACCGTCATGGACGCTGGAGCAACATTCAGCACAGCCGCCAGACATTCTCGGAGCTGCGTCTCACGGACCGGTTTGGTCAGATAGGCCACGCAGCCGGCGTCGCGTGCAAGAACGGCGTCACCGCGTTGCCCTCGAGAGGTCAGCAAGACAAGCCGAGTGGCGGCAAGCAGGGGGTCGGCTTTGACCGCCTTTGCCAAATCCAGCCCGCTCATCCCCGGCATCTGGGAATCGATAATTGCAACGTCGCAACCTTGATGACAACGCGCCGCATCACGTAACAGTTGAAGAGCTTGGTGTCCATTCTCCGCCGAGAGACATGAGGCACCCCATTTCTCTGCATAGAGCTCGATGACACGACGGTTGGTGGCATGATCGTCGACGACGCACAATCGGCGTCCCTTGAGATTCGTTACAGTCGTATTGAAAGGAGGCAGCGTCGTTGACGTCACTTGAAACTGAACCGTGAACCAAAATGTACTGCCTTTCTCCACCCGACTTTCCACACCAATCTGCCCGTCCATGAGTCGCACGAGCTGTTTGCAGATCGCCAAACCCAGTCCCGTACCGCCGTATTTGCGGGTGGTTGAACTGTCGGCTTGGACAAATGGCTGAAACAGACGTCGTTGGGCTTCCGCTTCAATGCCAACGCCCGTATCAGCGACTTCAAACCGCACGATAGCCTCATTGTCAGTGCGCCGAACCAAGCCGACGGTGACGACGACTTCCCCTTGCCCTGCAAACTTGATGGCATTGCCGATGAGATTCAAAAGGATCTGCCGCAGTTTCGCGGGATCTCCGCGCAGAGCGGTCGGAACATCCGCATGAAAGAGACAGGCGAGGTTCAACCCTTTGTCGGCGGCCCTTTCAGCCAGGAGATCGACCACCCCCTCCGTTGTCGCGCGCAAGTCGAAATCTATGGATTCAAGGGTCAGTTTGCCCGCTTCGCCCTTGGAAAAGTCGAGGATATCGTTGATGATCGCGAGCAGATGCCGGCCACAGTCGCGGATCGTTTCGGCAAACTCTCGCTGCTCAGCGGTCAGCTCCGTATCCAATAGCAGATCCGTCATGCCGATGACACCGTTCATAGGTGTACGGATTTCGTGACTCATGGTCGCCAGAAAATCGCTCTTCGCCCGCGCGGCGGCCTCTGCTGACTCCTTCGCTGCCAGCAATTCCCGCTCCGCTCTCTTCTGTCGAGTCAAATCGCGTATAACCATGATCATGAGCAAGCCGCCGGAGAGCTCTGCATGGCTGAGTCTGATTTCAGCCGGAAACTCAATTCCATTGCGTCTGCGCCCCACCGAGTCAAATCCGTCACGTATTGATCTGATCGTCGGCGATGTCGCGTAAGAAGTACGGTGAGCGCGATGTCTGACGCGCAATTGCTCAGGCACCACCATCTCGATCGGCTGGCCTTCCAGTTCATCGGGCGAAAAACCGAACAGCCGCTCGGCCTGACGATTGCTCAACACGATCCGCCCCTCGCTGTCAATAATAAGGATGGCATCGGGTGCCGCCTCGATGAGATGCTGAAACTTGCGCTCCGCGTCTTGCGCCCGCCCCCGTTCTTCAGCCGCCGCCGCGTACGATTCATGCTGGCGGCGTACACTCCACAAGAGCGCCCCCACCAACGGAAGAATCATCCCCACCCCCCGCAAGACCGATTTTTGTTATGGTTGTCCGAATGGGGGCCAGGAGATCATCCCGATCCACCCGCACAAGGATCCCCCACCGAAACGCGTCGAGTTCTTCTATCCCTTTCGTCATCGCATAGGCGGTGACGACGTCCACCTGTCTGCGCAGATGTCGTTCTTCAATAAATCCGGGAGGGGCCGAATCAAACAATTGCGCGGAAGGCAATCCCTTCCGTTTTAAATTGACCGTTCCTTCTTCCCGCAGATGCGAATCCGCGATGACTTCTCCCTCGCGATTCAGAAATTGGTACTCGATCCGCACGGTCGATCCCCATTGCGCTTGTAAGGCAGTCACGGTTCGCGCGAAACAATCTTCCAACACTGCAAGCGAAATCTCCTCGGTCACGGCTCCAAGACATTCACCGGACGGTCCTTTGATCGGCGCGGTCAGTGAAGCTACAATGGCGCCCCCCAAGTCCTCGGATGGTCGAGGCTTCATCGCCACAACTTTTCCGACTTGAAATGCTCAATGCGTCGTTCCACCCTTTACGACACCCTTTCCGATAGGAACGACTACGCTGGCGAGACGATGGTGCTGAGCTATAGGTAGTTATCGATAAACCACTCGCGCAGCCTGGCAAGGGGTGTACAGATTATGGGCGAGGGTATACATTTCCGCGGCTCAAAAGAGCCTCAAAGGAGCATCAGATGATGGACACAGTCTTCACGAAGCGATGAGGTTTCCGTCGTCTGAGACCGGCTACTCAGTTCACCTGAGGCCATTCGGCAGGACGTCACTTCAGCGTGCATAGACGATATGGTGATTGCGCTTTCCTCCTAAATCATGCTTGACGCCAGAGATGTTTTACTGCTCGTGGTGGAGAAGGGGATGAAGCGCATGAGGGAAATCCTTCATCCCGCTCTGTACGAGCAAATGGCTCGAGAAATCGGCAACAGCATCGGCCTGGAACTCAGTCAGAAGACACTGGAACCACTTCGCCACTCCCGTTCTGTCACACAAGAGGATGCATTCCATTTCGTGAAATGGCTGCGATCGGCTGTGGGATGGGTCGGTGACATCACCGTGAATGAATCAACGTCTACAATCACCGTTTCTATTCCGCGCTGCCCTTTCGGACCTCTCCCCACAGAGAACCCCTACCTGTGCCAAGCCGAGGGGAGCACAATCGGTAGCGCGGCGGGAGAATGCTTTGGGTATGCCAAAGTATCGATTCTCCCTGGTAGCGGCTCTCCTCCTACAAATTGCCGATTCACCATCCATCTTGAGCGAACGCCCGGAAGTCTTCTAGTAGAAGGGCCGGTTTTTCCGCTTGAGCGTGAGAAATCGCACAAACCTCCCGGCCGAAACGCTGAACGGCTGCTGTCCCCCCTTTCCCTGCGAGAGCGGCAAATCGTCAAGCTCATCGGGGAAGGCCTTTCGGACAAGGAAATCGCCGACGTCTTGCATCTTAGCGTCCGTACTGTCGAAGGCCACCTGGCAAGGATTCGCAGCAAAACGGGGCTGACTTCTCGTGGCGCTCTGATTCGGTTCGCCCTTCAAGTGAATGGAAAATAGCGGGAGGAGGAGAATGCCGAGACACACACGTCACGATGTCCCAAGAAAGGTTTCGACGAGAAAGACCGGGAGCGCAAATCCGCCCCATGTTCGGCTTCTCTTGGCCGACCCACACGACATCATGCTGGCCGGCGCGCGCCAGGTGCTGGAGCGGGTCCCCGGTTTCAAAGTGATCGGCCAAGCAACCACCGCTGCTGCCGTGATGTCCACCATCGAAAAACACACCGTTTTGATCCGCGCCATTGAAGCCGTCTGCGACGGCCACATCGTTTTCGACAGGCACATCTTCCTTCACTTCGCGCCGCAGCTCTGCAACCAGGCGGCGGGGAAACAAGGCGGCGCTCGCGCGGATCTTTCCGTTCAAGAGCAACGGGTCATGGCGCTCGTGACGGAGGGGAAAACCAACAAAGAAATCGCCGTGGCTCTTGGTCTCAGCGATAAAACGGTGAAGAACTACTTATACCGCGTGTACGACAAACTGCGGGTCACTCGTCGGGCCCAAGCGACGAAGACGTTTATTGAGCGAACCCGTGCAGCCGGCGCCTTTGGAGTGACCGATTTCGGCTGCCCCTTCCTATCGCCCCGATCACTCTCGACTCTCTCTCAAAATTGAGGGCGACCGTTCGCCAAAGCTTGACTGGCATCGAAGAACCTTTGGATTCGGCCGCCGCGCTGTCGAATCTCGTCACATCTCCGTGAATCCCGCACGCGCTTCCCATCAGACAAACCGGCAGACAAACCGGTCCCTCTCTCCAATACGAAGATGTTGAGAAAACTCTGGGCGAGTTGCTCAGGATTGATCGGCTTCGTTCAGCGCCTGTGCGGCTCCGGCACCGGGCTTTTGGGCCACCATCGGATGAAGCGCTCGACCGTCACGACACCCAGCGAGGCACCGACACTGTCGGCCAGCCAATCCCAGCCACTTGATTCGCGATTAGGCACGAACGCTTGATGGATTTCGTCGCTGAGACCATACAGAGACGTCGCCAGCACGGCCAGGAGACCGGCCCACGGCTTAACGGCATCATTCGTTCCCCATCGAAAGGCTCGATAGAACAATCCTCCGAGTATCGCGTATTCCACCGCATGGAGGACCTTGTCACTCAAGAGCCCAATGAACGACGGAAGCTTATCCTGAGGATTGGGGAGTGAGGAAAGATAAAAAATTAACCCGGCATAGACGCACACCGGCCCCCAATAGCGTAACCACCCCATTAGGCAACCTCTCCGGCCAGCCTGGCATGTATCATCCGCCCCTATGATTGCAAGGCCCCTGCCCCTATGACATACTGTCAATCACACAGCGTCTCGCACACCGATGAAACACGCCCGCATCTGTTTTCTGTGGCACATGCACCAGCCCTACTATACCGATCCAGTGACCGGGTTGGCGAGCATGCCGTGGGCCCGCCTACACGCCACGAAAGCTTACTATGACATGGTTTATCTCTTAGAGCAATTTCCCGCCGTGCGCACAACGTTCAACTTTACTCCCTCTTTGCTCTTGCAACTCCAAGAGATCGGCGAGGGCACCGTACGCGATCTGTTCCTGGAACATGCACAACGACCGGCTTCGGAACTGACCGAAGAGGAACAAGCCTTCATCGTTCGCCATTTTTTTGCCGCCAATTGGTCCACGATGGTCCGCCCCTATCGACGTTACCATGAGCTGCTGGTCAAACGAGGCTTGGATGTGCGGGGACAGGACTTGGTCCACCTTGCCCGCCGTTTTTCCACGCAGGATCTTCTCGACTTGCAGGTCTGGCACAACTTGGCGTGGTTCGGATACGGCGCGATCCAACGGTATCCTCGCTTGACCGCTCTGCGCAATAAAAACCGCGGCTACACGGAACAAGACAAGCGAGAAGTGCTAGCGATCCAGCGCACGGTCATTCAAGAGGTCGTACCACGCTACCGCACATTACTGGAGCGGGGGCAAATTGAAATCAGCACGACCCCATTTTTCCATCCGATCCTCCCCCTTGTCATCGACACTGAGATCACCAAACGTGCCAGGCCCGATCTCCCGCTACCCGCCCGTTTCCATGCTCCCGACGACGCGGAAACGCAACTTCGGCTGGCGGTGGACTTCCATCGCCGAATCTTCGGCCGACCGCCGGTCGGATTGTGGCCGTCGGAGGGGTCGGTCTGTCCGGAACTGCTTCCCCTCGCGCATCACGTGGGTTTGCGTTGGCTCGCCACCGACGAGGGCATCCTTGCCCGTTCACTGGAGATGGAAGGCCGCCCCTGGAACCGGCGATCGGCACTCTATCGCCCTTACCAATCCGGCACGCCGGGTCAAGAACTGATCTTGCTGTTCCGTGACCGGGAACTCTCAGACGCCTTTGGATTTGTGTATTACAGAACCACGCCCGAGTCGGCGGCCGAAGACGTGGCCCGTCGGCTGGCACAGATCATTCAGGAGGCCGAGCAGGAGTCAATCGTCATCCCTATCATCTTGGATGGAGAAAACCCCTGGGAGCACTACCACGACGGCGGCGAACGATTCCTGTCTCTCCTCTACACGATGTTGTCGTCACGGCGGCTGGACCAGGCGCCGGATACCGTCATCGAAGCCTCCACCGTCTCCGAGGCCATCGGTGCCGTTCCTCCCACCCATCACCTCTCCACTCTCCACTCAGGCTCCTGGATCAACGCCGACTTCAAAATTTGGATCGGTCACGAGGAAGACAATCGAGCCTGGAATTTATTGGGCTATACACGATCACGGTTGGTTACCGTGGCTCCGACACTCCCTCCCAACCGAGCCGAAGCCGCCTGGCGCGAACTCTACGCCGCCGAAGGCAGCGATTGGTTCTGGTGGTACGGCGATGACTTCGAAACGGACTTTAAGATGGAATTCGACCGGTTGTTTAGAACGCACCTGCGGAACGTCTGGCACCACATGGGACTCACGCCGCCGGATGAACTGAGCCATCCGATTGTCCACCTCGCACTGCAGTCAGAAACCAATGTGGTCACCCAGCCAGTGGCGCTCTTGTCTCCCACCATCGATGGGTTGGTGACCGACTTTTTTGAATGGCGGGGAGCAGGATCGATCAACACCAGGCCGCCGCTCGGCGCCATGTGGAAAGCCGAGGGGCCGTTTGCAGCTATTCGATTTGCTTGGAGCTCCGACGGGTTTTTTTTGCGATTTGATTTCGCCCCTGTACCAGGCGACCGGTGGGAGGGGCTAAAGGTTGAGATTACCTTCCACGGTCATGCTGATACCCTTCGACTCGTCTTTTCCCTTGAAAAGCCGGGCCCGGACCACTTTGCCCTCCGTCGGCTCAAGCCGCCGGATTCGTGGGTGGACGCAGGTGTCTATCATTCAATTTGCAGAAACAAGATTCTGGAATTGATGGTACCGCTCAAGGAGCTACGCCTCCAGCCCGGAGAAGAGCTGCATCTGTCCGTCGTGGTGCTGGAACAGGGGATCGAAATCGCTCGTTACCCCCGTCACCGGCCCGCGACGTTGACCGTCCCGGGCCCCGAATTCGATGCGATGTGTTGGCGTGTCTAGCAGCAAGACCACGACGATGTCGCTTGGGGAAGGGAACGCCCCAAACGCAGCCCTGTCGATTTCCCTTCTACAAACGACAATAGACGGAGGACACCATGCCTGAGTTGCGACGCGATCCTATCGTTGGCCGATGGGTCATCATCTCAACGGAACGAAACGGCCGCCCGCACGACTTTATTCGAACGCCGGCCACTCGACCAACCTCAACGTCCCTGTGTCCATTTTGCCCTGGGCAAGAACGATTGACACCGAAAGAAATCATGGCGTATCGGCCGCAGCCAGCCGAACCCAACGCCCCGAATTGGACCGTGCGCGTCGTGCCCAACAAATTTCCGGCCCTCCAGGTTGAAGGAGAGATGGGACGCGAGGGGATTGGACTCTATGATCGCATGAACGGCATCGGTGCCCATGAGGTTATCATCGAAACCCCCAGCCATACTGAAGGCCTGGCCGAGCTGCCGGCTAAACAGATCGAAGACGTGCTCTGGGCCTATCGCGACCGCATCATCGATTTAAAAAAGGACGTCCGGCTTCGCTACATCATCATTTTCAAAAATCACGGCTTGGCGGCCGGCGCCACGCTGGAGCACAGCCACTCGCAGTTGATTGCCCTGCCAATCGTCCCCACCAGCGTGCAGGATGAAATTGAAGGCTGTCGGGCCCATTTCGAGCACAAAGAACGGTGCATCTACTGCGACATCATCCGGCAAGAAACAGGCGACGGCGAACGGGTCGTGGCCGAAAATCCCGAGTTTGTCTGCGTGACGCCGTTCGCCCCGCGCTTTCCTTTCGAAATGTGGATCTTGCCCAAGCGCCACACCGGTTACTTCGAGGAAGGGCATAAAACACAGTTTGAGTGTCTTGCTCCGATGCTCTCGGAATGTCTTCGACGGATGGACAAGATCCTGGCCCGTCCTGCCTACAACTTCATCCTCCACAGCTCGCCACTCCATGAACGGACCGGCGAGTTTTACCACTGGCACGTGGAAATCATCCCTAAACTGACCCAGGTCGCCGGGTTCGAATGGGGAACGGGGTTCTATATCAACCCCGTCTCGCCGGAAGAATCGGCCAAGTTTCTCCGCGACGCAGACGTTTAGCGGCCCTCCATGGTCACGACCCTTTCCCTCGATGACTCTCCCGGTGCTCGTGCGTTTCGTCTCATCGCTGAGACCGTCCGCCGAGCCGGAGGCACAGCCTGGTTGGTCGGCGGTGCCGTCCGAGACCTATTGCTGAGCCGGCAACCCCAGGATTGGGATATCGAAGTCACTGGCCTTCCCGTGGACCAACTTGACATATTGCTCCGAGACCATTTTACGGTTCAATTCGTCGGACGAGCCTTTGGCATCTTCAAGATCAAGGGGCTGGCAATCGATGTGTCCGTGCCATCCCGCCTGTCGAAGAATCACACTGCTCTGACCGACATCCGACATCAAGCCGATCCCGCCATGGCTATCGACGAGGCGCTGGCCCGCCGCGATTTCACGATCAATGCGATGGCCTGGAATCCCTGCACATCGGAACTTCGCGACCCGTTCAACGGTCGGGAGGACCTGGCCGCCCATGTGTTGCGCCATGTCTCGGATCGATTTGTCGAGGATCCTCTCCGCGTGTTGCGCGGTATGCAACTGGCCGCCCGGTTCGAATTGATCCCCGCGCCGGAAACGATTCAGTTGTGTGGAACCCTCTCGCAAGACGGACACCCGACCGAACGGATTTGGGAAGAATGGAAAACGCTGCTGCTCGAAGGGGTCAAACCATCACTCGGCCTGACGTTTTTACGCGACAGTGGCTGGCTTCGGTTTTACCCTGAACTTGCAGCCCTTCAAGGTTGCCCGCAAGATCCGAGGTGGCACCCTGAAGGCGACGTCTGGATCCATACGCTTCACTGTTTGGATTGGTTTGCAGGCGAGCGAACCGGTCACGCAATGGACGACCTGGTCGTCGGGCTAGCCATACTCTGTCATGATTTCGGCAAGCCCTTCTCGACAACCAGCAACGGTGGGCGCGTGATCTCGCACGGTCACGAACAGCAAGGAGCGGCACCAACAAGGCAATTTCTCGAACGGCTCACCAACCAGCACCCACTCATCGAAGACGTGATCCCTCTCGTGTTGTACCACCTTCATCCTCGCCAACTGTACGACGCGCAGGCTTCCGATGCTGCCGTCAGGAAACTGGCCAGGCAGGTTCGCCGCATCGATCGGCTGGTGCGGGTCGCCAGGGCCGATCACGCCGGTCGCCCGCCGAAACCCTTTGACGGGTTTCCGGCCGGCGAGTGGCTACTGAAGCGCGCAAAGCAGCTGGAAGTGGAGACTCAGGCTCCTCCCCCGATCGTGATGGGCCGACATCTGCTGGAATTGGGAGTCAGGCCGGGCCCCGACATGGGCCGGCTCCTTGACGCCTGTTACGACGCCCAACTGAACGGTGCGTTCTCAACTCTCGAAGAGGGATTGGCTTACGTTCGGGCACACCTGCTCCGAGGGACGAGGTGATCGACACCCCATCTTGCCGCTGGTTCCGCATGCTTTTTCTTCTGCCATTCAAGTTCTTCCGCCATTTAAGTTAAGAGCCCCCCTTGTTCCGCGCTCCGCCAACAGCCTATGATGCCCCCATGCGTGTCCACTTGAGCCATCCTTCACGAACGGTAGAAATCAAGGGCCCCAAAAAGGTCAGGGACCTGCTGCGAGAGTTACAACTCTTGAGCGAAGCCCATTTGGTGATCCGTGGCGATGAGTTGGTGACCGAGGACGAGCTGCTTTCCGACCAGGATCAGATTGAAATTCGGCCGGTGATCTCCGGCGGCTGAACGAGACTCACCGACCTTCTCCCCTTGACCCCCTCTCTCGGACACCTGTATAACCACGGGCGACCGAGCGGAAGTTTTTGACTTGCCGGTTTTCAGTTCTTCGCTTTCGGTTTGAAGCGGAGGGTAAGAATGTTTTGGTCAACCGGCACAGGAAGCGCGCCGTTCGTACCTTGACCGTGCGCCCGTAGCTCAATGGATAGAGCACCAGACTACGGATCTGGGGGTTACAGGTTCAAGTCCTGTCGGGCGCACCATGCCCCCCTTCTCTTACTCACCACCGCACAAAGCCGTCTTTCTCTTCTGCGCGAACCTGTCGCCATTCATAAAAAAAGTGGGGACAGGCCCTTTTTCTGTTTTTCATCATCTTAATCTTAAGACAGCTCTTGATTTTCTGGGCCCGCCTGCCACTTCCTTTTTCTACTTGCCCTCACTCTTCTGGAGGACCCTCTCCATGAGGGAACGCCCCAGGATGTCGTTCGGCAACCCTCCAGTCGCCTTTCGCTGGTTGCCCCGCGCCGTGGTCATCGGGCTCGCACCTTGCGGCCGTGCCTACTGGCACCGAGGGTCACAGGCGCGTACCTCGAACCTTCATCCCGTCCTTCAACAGAGAGGAACCCCTTCTGCACGCTGGCATCAGAAGAGTGAGCTTCTCTCTGGTTGCCAACCTTCTTGAGCCTCACATCCCCTCCTTTCATTTTCTCGGCGGAGGCTGGTTCAGAGAGCTTGTTCCACTTTTCAGGTCTTGGAGGGGTTTTAGGCTCCCCACTCTCTGGTGGGCCTGCTCACCACCCCTGCGCTCGACCTCTCTTTTTTGTTTGTTCCTCTCACCGAGACCTCCGCCTACTTCCAGATAACACCTTCCCACATCAATTCAAGGCAGGGAAAGGGACGATAGATGGCTTCCCCCTCGCAGGGCGAGTAACGTGCCTTTCTTGTTTTTCCGCTCATCATTGTTTCGGAAACAGTCCGCGGATGTTCCAGAGGCGCCCTTGATCTCCCCGAATCATCCAAGGCATGCCAAGACCGGCCTCTCCTGGGATCCTTCCCTCCCAGCCGTTCTTTCTCTCCTTCGTCTTTATCTCCATAGCTTGAGCTCGCCGTGATGCACTCGTAACCCCAACATTACCGGCTTTTAACGTCATGGTGCCATGGTGGTCTTTACATGGAGGTATGGCCTATGATGCGACTTGGACATCCACAACAACTCTTCACTCCACTTCCCATTGCTCCGTCCATTGCTCCGTCTCAGCCCTCGCGCGCGACTCCACCCTCTCCCCATTGGAGGCTGTTTTGGGGTTCCCGCCCCCGCTGGAAGAACAGGCGGGCCGGCCTGATCGGCAGCGGAACAAGGAAGGGGCAAGCGTTGATCAAGAGGCTGGCTCGGCAAGAACGAAGCAAGTCCATCACAATGGATCGACGGACCAAAATGTCTTGATGGTTGCGGCAGGCAAAGGCCTCACCGTTCAAATTGATGCTCGTACCGGAATGTGGTACGGTCCGCCCCGGCATGTCTGATTCAGGATCTTCGTTCGAACTGGTGGATGTCCCGGGCGGCCTGCCGCTGTTCGGCCACGCCGGCATCTTCAAAAACAATCCGCTCCGGACCATGGCCGAGTGGTGGCGCCGGCATGGCGATGCTCTACGTTTTCGTCTTGGCCCTAAGACGCTCCACCTGTTTAGTCACCCGACGTTGGCCGAAGAGGTTCTAGTTCGGCAAGCGGACCGATTTGTGAAAGTGTACGATCCTCGCCAGCCGGTCGGCCTCGCCTTGGTCTTGGGCAACGGACTGGTGACGAGTTCGGGAGAGGTCTGGAGGCGCCATCGGCGGATCATCCAGCCGATCTTTCATCGGGCTCGACTCACGGCAATGGCTGATCGGATGGTGCAGATTGGCGAGCGGCGCATTGCCGGCTGGTCGGAGCAACTAGAACACCCCTTTGACGTCGCTGCCGAAATGATGGTCCTGACGCTTGAGGTGATCTCCCACACCATGTTCACGACCAGCGTGGCGCAGCATATCGAGCAGATCAGCCATGCACTGCGTGTGAGTTTACGCTATGCGTTTGACTCGTTTCACAATCCACTCCATCCACCAACTTGGTTACCGACCAGACGAAACCGCGAATTTCAGGAAGTCACGGCGTTTTTGGACAGGTTGATCTACGCTCTGATCGCCGAGCGTCGCCAAAGCGGCAGACGGTATAACGATCTTCTTGACCGTTTGCTCGAAGCACGTGATGAAGAAACCGGCGCAGGCTTGACCGATCAGGAACTGCGGGACGAGGCGTTGACGATCTTTGCGGCGGGACACGAAACCACCGCCAATGCGCTGGCCTGGACCTGGTACCTCCTCGCAACTCATCCAGCTGTGAAGGCCCGGTTTCATGAAGAACTCGATCGCGTCCTTCAAGGCAAGAGGCCGACAGTGGACGATCTGCCGAACCTCCCCTATACACGAGCCCTCTTTGATGAATCGCTGCGCCTGTTTCCGCCCGCTCCGGCCATCCAACGAAAGGCGGCGACGGACACACGAGTCGGCGGACTCTCCCTGCCGGCCGGGTCGGTCGTTCTCATCGGCACCTACAACCTGCACCGACATCCCGAGTTTTGGTCCGAGCCGGATCGATTTGCCCCGGAGCGGTGGCTGTCTGACCACCAACTCCCCGCCCGCTGCGCCTACCTTCCGTTCGGCGCGGGACCGCGGGCCTGTGTGGGAACACACTTTGCCTTAATCGAAGGGCCACTGCTCCTGGCCCTGATCGGACAATGCTACGACCTGCGGCTGGCCCAAGAGCGAGTCGAGCCTCAACTGATGGTAACCTTACGGCCGAAAGATGGCATTCTCATGACACGCCATCCGCGCCTGAAAGCGGCGATTTCCACTGCCTCGCGCTGAAGTCAGTCCGCTTGTCCATAGTGAGAGCTTCAGCCAGCCGTTCTGCTCTCCATGTTCCTCGAGGAACTCCCTACCGTTTCATGGGTCGTTGCAAAAACAAGATGAGCGCCATCAGGGTGGGCAGCGGGGCGATCAGGAAGGGGACGAGCCATGCCCATATGTTTCGTCCCCGCACCCGTGTCTGATCGATCATCCAAACGAAGATCCAGATCATCAAGCCGACATAGTTCAGCGTGATCCATTGGACCGTGTGCGCCTTGAGCGCGCTGGGCTCCTCTCCCGTTCCTTGGATCAGAAACAGGCCGAGGAGCATGAGAAAACCGACGAGCAGTGTTGCAACCAACCGTTTACTCCACACGTACATAGCGACCTCTTTCAGAGTAATGACTCTCGGCAAAGCATGTCACCTGCGGGCTCCTCATCGGAGGAACAAGAGCCAAAGATAGATCCCGCTGAGGACGATCGAACCAACCATAACCGGAAATCCCAGTTTGAAAAATTGCCAAAACGTGATCCGATGTCCAGCTTTGCGAGCGATGTCCACAATCACCACATTGGCACTCGCACCGATGATTGTGCCGTTGCCCCCCAGACACGCCCCCAGGGCCAAGGCCCACCATAAAGGAATAATATCGGGCTGATGGACCAGCGTAGTGTAGTCGCTGATGTCCGGATGGAGGGAGCGGGCCAAATCGACGATTAAGGGATTCATCGCCGCAACATAGGGAATGTTGTCAACGAAGGCGGAGAGTATCGCTGACCCGATCAACACCGTGAAGGTAACCCCCGTCAAATTGCCTTCCGTGAGATGCACCAACCGTTCCGCGAGAAACCGAATCGCTCCCACCTTGACCAATGCTCCGATTAGAACGAACAGGCCGATAAAGAAAAAAATCGTCTTCCACTCCACTTCGGCCAGGTAGGTCATTTCCTCTGTTTCATTCCCTCGGTTACGGGCATGCCCCAGCAACATGAAGGCGCTTGCGCCCAACAACGCCACCGTGGCCGGCTCCAGGTGGACGAACGAGTGGAAACAAAAGCCAACATTCACCGCGCCCAGAGCCCACAGGCAACGACGCAGCAGCTGTTGATCGCGAATCGCGTCCTTGGGATTCAGCGCCAGCACCGATTCGCGCAAGTGCTGATCGACGGTCATCCGACGGCCAAACACCGCCCACATCACCCCCAGGAACGTTCCCATGATCGCTACCGCCACTGGCCCCAGCACCACCAGAAAGTCCAGATAGCCCAAATCCGCCTTGCTCGAGATCATGATGTTGGGTGGATCGCCGACCAAGGTCGCGGTGCCTCCGATGTTCGAGGACATAGCCTCGCACAGCAGAAAGGTGACGGGATTCAGTTCCAGTCGTTTGCAGATCGCCAAGGTCACCGGCGCCATCAATAAGACGGTCGTCACGTTGTCGAGCATGGCAGACAAACCAGCGGTCAATCCCGCCAACAACACCATCAGCCGAAACGGCCTGGCCTTGGCCTTCTTGGCCGCCCAAATCGCCAGGACTTCGAACAGGCCTGTTTCCCGAACGATGTTGATGATGACCATCATCCCGATCAGCAGAAAGACGACGTTGTAGTCCACTCCGAATTCGTGCGAGTAGAACGCCTCATCCTGCGACACGACGCCGAGCCCGATCATCAGGGCTGCCCCACCCAACGCCACGATGGTCTTGTGGATTCGCTCCGTAATGATGGCCAGATAGGCCACGCCGAAAATCAGTAACGCCAACGTCATGTCAGACATGTCATCCCTCGTGTGCTGACGGTGCGAAGCGCATTATCGGAAGGTGCGAGCCGCAATGCAATGAGGCTTGTGAACCATTGGAGACGGTTGCCGATGGCGCAACAAGCGGCTCCGACACGCCAACCTCCTCAACCAGCCACGATCAACTCGATGAGCATTGGCCCTTGGGGGAAAACGGACCACACAAAACGATTGGCAGACCTTGCCACCATCCTGCTAGGATAGGCTCATGTCTCCCGAGACACTGGTTACGTCCGATGATCTTGAGCGGCTTATTACCGGCGCCCACTGGAATCCCCGTGCCCTATTGGGCCCTCATCCTGCTACGATCGACAACCGGCGTTGTCTCGTAATTCGCGCATGGTTTCCCCACGCCGTCTCGGTTGCCATACGGCCGACGCCGACATCGCCGCCGCTCCCGATGAGTCGCCTTCACGACGCTGGTCTCTTCGAGGCCGTCATGCCGGATGACCTCCCTATTCCTTGCTACCGTTTCAGAGTGACCCAGTCAGACGGCACGGTGACAGAGGTGCATGATCCCTACGCCTTTCCTCCCCTCCTAACGGATTTTGAGTTGCATCTCTTTGCCGAAGGAACCTGGCACAGGGCCTATGAACGAATGGGAGCCCACTGCCGGTGTGTGAACGGCATTGCCGGCGTGCATTTTGTCGTCTGGGCACCCAACGCCGCACGGGTAAGTGTCATCGGTGACTTTAACCGCTGGGATGGCCGGTGCCATCCCATGATCAACCGAGGGACAACCGGCCTCTGGGAACTGTTCATTCCCGATCTACCGGAGGGCATGCTCTATAAATATGAAATCCTCAGCCGACACACAGGTGCCCTGCTCGTCAAGGCCGACCCCTACGGCCGATACGCCGAAGTCCGTCCCCGCACCGCGTCAATCGTCCGTGACCTTTCTCACTATGTGTGGCACGACCACGAGTGGATGGCCGCTCGTGCGCAGTGGAATCCGCTGACTGCTCCCCTTGCGATTTACGAAGTGCATCTCGGCTCCTGGATGCGCGTGCCGGAAGAAGGCGACCGTTGGCTGACCTATCAGGAACTTGCGCAGAAACTGATTCCTTATGCAAAAGACCTGGGCTACACCCACCTCGAATTATTGCCGGTAACGGAACATCCGTTCGACGGCTCATGGGGCTATCAATCGACCGGCTATTTTGCCACCACCAGCCGGTACGGGCGGCCTGAAGAGTTCATGGCATTCGTGGATGCCGCCCACCAAGCTGGTCTTGGAGTCATTATCGACTGGTCCCCCGCCCATTTTCCCGACGATCCCCACGGACTCGCGACCTTTGACGGCACACATTTGTACGACCATGCCGATCCCCGCAAGGGCTACCACCCGGACTGGCACAGTAGGATTTTCAACTACGATCGGCCAGAGGTCCGCTTGTTCCTTATCAACAGCGCCCTATTTTGGTTTGACCTCTACCACATTGATGGCCTGCGGGTGGACGCCGTGGCGTCCATGCTGTATCTGGATTACGGGCGTAAACCCGGCGAGTGGATTCCCAACGAATTCGGCGGGCACGAAAACCTGGGCGCCGTCTCGTTCATTAAGGACTTAAACGTCCTGGTGCATCGCGAACATCCGGGCGCGATCATGATCGCCGAGGAATCCACCGCGTGGCCCGGCGTTTCTCGTCCCACCTACGCGGGGGGGCTGGGGTTCACCTTCAAATGGAACATGGGATGGATGCACGACGTGTTGGACTATTTCGGCCGCGATCCCGTCTATCGTCGATTTCATCAAGACCAACTCACCTTCGGGCTGTTGTATGCCTTTTCGGAAAACTTCATTCTGGCCCTCTCGCACGACGAGGTCGTCCACGGCAAACGATCGTTGCTCGACAAGATGCCCGGCGACTTTTGGCAACGGTTTGCGAATCTCCGGCTGCTCTACAGCTTCATGTACGGGCATCCAGGGAAAAAGATGCTGTTCATGGGCGGAGAGTTCGGCCAATGGCGGGAATGGGACCATGATCGGAGCCTGGACTGGCACCTCTGCGACTACGAGCCGCACCGCGGGATCCAGCGCCTTGTCCGTGATTTGAACCGCTTGTACCGAACGGAGCCGGCGCTCCATGAAGCGGATTTTGATTGGAGCGGCTTTCAATGGATTGACTTTCACGACACGGACCATTCAGTGATCGCCTTCCTCCGGAAGTCGCCGACGACGGGCCGGTCGGTCGTCTGCGTGTACAATTTCACCCCGATTCCTCGCCACGAATACCGGATCGGCGTACCGGAGGCAGGATGGTACCGGGAATTGCTCAACACCGACGCCGATTATTACGGGGGGAGCAACATTGGAAACGGGGGAGGGGTATCGGCAGCCCCCATCCCGGCCCATCACTTTTCCCATTCGGTCCTCCTGACCCTTCCCCCCCTTGCTGGACTGTTTTTGAGACGAGAGGAGGCTCTGGAGCGCGAAACATCTTGGCCGCTGATGACGGTCTTTTCTTCACACTGATTCATCACGGATGTCAACCAGATGGAACCGCGACTGTGAGGGGACAGGGGGCAGAAATTTACCAGGAGCGGAAGGGGCCGGAATCCAAGTGCACGAACTTCGAGCGGGGATAATAGCCGACACCGCCATAGCGCAACGTGAGCGCCGTCTGACGAATCACTTTGGGATGGACACCAGGAATTCGAAGGTCGATCGCCATTCCTTGCATGTGGAGACTATGCTTGGCGGCTCGCCGACCTGATCTGACCAATAGGGCGTTGTACTCCGGCGATCGATAACCGGAAATGACGTGAATCTCACGATGGCCTCCCAGCGATTTCTGCACCAAGTTGACATGTTCAATCACCCGCACATCGATCGTAGCAACCTCTCCTGTATGATGACACCGCAGGATGTGATTGACCTCGTCGAGGGCCTCCAAATCATAGTGTCCATCTTCATCCCGATAAGTTACGTCCAGCCGTTCGTCAGTCCAGAGATTCACAAAGGTCAACCGTCCTTCCGGCAAGTCACGAACCGACACCTCGCGCCCAAACGTTTCCGACGGACACACCCAGCGCCCCGCCAATAACACCGCTCCCACCAATGCTGCGCGCAAAAACGCACGGCGGGTCCACCCTTCTCCTCCTGTTCTTTCGTTGATCCTATGCATGAACGATAGCTGGGGACGCGAACGTTCCCATGGGCATGACGAAGCCGGGCCTTTGTACCAGAGATTCTCGAGAGGGTCAACCGTTGGTCTTTCTCGCGCCTGGCAGAGCCACCCACAGTCCCCTTTCATCCCCTTTGAGCCTCCTGGCGCTGACATCACAGGCGGTGCTGATAACCACCACCATCTTCTGTAGATGATCGGTCATGCCAAAGCGTTTCTTTACTAGACAGTAGGGATGCCGACGGGTAAGATGCTTTCCGTTCGCGGAGGAGTCCAGATGGCCACGATCCTCGTCATTGACGATGAGCAATCGATTCGGAAGCTGCTCAAAGAAATTCTCGAAAAGGAGGGATACACGGTCCTCGAGGCCGCCAACGGCCGCGAGGGGCTGGTTTTGTACCAGAAACAGCCCGTGGATCTGGTGATCATGGACCTATTGATGCCCGATACGGACGGATTGGAAGCGACCCTTCAGCTCACCCGCGAATATCTCGACGCCAAGGTCATCGCGATGACGGGGGCGCAGGGAGACCGCAACTTTCTGGACGTGGCCAAACTGTTCGGCGCGCGCCGCACGATCGAAAAGCCGTTCGACATCAACGCTCTTCTCCAACTCGTAAAGGAAGAACTCGCGGCGCCGTGATTGGATCGATTACGCCGCGACCGTTTGACGTCACACTGTGTCCCCTCGTCCCTTCCCCCTTCCAACCGGACGACAGGCGGACCGTCGATCTTCTACCGCCCCATCATGTACCGGCGCGCCAGCCTGCGCGTCATCGTCGGATCGCCGAACCCGACCTCGCTCAACGCGTCCATGAGATGAAGGCTCTTTTCTTTCGCCAACCGCTTGGCTTTGGCGTAATTCGCCGCGCCGAACCGCGCCACAGCCGACCGTTCACGATTTGACAGGCCAGCGCTTCTCCGTTCACTTCGAGGACGCTCCCCTCGATCAGCGTCTTGGCCTGCTCCATCGTGATCCCGTCCAACTCGGCGAACTCCCGTAGACCGCCGGTTTTCACAAGCCGACCGTCCGGCATGATGCAGAGCCGCTTGAAAGGGGGCGACCAATCCTTGCGGAAGTCGATGGACGTGATGTCTCTCCCTTGGCGACGGCATGATCCAACGTCCGATTAGTCCAGCCCCAGGTTCTTCGATCTCAACCTCTCTAGCAAATCTTTCAGGAGAGTGCTCTGGAACACCAGCGTCGCCGCTTCCTCCAACGTCACCCCCCCGCGCCCGTGACAGTTGCTCCGCCTCGGCAAACTGGACCAGATCCAAGACGAAGGTCTGTTTGGGGCTTGCGCCGCTCCGATCGATGACACAGGCAAACAGACCGCGCGTCAACAATCCGCCCGCCTGCGGATACCCATAGCCCCCCCCTGAGCAACGTCGTCATCGCGTCGAGCGGCACATCGTAACTTTCCGACAGAATCTTGGCATGGGCTTCCAGATCTTCCGGAAACGTCATCGCGCAGGTTGTCACCGTTGCCTGGCGCATTGAAGGCCAACTAGTCCTCCACGATGTTGTAGAGGACGATCGGCTTGGACTTCTCGAGTTTTTTCTTGATCTTAAACATCACCCGCCGCGCGCCCCTCCCGATTGAGATGTCCGTAGGGCGGGAGCGTCGTGAGCCGTCGATCTTCAATCGGCCCGCCGATGGTGAAGTGATAGAGCGATTGCAAACTCAGCCCCTGCACGGAGATAATTTGATGGACGGGATCATCGAAAAAACAGCCGATGCCGGTCCCACGCACCCCGGCCGCCTCGGCCTCCAGATACAACACCTGTCCCAGCAAACCAGCCTCCCAAAAGAACCGGGGGTACATCCAGGCACCGTATCGTCGCAATCGCCCTTCAAATTCAGCCACCATGCCGCAAGAAAAAGCACTGTCCCCCGCAATGTCTTGATGGCAACTGACCTGCGCGGCCAAGCTCCGCGCGTCGCCTTCCAGCAACCAGAAAAGCGGCAGGCCCTCCGGGCGGCCCGGCGCCGGCACCCAACTGATCTCGGGATTGATGGAGCCGCGGATGAACGGCAATTTGTTTTCGTCACGAACCAAAAAATAGATCCCCGGCGTCAAGCCGTCGATTCGATGGACGAACAACAGGAGGTGAATCGCCGGCTCATAGGGCCAGACATCCCACGGCATCGGCCGGTCCAGTTGCGAGCGATCGGCCCGCGGCATGACCCGCTGCAACATGCGAAAAAAAACTGAGGCAGCGATCGACGTTTTGCCATCGTAGGCCACGGCGCTGCGACGTTGCCGGATGATCTGCCCGGCCGAAGGACTCGTTGCGATCGGCATCGTCATTCGATCAATCTGGTAAGTCGGCGGGGAGACCGACCGTGCCTCAGTTTGATCTTTCCAACTGGCGGCCGCCGTTTCATCGATGATGTCCCAGTCAACGGCATGGTTTCGGCTCAGCCGATTAGCTTTCCCATACCATGGGGAGTCAGCCAGGCTACGAACGATGGTGGCATCAAGGGCACAGGGAACCGCCTGTCGCTGCAACTGCTCACCTCGGCACGCACCATCTTCTTGCCCGATCGCGCTCGGCCAAATAACGCACAGACAATCCGGGTGTTCCGACTCCGCCTCCGCAAAATCACCGATCCGATCGGTTCCCAACAAAGAGGCAACGGTTTGTTGGTCCGTGCCATCCAACAACATCATGTGCCACCCAAGGGTCGCGGCGGCGATGCGGGTCGTTCCGATCGCATGACCGACATCGTGGTTACAATAGCGGAAGGCTCGCTCCCCATACTTCCAAGCTTCCCGCCAATGCACCGATGTGAGCCCAAAGAGAAATGAGCCGGGAGGAAACGGGGCTAACAACGTCGTCACGAGGTCTGCCGGAAACGAGGCACGACGTTCCAATCCATGTTCTCGAGGCGCATAGTGATAGAGCCCCGGTTCAAGCCCCAATCCGTCGATCCACGGCACCACCACATAACCTTCTGTGGGGTGCAAATTGCCGGAGGAGGGGTTGCTCCGCAACGCCCACTCCGATTGCCCCGCCTTCTTCCAAGCCGACAGGGCCAAGGCAAACTCAAAGAAACGCGAGAGCGTCCGTTTGGTCACAGGCCGAGCGGGAACGGCACCAGGATCGTAGATCGCCGCATAGGGGGGCGATTCCGGCTCTTCATCGGCTTTCAGCAAAGGAAGCGGGATCAGCTCCGCGCCCGCAAACCGCCGAAAGGGGTCCGGCTGATTGGCCCAATCTAAAAATCCCAACGATCGGGCGTAGCGATGGTAGTGGTGCTTGGTCCGCTCGTGGTAGCGGATCACCCGCTCGACGGGATCGTCCGATGCTGATTCGGCTTTGTGTCCTGAAGTTGAAGATCGGTCGTCGGCATTCATCGGAATCGGAACGGCAGTCTAGCGAGCGGAAGCGACAAAGTAAATGTGGCGGTTCAGTGGTCGAGACCGAAACGGCTCGCCTCACACATTGATCTCCTCTCGACTTCCCGGTATTCTCAAATCTCCCGACAACTCCGCCTTAGAGGAGAGTGCGAGCCGCCATGCGTTTCGATCCAGCCCTTGCCGCCCAGGATGTTTTTCGCGAATCTCAACAGGAGCTCGGTCCTGATTGGGACGCGGCCGTTGAGTGGGAGCAGACGTTTTCCTCCTCCGCCGGTGCGGAGGCGCGGGAGGCCTATGAACGTTTGCTCGCGCTCGCGCATCACTATCCAACCGCCAGGTCGTTTCATGCCTTCTGTATCTACATCACGTGGCAACAGGCGGCGGAGGAGCCGATCGCCCGTCACTTTGAGACGGGCTTCCGACTCTGCGAATCGTACCTCGCAACTTATAAAGCCAGCGACCCTGTCCATGTCGAGCGAATCACGGAATTGCGCGCCTCTTTTTGGAGGGGACTAGGATTGCAGGAAGAGGACGAGCTGCTGATTGACTATCAGAACGACACCCCGAAGGGGAGCGACTAAGGGGACGACTGACGGAGAGTGGCCCAGCACGGTGAGGCCAGTATGGTCAGGAATGAACACCGAGTACGCAGCCTAAACGCTGCAAATCGCTGCTCTCTCGCTGACGCCATGACACATGGGTGATGATCACAAACACCGGGCGCGGATTTTTTACCATCGCGGCGATCTGCTCCGTGCCTACCACGCCTGGGAAGCGGCGGTGGCGGATGATCGACGGAGCGGCGACTTCGGTCAATTGTCCGACTCGCTGGGGAACCTGGGCAATGTCTGCGCCTTGCTCGGAGACCTGGATCGCGCCGAACAGTGCTACCACGAAGTCTTGGCCTTGCAACGAACGTTACAGAATCCCTACGCCATCGCCCACACGTTGGTCAATCTTGGCAATCTCGCCATCGGCGCCGGCCACCCCGCCACAGCCCGGGCCTACTATCTCGAAGCCTTGGACCTCCTCCACGCCCTACAGGACGACCGGGCCTTGGGGATTTTGTACCACAATCTCGGCTTGCAAGAAGCCCAAGCAGAGCGGTGGGAAGAAGCCGTCTCATTCTTTCGACGAGCGCTTGATCACCACCGAGTCGTCGGTAACGAAGAGGGACTGGCCGTCACGTACAGCCACCTGGGCCAGGGGTTCCTCGATCATGGAGACCTGATCCAAGCCGAACGGTGTCTCAACAATGCCTCGGAACATTACATCAGGCTCGGCCAGGAACCGGCCGAAGCGGCGGTGCTCCGCCAGCTGGCCACCGTTTATGAATCCCGTCACGATTGGACCTCTGCCCGCCGCTGTCTCGAACGAGCCGTCCTCCTTGACCGGCGATACCGCCTTCCCGAGTTGGAAGCCGACTCCGCGCGCCTCACCAAACTCGGCCGCGTCTGATGAGCAGAGGAGCCACTTCATCGGACTAAGCGCAACATAACCGCCCCCACCCGGCGTGCTCATCGCCACGGCCACGCACTTTCACAAACTCCTGGACAGTGGGCCATGCTCTGATACTGTAATGGCATCGCGCCGGCAATTTGCGTTTCGCACCCTCAAGTATTTGCACTGAGAAACCGAAGAGGCAGTACTACCGTCCCCTTATGACATTTCTCATCCGAGTGTTTCTCATGACAATCCTGGGAACCAGCATGACCGTTCCCTCTGGTCAAAGTGCCGGTCAACCTTCTGGCACACCTTTCATCACGATCGGAACCCAAGAGGTGGGGCTCACCGCTGGCTATTTGCTTCCCCATCGGCTCACCACCGAGCATACCACCAAGCAGCAAGGACCAGCGCTGATGCCATCATGGATGATGACGATCACCAATCCTTTCGGCCCACGCTGGCTCCAAGGACAGGTCGCCATTGGTGCGGAAATGGTCTATTTGCAATTCCGCGAGCCCATCTTGACCCATGGCATTGGCTTCACACCCAAAATCAAATACAGCATGATCGTCCTCGACCGACTGCGCCCCTATCTGGAGTTCGCCGGCGGGCCGTTCTGGACCGATCTCGGTGGACGGATCCCCGAAGAGGCCAACGAGTTTAACTTTATCGTAACCGGCGGCGTGGGCCTCTCGTGGTTTGTCACCCCCCAGATGGCACTCAACGCCGGATACCGTTTTCACCATATTTCCAACGCGGGCACCGCCTATCCCAATTTGGGACTCAATTCAAGCCTCCCCTTCTTGGGATTTTCCTTTTATTTTTGAGGAGACACCTATGGCTATCACTCGTCACGCTAACCAGAGGATCGGGTGGATCATGGTGAGCCTGTTGGCTGCGGCATCCCTGGGGTGCAGTCACTGGATCGACGTGACGCCGCCTCCCTCCGATGTCACCTCTCCCACCCGTCTCGTGATCAAGGAAGAGCGGGTCCCCCTCCTCGTCGAAGGACTCCATGTGATTCAAAACGGCGCGCCCCAGCCCCCTTCCGCCAATTTGGAGCGGCAACTCCTGACCAGCATTCAAGAAACCCGTCTCTTCTCCACCGTGGTTCCGCTCGGCAGCGACTCATCATCGTTGGGAGAGAAGATCGTGACCGCTCGGTTGACCATGGAAGAGATCATCGATCCCCGACCGGGAACCTCCACGTGGAAAGGGTTTGTGGTGGGGGCCTCGATGTTTTTGCTCGCGCCGATTATCGAATTGGATTATGGGTACCGTGCTCAAGCTACCCTCGAAATTGAGCGGTGGGACGGTGAGATTCGCCACTACCATGCCGACTCCTCCGGAACGGCGCGCTATCATCTCTTTGGGGCCACGCCTTTCTTGTTCGACGAACTCAAAGGACAGGTAACCGAAGCCTGCCTGCAAGGCCTCATGCATCAATTGGTACGGGACAGCGAGCGGTACCTGGCTAGCAATCCGTCGGCGGCCCCGGCGACTCGTACGATTACGGTGGGCATTCGCCCATTGCCCACCCGCCCAAACCCTGACGTGGCCATCCCCACCACGACTAAACTCCCAGACTAGCGGGCCGAAACACCGCAATGGTATAGTGGCCGCGACTCGCGCGAGGGAGGCGCGGAACGTTGTCCGCACCACCCATCATCGGGACTATCAGCCATTTGAAAAGGAGTTGGCCATGACCCTTGCCGAAGCTCGACAACGGATTGAATGGGCTATCAGCCAGTTTGGCCATCATGCCGCCCCCGCAATCGATCTCGTGATGGCTGAAGTCCGCTCCGACCTCGGAACAGGCGCATTCAACGAATTGGTCGAGGATTTCGACCTCGAATTGCTTTACAACATTGCGCCACTGGAGTCGGACCACTCAAACGGCTGAATCCCGTCCAATCATTGTTCTCACTCAACCAACAGATGGCTCATCGACGGCTGGCTTCGCTTGGCCCGTGCGGTGAAATGCACGGATCCTTTCTCCCTCTCCTTTTTCTATGCCGCTGATCTGGGCTGCCATCTCGGCACATGGATTTGGCCATGCGGCGCAGGTCGTGCCAGTCCTCAACGCCATGGGCCGGCGTGTCCCCGGCTTGCGGGCAGTACTTCGCACGACGGTCCCCCTCTCATTCTTTAGAGATCGCTTGACGATCCCTTTTGACATTCAAGCGGGCGAGCAGGACGTCGGCTGTGTCCAGCATGGCCCTTTGTCGATCGACGTGCCCGCTACCTGGCAGGCACTCCACCAGTTTCACCTCACATGGGAGCAGCGGCTGCAGACAGAGGTGACGGCGATCCGAGGTGCCCGTCCTGATCTTATTCTGGCCGACACCCCTTACCTCGCCATCGAGGCCGGGGCAACGGCTGAGATTCCTACCGTCGCCCTCATGAACTTTACATGGGACCTTGTGCTTTCAGCATTTCCAGCACCCCCCGCTATTCCCCATGAGGCCTTGCTCCAGACAATCCGCCAAGCCTATGCCCACGCGACCCTTGCGCTGCGCATCACCCCGGCACCGATCGTGAGCAATTTCCATCGGATCTTCGACATTGATCCAATCGTCGAGCCGGCCTCGCCCGCCCGCGAACGACTCGCCACGTGCCTTCGACTTGCCCCCGGAGAACGGGCGGTGTTGATTGGATTTGGCGGTATCCCCCTGACAAGCCTGCCATTTGAATCTTTGCGTACATTGTCCGGCTACCGGTTTTTGGTCGATGTGTCAGTTCCACCGGATACTCACCGATTTGTTTCAATTCACTCGCTACCCTTGTCTTTTAAAGAGCTGCTGGCATCCGTGGATCTCATCGTGACAAAGCCGGGATACGGCACGGTGGTCGAAGCCGTGGCGCTTCAGATCCCCGTCGTGTACGTTCGGCGAGACACCTTCGTTGACGAGCAGCCGCTCGTGGAGTTCCTCCACCGTCATGGACGAGGGGTTGAGCTCGCGCAACAAGATTTCGCCGCCGGCCGATGGCTGGCTGCTTTGGAGGCCGCCGCTGCCCTTCCTTTTCCCCCCGCCCCTCCGCCTCGAATGGATGGGGCCGTGGACGCCGCCGAGCGGCTGTTGCCGTTCTTCAAACATGCCTAGCGCCTGCAAAGATCGCCCCTTTCATTCGTAGAATGCACAAACAGTGCTATAGTAACGACACCCGCTTGATGAGAGACCTTCGGCACAAGAGCTGATGCACGTGCTCCATGTGTCCTAACCAGCAACAAGCCGCATCCACTATCGAACCGGCCCTGTTGTCCAAAGTGATGAAAGGAGATCAGCAGGCCCTGGCCTCCCTGTACGACAGTTCGAGCATGCTTCTCTACAGTCTGGCCTTCCGGATCGTGGGAAGCCGAGAAGAGGCGGCCGAGGTTCTTCAGCAGATCTATCTGGATATTTGGAAAAAGGTGGTTCGATACGACGTAGGCCGCGGCACCCCTATTGCCTGGTTGATCGCCCTGACCCGTACCCGCGCCCTCGATCGAGCGCGAGTGCGTGGTCTTCGCACCAAGCGACACTTAGACCATCTGCAAAACGGCTCGCTCCCCCACCAGCCGCTCGACCACCCACCAGCTTCTCTCGATGCTCCGGCTGATCAAGAACTCAGGAACTTGATCGTGACCGCCCTGGCGGCTCTCTCCCCTGCCCAGCGAGAGGCCATTGAATTGGCCTACTATGCGGGGCTTTCCCTCACGGAAATTGCCGTCAAAGTGGGTTGCCCTTCCGCCGCCGTCAGGACCCGTCTCAAACTTGCCATGACCAAACTGCGCGAGGCCCTGCAGCAACACAAAGAGCCCGGTAGCCGGTCATGACTCATCAGGAACTGCAAGACGCCATCCCCCTGTACGTCCTCGGAGCGTTGGAGCGAGGAGAACGACAGGCGCTCGATGCCCATTTTCTGTCGGGCTGCGCCTCGTGCCACGCTTTGTTCCGCGAGTTTCAGAGCGTAGCAGCCGCCCTTCCATTCAGCCTGAACATCGTCATGCCTCCGCGCCTACTGAGAGCCACCGTCGTGAGTGCACCGCCTTCCAAGACCACTGTCGCCACGCAGCAAGACATCCCGCGCCTTGAGCCAGGCAAATGGATGGAACACGTGCTTCAACCCCAAACTGCTTCGTCTCCAGTAGCTGTTAAGGTATTTGCGGGCTTGGTCATCATCGCGGCACTCGCCGCGAGCCTGTACCTCGCACAACCGACTCGTCAGCCAAACAAGACCGAGAACCAGAACACCTCGCCCTCCTGGAATGCTGAAGAAGCCGCCTCCCGCCTGGCCGAGTTAGAGCGCGAACTTGATGACCGTGAGCGATTGCTGAATCAGACGCGAGAAGAACTGCGTCTGCGCCTGGCCGAGATCGCGGACCTCAAGGACCAACTGATTCAACGCGAAGCAGAGTTGGACGTCCTCATGGCCCAACAGAAACAGCATGGGAAGCAAGAAGCACGATCGGCAGAAGATGACTTTCGTGCATTTAGTGCGCTCTTACGGATGCCGCAGGCCCAAGCCGTCATCCTGGCTGGTACCCCCACAGCCCCCCATGCCTCGGGAATCCTGCTCCACGATCATCGTAGCGGGAAAATCTGGCTTTATACGTTGAACCTCCCCGACTGCCCCGCCGGCATGGAGTACCGGCTGTGGGTTACCCGTGGAACCCAACCGCCAGTCTCCATCGGAGCTTTTCGGATCGGCAAAGAAGAAACCGCTCACCTCTTCGTGACATCGGCCCAGACCATGCCCAGCGTCACAGCCTTTTCCATAACTCTTGAGCCGGTCGGCACCAGCTCCCAACCAACCGGCACACCGTATTTATTGAGCCGCGCCTAGTCACGGTCGATAGCTCATCCCCTCGGCTCTGCGCTTATGAAGAGACTCTATGTTACCATGCCATGAGGAAGCGGCAGGGTCAGACATCCTCATGTTCTGGAACAACATCGACCGTCACTTCATGCACCAGGCCCTCGAGCTGGCCCAGTCGGCCTTCAGGGCCGGTGAGGTGCCGGTCGCAGCAGTGCTTGTTCGCCAGGGACAGATCCTGGCATCCGCCCACAATCTTCGCGAGTCACGGCAAGACCCAACGGCTCACGCGGAAATGCTGGCTATTCGAAGTGCCGCCGAACATCTTCGCAGTTGGCGACTCACCGATTCAACGCTCTACGTGACGCTTGAACCCTGCCTGATGTGCGCTGGTGCCATCATCCAAGCCCGCATTGCCCGACTTGTCTTTGGAGCTTGGGATCCCAAGGCTGGCGCCTGTGGTTCACTCTTTGATATCCCCGCTGAACGTCGGCTGAATCACCGGGTCGAGGTGTCGGGCGGGATCTTGGAAGAGGAAAGTCGTGAACTGTTGCAGGAGTTCTTCCGGTTACGGCGGCGGTTGCTCAACGACGATCCGATCCCATGAGTGAACGGGCGACCAGGCCACTCTTGCAGGCAATTCTTGGCTGGTTCGTGGGCACTGCCGCATCCCTAGCGCAAGCCATGATTTTGCAAAGGTGCCTTGTTACCAAGTAGTCGGGTAGGATATCGTGCCTCCAAATCTCCATCGGGAGGTTCCTCCATGACAAGGCCCGCACGAGCGGATGGATCGCAGCTCCGCCTCCATCATGTCTCCCAGCAGTTGGCGGTCGGCGCGCTTGTGATCACCCTCCTCCCAATGCTGTGCCCTTCCCCCACCATCGCGCTCGATTCAACATTGGAACTGTTTCCACTTCGCCCGTTCAATTTTGACATTTCATTCAATCAACGCACATTCGCTCCCCGTGCCAGAGTCATCGCCGCTCAAGCCGGCATCACCGCCCTCCGGTACGGGTTACTCGAAGTCCGAACGGTCTATCAGTTCTATAGCCAACATACCAAGACCTTCATCACAGACCAACATTCGTTATATGTCAATCCACGGTGGAATAATTTCATCGATGTTCTGGACTTTCCTAAAGACAAGCCGATTCATCGGCTCATTCGGCATGTCCTCTTCGGCCCGCTTGAGGACCGAGCGGTTCCCTACATCGGGGCGTTGGTGGGAGGGACCTTGCCTGGAAGGGGTGAGTGGTCTCCCGGCTATCTCTACGGCGGACAAGTCGGCGTCCGCTTTCCGGTGGCGAAGGGGTTTTCAGTAGACATGGGACTGCAATATTCCCGGTTCGAAATTGACTTCCAGAGCAAGTCCAATTTGACGGAACAATGGCTCTTCACGATCGGCGTCCGATTCTGACCGATATGACCGCCAAGGATTTATCCAGCGGCACGCGACTCATTCATAGCCATAGCGACGCCAACGATGGCCGCCGACCCATCGGAATTCGATGCCGGCTCCTCCTTTTCATGATGCTCGCCGGTCTTTTGCCGGGGTGCGGCCTCGTTTTCGACGCCATAGAACTGGTGCACCCGCTGACCGGCGATGAGCTGTCGGCCATCTGCTCGCGCGGGCGACTGCGGGTTGGGATCTCCGTCGAACCCTTTCGCCCCTTTGTGTTTCCGGCGGTCTATACCGATGAGGGCATTCGGGTCACCGGCCTCGATGTTCAATTGATCCAGGAGGTTTCACAAGCGTTGAGCGAGCACTGTGGGAAACGACAGCCCATCCTCCCAACCCTGCACCTGACCCGTTTCCGAGACCTGCTCATCGAACTCAACGAGGGACACCTCGATCTGTTTGTCTCCTCATTCAGTGGCAACGTGCCCGGATCGCACCCGGGGGGTCTGTGGACCTCCATGCCGTACTTTCAAGAAGGGGGGATCGGTGTCGCTGTCCGTCGTGACGACATCGCGGACAAGGTTCTTTCGCCATTTCGCCGACAGGCCACGCCCGACACCCTGGCGGCCATTCGGGAGGGGTTATCCGGTCTGACCGTCGCAGTCCAAAATCGAAGAACTGCCCATTTTTACGCAGAGGCCAATCTGCCGCGTATTAAGCTCGTGGTGTGCGACTCCCTTCCAGCAGCAGTGGAGACAAAGGATCCGCCGATCGACGTTATTTTGACCGACTATCCCATTCTTCGCTATGTGACCAAGCGAGTCTGGCCGGACTGGCGGTTGCTTGAGCGGCCGGACGGCTCGCCATTGGTTCTCACGCAGGAGTATTTCTCGATCGTCACGAGCGAGGAGAAACGGCGGCTCCAATGGTTCCTCAACAACTTGCTGTATCGTCTGGAGGAGACCGGTCGCCTGGCGCAGATGCGGCGGCGGTGGATGGAAGAGGAGTATGCCCCGACCAGACGAGCGACCGTCGAAGGGCTCCCGTTGGAAATATCGAAAGTGCCCGATCATTACAACCAAGGACAATGCCGTCCTGGAGGGAAAGGTTAAGGACCCCCCATGTATCATGCAAGACGCATCAACCATCGCGCGTGGCTCTTGATCGTGTGGAGCATCGCCTTTGTGTTGACGCCACTATTTGCTGGTGAAGCGCGGACTCTCCGAGAGGATAATGAGCTCACGGCCCGGTATTTGACAATTCTGTTAAATGTGGGACGGCTCGTGGTCGAACGGCATCAGCCGCTGATCAATGACCCGGAACAGGGAGACAAGGGGTTCACTCCCGAAGCGTTCGAACGAGCAGTCGTCGCTGAATTTCTCCACCAAACTGGTCTCGACCTCCGACACCTGCCGCCGTCTCTTCCTGCACTGGCGAGAGAACTGTTGCCAGTCTTGTTGGAATCAGGCAAAGAGGTAGTAGCCGATGCTCAACTGGTCATCAATCAACGAGGGATCGGCTATAAAAACTTTATTCCTGCCACGTTTGGCAGT